>NZ_JBSUGE010000019.1:0-115787 GCF_054064075.1 Vibrio sp. JZG10
CTTCAATGTAGAAATTGGTAGAAATCGTGCTCTCGGTCAAGCCTTATTCCACAAGGGGTTTTCATGATCTTGCCCTGAGTGACCCCAGAGAAAGAATGGTTGCAAAAAGTCTATCAGCTGGTGGCTGAGCATTACCATGACCCTGAGTTTGGTACTGCTTTAGCGGCTAAAATGCTGTTCATGTCAGAACGCTCTTTACAGAGGCGCTTTAAATCAGCCTCGTCAAGAACGTTAAAAGATTATGTAACCGAAGTTCGTTTAGAAACGGCGTGTGAGCAGTTATTAGCGGGCGAGAAAATCAGCGAAGTAGCGTTTAACTGCGGCTTTAATGATCCTTCTTACTTTAGCCAAAAGTTTAAATTGCATTTTGGTTTGCCTCCTTCCAAGTTTGCTTTGACTCAAGAAAGCCAAGAAACCAACTAAAAACCCTCATTACACACTCCCTAGTGAATATTCAAAAGACTGGGGAGCTGCTTATAGCGCTCTACTATTCTAGAGCTACCAATGCAGTGATTCTCATTGCTTCTTCATCACATCTAGCCTACAAATCCATTCTCAATACGTAAGCACGGTCACGCTCTATCTGTTAGTAGCGCTGTTCTTAGCTATAACCATACATGGCTTAAGAGGACGGATTTACCTACGGCGACAAATAGATGAATGGTTGTATTTTTGTATCTAGAGTGCGTTGGTTCATTTGAGTAGTGGGGGTATGCGAAATTCGTGAAAACAGAACTGCGCTGAAAAGGTGGATAAGATAAAGAGTTTAGAGAGAGATGAAAAAAAATATCGTGGTATAGCCGGGGGGACTATACCACGGGTGTCAATGACACCTTCGCTTGCTGCCGGAGTGACATGTTGCCATGCCACCTCTGGAATTCATTTGAGAGGTTGCCCTCTCGATGGAGTAACTATACGAGAGGTTACTTATTTTTCTTATAAAAATAACGCCATGTTGATATGAGAAAAACGACAAAGTTTTAAATGTCATCTAACCTGTTGTTTTGTGTGGAAATTTTTATCTTTACCATTTGTTTGTGACATTTTTATTTCATTGGTCGTGATTTTTAATTGTTAATTTTGACGTAAATAACGAGAGGAAATTTACGGAGTTGACGTTTGAAAGCATGAAAACATTTATGAAATCTTTGATTTCACACAAGGATTGAAGGGTTATAGGAGAGTAATATTGGCAGCCTAAACTTATTAAATAATAATATTTCTCATTAGCAATACTCTTAAGGGCCACTATGAAGTTATCAGAGATTAATCCTGGCGATACGGTGACGATTCGGTTGTTAGATGGTCTTTCATCAGATATCAGAAAGAAACTCATGGTAATGGGGCTGCTTCCCAATACAGAAGTCAAAGTGATTCGACGTGCTCCAATGGGCGATCCTTTACAAGTCGAAGTCCGTGGTGTGTCTGTCGCATTGCGAGAAACCATTGCTCAGAAAATTGAAGTGGAGCGAGTGTAATGCAATATCAAGTGCTTACCGTAGGTAATCCTAATAGTGGTAAAACGACGCTATTTAATGGTTTGACTGGCGCAAAACAGCAAGTTGGTAACTGGGCAGGCGTCACCGTTGAAAAGAAAACGGGACAATTCAAACATGCGGGTGACGAGTTTTTGCTCACTGACCTTCCTGGTATTTACTCGTTAGACAGTGGTAATGATAGCAATAGTATTGACGAATCCATTGCATCGCGTGCGGTTCTAACTCATCCTGCCGATCTCATTATCAACGTGGTGGATGCTACGAGTTTAGAGCGTAGCTTATATATGACGTTGCAACTTCGCGAACTTGGCCGTCCTATGATTGTTGTTCTCAACAAAATGGATGCACTAAAACGTGAACGTCAAATGATTAACGTTTCAGAGCTTGAGAAAACATTAGGTTGTCCTGTAGTAAGTTTATCTGCAACCAATAAAACTCAAGTTGCAGAGTTTAAAGAAAAACTTCATAAGTCCATCGTTCAAGGGATCGCGCTTAAAGAGCTATCTTTGCATTACGGTGAAAAGATGGAGTCGGCGATTCAAACTGTTTCCGCACTTTTTAACGATCAAACCGTCGCCCATCGTGCATTAGCTATTCGTGCGCTTGAAAAAGATACGATGGTTCTCAATAGCCTTTCCGATATTGAGAGAAGCAAAGTATTGGAAGTCATTGCGACTTTAGATTTGGATATCGATTTGCATGTCGCGGATACCAAGTACACATACCTGCATGAACAGTGTAAAAAAGTTCGCCGAAGCGAAGGCAAGCTAAGTCGTAGCGTGACTGAAAAACTCGACCAATTTATTTTGAACAAGTGGATTGGGATCCCATTCTTCTTTGTGGTTATGTACTTGATGTTTATGTTCTCGATTAACATCGGTAGTGCATTTATCGACTTTTTTGACATTGGTGTAGGCGCATTGCTGGTTGATGGTGGACACCACTTATTAGATGGTCACCTCCCCGTATGGCTAGTTACGGTGATTGCTGATGGTTTAGGCGGCGGTATTCAAACAGTTGCGACCTTTATCCCGGTCATAGCGTGTTTGTACTTATTCCTTGCTGTGCTTGAGAGCTCGGGTTACATGGCACGTGCTGCGTTTGTGCTTGATAAAGTGATGCAGAAAATCGGCTTGCCGGGTAAAGCGTTTGTCCCTTTGGTTCTTGGTTTTGGCTGTAACGTTCCGTCAATAATGGCAACGCGCACGCTAGACCAAGAGCGTGAGCGCAAGTTGGCTGCGTCGATGGCACCGTTTATGTCATGTGGTGCTCGCTTACCTGTGTACGCTTTATTTGCTGCCGCTTTCTTCCCAGGCTCTGGTCAAAACATTGTGTTTGCACTTTACCTACTTGGTATTGTCGCCGCGGTGTTTACCGGTTTGTTCCTCAAGCACACGCTGTATCCTGGCAGCAGTGATAGCTTGGTGATGGAAATGCCTGACTATGAGCTTCCAACGTTGCAGAACGTCGTGATCAAAACTTGGCAAAAACTTAAGCGGTTTGTATTGGGTGCAGGTAAAACCATCGTAGTGGTTGTTGCTATCTTGAGCTTCCTCAACTCGCTAGGAACTGACGGTACATTCGGTAATGAAGACAGTGATAAATCGGTTCTATCAAAAGCCGCTCAGGTTGTGACGCCAGTGTTTGCACCAATTGGTATTCAAGAGGATAACTGGCCAGCAACGGTTGGTATTATTACTGGTATCTTCGCGAAAGAGGCAGTCGTGGGCACATTGAACAGCTTATATACTACGCCAACCGATGGAGAGGATGCAGACTTTGATCTTGTGGGTAGCCTAGAAGAAGCGGTGATGAGCATTCCTGAAAACCTAGCAGGGCTGAGCTATTCTGATCCGCTGGGAATTGACGTCGGTGATTTAGCGGATTCTCATGCAGTCGCAGAGGAGCAAGAAATTGATGAATCGATCTTTGGTAACATAAAAGAGAAATTTGTTTCTGGTCATGCTGCTTTTGCGTACCTAATTTTTATCTTACTTTACACTCCTTGTGTGGCTGCGATGGGTGCCTATGTTCGAGAATTCGGCAATAACTTTGCGCGCTTCATAGCGGTATGGACAATGGGGCTCGCGTACTTGAGTGCGACTTTCTATCATCAGCTTATGCATTTCGCTGATAGCCCTATCACCAGCGGCGTTTGGATTGCTGCAATTATTGCGATTTTCTTTGGCACGTACCGCGTTTTCAAGCGTGTAGGCAAGAAACATCAAGGCGAGTTTGAGGCGCAAGTCGTATGATTTTAAAAGAGCTTTATCAATATATTGCCGAAAAAGGAACGGTTTCCCAATCTGAGCTAGCAAAACAGTTCGGAATGAGTGAAGACGGTGCAGACGCCATGTTAAGTGTATGGATTAACAAAGGTCGCATTTCTCGCTTGGTAGATACAAATAAAGCTCGTCATATAACGCGAATACGCTATGCAGTCACAAAGCACGATGGTTTGTCACTTACCGTAACCATGTAGTAGGAGTAATGAGCCATCGCGCACAAACAATAAAGCCGCATCAGCAATGATGTGGCTTTTTACTTTCTGCCTGAATTAAAAGTTATATAACGAACGGTTACGCTTTACGGAAGATAGAGCTTAACGACAACACATTACGAATTCGGTTAAGAATCTCTTCTTGTTCTTCGTTAGTACGAAACTCACCTTTGGTGTTACCCCAAACGGGTCCCGGCCATGCTACGTCACCTTTGAAGCGAGCGATATGGTGAATGTGCAGCTGTGGCACCATGTTACCTAGGGCGCCAAGGTTTAACTTGTCTGGGCGGAATGTCGCTTCGAGTGCTTGGCTTACCGCTTGAGATTCGAGCAAAAACTGTTGTTGCTCTTGCATTGGCAAGTGGTGTAGCTCTTTCAAATTTTCGCGTTTAGGCACCAAGATAACCCATGGCACAGCATTATCTTTATGAAGAAGCGCGACGCAAAGTGGGAAGTGACCAATCACCGAAGTGTCTTTTGCCAATTGAGGATGAAGTTCAAAACTCATTATTGCTGTCCGATTAATTTTTAGTTTGAAGTAGTATACGACAGATAAAACAAAAGGTTGACGCTTTCACGTCAACCTTCGTCATCATTTAGCTTGTACTACTTAAGCTACTTACGTAAAAGCGGATTACATACGCTCTAGAGTATCGATACCCAGTAGAGACAGACCTTGCTTGATGGTCTTCGCTGTTAGCGCAGCTAGTTTCAGACGGCTTTGTTTCACTGCTTCGTCTTCAGCAACTAGGATAGGGCACGCTTCGTAGAAGCTAGAGAACTGACCTGCTAGTTCGAATAGGTAGCTACACATGATGTGTGGTTGGCCTTCGCGAGCAACAGATTGAACCGCTTCTTCGAACTGCATAAGTTTAGCAATAAGTGCTTTCTCTTTCTCATCAGTGATTTTGATGTCACCTTGGAGAGCGTCCATAGCAACACCAGCTTTAGCGAAAATAGAAGCTACGCGAGTGTATGCATATTGCATGTATGGTGCTGTGTTACCTTCAAACGCTAACATGTTGTCCCAATCGAACACGTAGTCAGTCGTACGGTGTTTAGATAAGTCAGAGTATTTAACCGCTGCCATTGCAACTGTTTTAGAGATCTTCTCTTTTTCTTCCGCATCTAGTTCAGGGTTTTTAGATTCGATCAGCTGTGCTGCGCGAACTTCTGCTTCATCCAGAAGATCTGCTAAACGAACGGTACCACCCGCACGAGTCTTGAATGGCTTTCCGTCTTTACCCAGCATCATGCCGAACGCGTGGTGCTCAAGAGATACTGACTCAGGTACGTAGCCTGCTTTACGAACAATTGTCCAAGCTTGCATTAGGTGCTGGTGTTGACGTGAGTCGATGAAGTAAAGCACACGGTCTGCACTTAGCTCTTCATAACGATATTTTGCACATGCGATATCTGTTGTTGTGTATAGGAAACCACCATCGCGTTTTTGAACGATAACGCCCATTGGTTCGCCATCTTTGTTCTTGTATTCATCTAGGAATACAACTTGCGCGCCATCATCTTCAACGGCAAGACCTTGTTCTTTTAGGTCTGCAACGATCTTAGGAAGCATGTCGTTGTACATGCTTTCGCCCATTACGTCGTCACGAGTCAGTGACACGTTTAGACGGTCGTAGTTGCGCTGGTTTTGGATCATGGTTACATCAACGAGTTTTTTCCACATTTCTGCACAGTACTCGTCACCGCTTTGCAGTTTTACCACGTAGTTTCGCGCCTTTACTGCGAACTCTTCATCTTCATCGTACAGCTTTTTCGATTCGCGGTAGAAGCCTTCAAGGTCCGCAAGTTCCATAGAAACTTCGCCAGACTCTTGTTGCACACGCTCAAGGTTTGCGATAAGCATACCGAACTGAGTACCCCAGTCGCCGATGTGGTTCGCGCGGATCACTTTGTGACCTAAGAACTCAAGCGTACGTACTACCGCATCACCGATGATGGTTGAACGTAGGTGACCAACGTGCATTTCTTTTGCTACGTTTGGTGCAGAGTAGTCGGCAACGATGGTTTGTGCTTCTTCTTTAGCTACGCCAAGACGTTCGTCTGCTAGCGCCGCGTCGGCTTGTTTCGCAAGGAACTCTTCGCTTAGGAAAATGTTGATGAAACCAGGGCCAGCGATTTCTGTTTTGCTCGCAATACCATCTAGGTCCAGAACATCCAGTACTTTCTGTGCAAATTCTCGAGGGTTAGTACCCAGTTTTTTAGCAACGCCCATTACGCCGTTTGCTTGGTAATCACCAAATTGTGGCTTTGCTGATTGGCGAACGGCTGCAGGACTGCCTGCAGGTGCGCCAGCGGCTTCTAGAGCCTGAGATACTTTGTCATTAATAAGTGCTTGGATATTCACACGCGTTTCCTTCAATTCAAGGACAAAGAACTCGGCAAAATGTACGCCGAGCTCTGTTAGAGTTCACAAAAATGGGCTAATCATAACAACTTTATTGCTTTTCATACAGAGATGAATAGGCGAAATTTTTACTTTTTCGATTGAATGGAAATGTGGCTTAGTTTGCGTTTACTATTGCGCTCAAAGTAATGAGATAAATCGCCCCATAAGAGAGCCATAATGACGACTCAACTAGTTGAAAAGCGCCTAACGCCTGAATTGATGATCCAAGATCTGGACGCATTTATGGCGAAGATTGAAGAGCTTGCAACCCTGTTAAAACTGGATCTGAGCTTTGCTCAAGCTGACCATATTGCGCTGCGTATTAATGATACTGAAACAGCGAAAGCCGCGCATGAAGCATGGAATCAATACGGTAAGGTGATTTCACAAGCGCAAATAAACGGTCGCCCAATCATCGTTATCGAATTCGACAAAGCGTTGGAAAGCCGTGGCTGGAAGATTGAGTGTCTGGAGCTGCCATACCCTGCGGAAGGCAAAATCTACCCAAATGAAAGCTGGGAACATGTGGAGTTTGTGATTCCGTCTCATGCCGAAACCGCAGATGAGTTTCTTGCTGATTTGAAACACACTTACCCAGCGTTTGGCGCGCGTTTTGATGAGTTAAAAGAGCTGGGTGTGAAGATCAAATTGTCGAGCCCGAAAGGGGAAGGCGAACGCTTGAACAACCCAACCGTGGCGTTTAAGTACCAAGGCATTTGTATCAAGCTGCACCCGCATTCACTTAAGCGTATTGTGGAGTCTGAGCAGGCGTAAAACGCTAGAGTGAAATTTCTGAGTTGCGAGAGGCAAAAAGGGAGCCGAGGCTCCCTTTCGTAAGCGAATCACTATTTAGCCGGTGACTTGCTTTTTGGGTTGGTAATGGAAAGCTTTTTGCCTTTCAACTCTTCGTCTAGAGTTAGTGTGAAAGTCTTTGGAAACGGCATTCGTTTACAATGATCCACTTTGTTCCTGACGATTGTGAGCAGGGCTTCCGTTGAAGAGTTTTGCTCTATTTTTAAGCTAAAGTCATCGTTCTTACTGCAGCCATTAGACTCGGCGATAAATGAAATTTGACTATCGCTAGTTCGATACGCTTCAACCATGATGGCTTGATGTTCAGACTCTTGACCTTGCTGCATTTCTGTATTTGCCGAGCAAGCGACTAAGCTGATTGAGCTCAAACCAAGCAGCATTGTTTTGAGTATATATTGCATCTTGTTATCCTTTTTTGCGACGCAGGAAAGGACCTGCAGCTAGCAACATCAAGAGGCTAATCGAGAAGCTACCGCCTGAACTCGATGTTTTTGTTACGCTGCTCTCGCTAGTGTTATCTGAACTAACTGACATCTTGATATTGCGAATATAAGCTTGCGCGTTGTAACCACCGCTAAACTCGTAGTTTTTCAGATAAGCAAAAGTAACCGTGTTTGACTTCCGGTAAAGATCGATAGAAAGTTCATTGTACTCAAGAAGCTGGCGAGTGTAGTCATACTCTTGGCCATTGACGTAAACGACAAAAACATCGAAACCATCTGACAAGACTTTAAAGTCCATTGATAGTTTGCCTTTTGGAAGATCGGTTAAATGCAAGATGGATGCACCAGTAGACATTCCCATTTCTGCTGACTGAAGTTCACCATTTTCAGTGGTCCAAGCGTGTTCATTGGTGTACACGTTTGCGCCAGCTAGCGTAACGGCACTGCTCAATGAGCTGCTTGCTTTATCAATACCACTATATATTAAGGTAGTCGAAAGTTTAGATAGTTTCGGATGATCAGTAGAGACTTCAATCGTTTCAACTGAGTGCGAGTAGCTTGGGTAGTAGCCTACCGTAATTTGACAGCTCTGAGATGGTGCCAGTGTCGCAGTACAGGTATTTTTGGCGAGGCTGATTCCGCTTGTTAGGGTAACGCCCGTGATGTTGATTGGCGTGTTCACCTCGTCATTACGAATAGTAAAGGTCTCTTGCTGCGCTTTTCGCTCAACGAAATGAAGATCTCGATACTGAGTGTAGCTGATAGTATTACGATGACTATCTATCCAGCCGTTATGCTGAAAATGAGCGACGTTTGCATAAACACCATAAGCATTTGGTTGAGCACATCCATCCCCCCAACTGACCACCCCTAATAATTTGTTGATGCCGTTATCATCAACGATGAGCGGACCGCCGCTATCTCCTTGGCAGCTATCTTTACCTCCCCAATAGTATCCGGCGCAAATGCCGTCATCTGATACATTAGAGTAATTTCCCGATAGGTTTTGGCAGGTTGCTCGATCTACGTATTCCAAATCAACTTGTTGTAAAACGGTTGGGTATACTCGGTCTGTCGTGGACGTATTTCCCCATCCAGCCACGTGCAACTTATCTCCTACGCGTACACTATCCAAAAGCTCTGGCGTTGCCAAATCGATAGTCGCGCTATCGACATTACGTTCTAATTCGATAAGAGCGATGTCATTGTTCGTTGTATTACTGTTATATGCAGTATGCGAGTAGATATTGTTAACCGCGATGCGCTGCGCGTGAGACTCGTTGTTTTGATCATAAAGACCAAGAGCGATATCAATATCGTCCGCATTAAGACCTTCCACACAGTGCGCAGCAGTTAATACGTATTTTCCACCAAGGAAACTACCGCCACAGAAGTGACCAATAGATGTTGGCTGTCCTTTACGGACCAGTGAAGCAATAAACTTCCAGTCGGAAGTATTAGCTGGCTCGCCGCCAATAATGCGAGTGGATACATCATTCTGAACAGGCTTAAGAGTATCCGCGATTGTGGTTGCTGGCAAAGTCAGCCCAATCAGAAAAGCCACTAACGTTTTTTTCATTTTAATTCCGTAATATTAACGTGGTTTATTATAAGGGACCAAATGATAAACGGAATCATTCTCTCAGTAAATAGTTGTAGTGAAATGAAAAAATTATAATATATCGGTTTAATTTTGATGGTTAGAGTCGGGGGATATCCCTGAAAAGATGAAACCCGTCAAGTTGGACGGGTTTCATTCTCTTTGTAACTAGTGCGGAAGGATTACAGGATCACTGTTTTATTTCCATAAACAAAGACGTGGTCGTTAATGACTTTATTCAACGCTTTGCTCAACACATTCTTTTCTACATCGCGTCCCGCTTGTGCCATATCTTGGGCATTGAATGTATGGTCGACAGGAATTACGTCTTGCTTGATGATCGGCCCTTCATCTAAATCATTGGTCACGAAGTGTGCCGTTGCACCGATGATTTTCACACCGCGATCGTAAGCTTGTTGATATGGCTTAGCGCCAATAAAAGCAGGTAAGAAGCTGTGATGAATATTAATGATTTTGTGGTGGTATTTCTCAACAAACGTAGGCGTCAATACGCGCATGTATTTAGCTAACACCAAAAAGTCAGCATCGTATTGGTCGATCACCTCTAACATCTTCTGCTCGTGTTCTTCACGGCTAAGGTTTTCATGGGTCACGTGGTGGTAAGGAATGTCGAAGCGTTCAGTGAGAGTTTGCAGTTTGTCGTAATTCCCTACCACAGCGGCGATCTCAACATCTAGGCTTCCATCGTAGGTTTTCATCAGAATATCGCCTAAACAATGCGCTTCTTTTGTGACGAGAATGACGATGCGCTTACGGCGAGAGCCAACCAATTTACGCTTAGCACCTTGCGGGAGAGCTTGGTCCAAGTCGGCAAGAAACGTTTGATCGTTGAAGTATCCCTCCAGCTCCGTTCTCATGAAAAAGTGGCCACTGGTATTATCAACAAATTCGTTATTGTGAACGATGTTGAGTTGGTGCTTGTAACAGATATTAGTAATTTTCGAGATGAGACCCGGGGCGTCAGAACAGTGGGTCAACAGTGTTTTCTTTTCCATAAATCAGGTACTTCCATGCATTAATATTTTAGCGTACGAATTTGTTATTATTCCCAGGCGGGTGTAACTGTACTGCCATGTTTCACCATAAATAATCTATTCTTACGTTGGTTTCAACAAAATATCCGTGCGTCGCCGCAAGCTGGCCAGATTGTGGGCTGATGTCACTCCTATTCCTCTGATATACTCTCGATAATTTTTCAAACTCAATACCAAGCATGATCGCAAAAACTTTTTCCTCTGATGGCGCGTTAGGTAAGGCCATTCCGGGCTTTCAAGCTCGTCAGCCACAAATCGATATGGCGGAAGCCGTCAGCAGTGCGATCAAAGATCAAACCCAGTTGGTGGTAGAGGCTGGAACCGGAACCGGTAAGACCTTCGCCTACCTAGTCCCTGCGCTGTTGAGCGGTAAAAAAGTGATCATCAGTACAGGCTCGAAAAACTTGCAAGAGCAGTTGTACCATCGTGACTTACCACTCATGGTCAATGCGCTTGGTTTTTATGGCCAAGTGGCATTATTAAAAGGGCGTTCTAACTATCTGTGTTTGGATCGCTTGAGCCGCCAAATGGTCGAAAGCCATACTAATGAATCTGACCCGACGCTATTAACTCAATTGGTTAAAGTGCGTACTTGGTCATCAGAAACCAAAATAGGTGACCTTGGTGATTGTGATGATCTGCCAGAAGACAGCATGATCATTCCAACCATCACTTCAACCAATGATAACTGTTTAGGTAAAGAGTGTCCGAGCTACACCGATTGCTTTGTATTGAAAGCGCGTAAGCGAGCCATGGATTCCGACATTGTTGTGGTGAACCATCACTTATTTCTTGCTGACTTAGCGATCAAAGAAACAGGATTTGGCGAACTGATTCCAGAAGCCGATGTGTTTATTTTTGATGAGGCTCATCAGTTGCCAGATATTGCGAGCGAATATTTCGGCCAGTCAGTTTCAAGCCGTCAAATTCATGATCTTGCCAAAGACATTGAAATAGCCTACCGCACCGAAGCAAAAGATATGCGCCAATTGCAAAAAGTGGGTGACAAACTCATGCAAAGCGCAATGGACATGCGGATTGTACTGGGTGAGCCAGGCTTTCGTGGCAACTGGCGTGAGGCGTTGCAATCAGGCTCTATTAAGCGAGAATTGTTGCGCTTAACTGATAGCCTCGAACTGGCGATTGATGTACTCAAAATAGCCTTAGGGCGCAGTCAATTACTGGATACCGCCTTTGAACGAGCCAACTTGATCAAAGGCCGCATCGACCGGGTATGTGATGTCGATATTACCGGTTACTCATACTGGTATGATACCTCGCCTCGTCATTTCGCTCTGCACATTACGCCTCTTTCTGTCGCGGACAAGTTCCATGAGCAAATAGAGATTAAACAAGGCGCGTGGATTTTCACGTCAGCAACTCTAGCCGTATCGGGCGACTTCAAGCACTTTACTGAGCGCCTTGGCCTCAAGCCTACAAAGCAATTTTCTCTGCCGTCCCCCTTTGATTATCAAAAACAAGCGCGCCTTTGTGTGCCAAGGTATCTGCCAGAGCCAAACAGTAACGGCTTAGCGGATAAGTTAGTCCGAATGCTTGCTCCGGTGATTGAAGAAAATGATGGTCGCTGCTTCTTTTTATGTACCTCGCACAGCATGATGCGTGAGCTCGGTGAGAAGTTCCGAGAAGTACTTGAGCTGCCTGTGTTAATGCAAGGGGAGATGAGTAAGCAGAAAACCTTGGCGGAGTTTATGGAACTGGGTAACGCTTTACTCGTGGCGACGGGCGCTTTCTGGGAAGGGATTGATGTTAGAGGTGATGCGCTGAGCTGTGTTATTATCGACAAATTACCGTTTACCGCCCCTGACGATCCGTTACTCAAAGCCCGTATCGAGGATTGTCGATTACGTGGCGGTGAACCATTTGCTGAAGTACAAATCCCGGATGCAGTGATTACGTTAAAGCAGGGAGTCGGGCGATTAATTCGAGATCAGAAGGATCACGGTGCGTTGATCATTTGTGATAATCGCCTTGTCACGCGAGACTATGGTGGTATTTTCCTCGGAAGTCTACCACCTATCCCAAGGACGCGAGACTTAGATGGAATCAAAGCATTCCTGAAAGCAGAACAATCTGTCACAGACGCAAGTGCTGAGGCATAACCCAATAAATGAGAGTTGTAGAGAGTTAAATGAGCGCAAAAATTCTTGCTATCGATACAGCGACTGAAAACTGTTCAGTTGCGTTGTTGGCTAATGATCAAGTGATTTCACGTAGCGCGGTTGCACCACGCGATCACACCAAAAAAGTACTGCCAATGGTTGATGAAGTACTCAAAGAAGCTGGCCTGACTCTACAAGAGCTGGATGCGTTAGCGTTTGGACGTGGTCCAGGTAGCTTTACTGGCGTTCGTATCGGTATTGGTATCGCACAAGGTTTGGCGTTCGGTGCTGACTTACCTATGATCGGCGTTTCAACACTGGCTGCGATGGCTCAAGGTAGCCATCGTTTACATGGTGTGACCAATGTTGCTGTGGCCATTGATGCACGTATGAGTGAAATTTATTGGGCGCGCTATTCTCGTCAAGACAATGGTGAATGGGTTGGTATTGATGAAGAGTGTGTTATTCCACCAGCACGTCTAACTGAAGAAGCACAGGCAGACGACAAAATGTGGACGACAGCAGGTACTGGTTGGGATGCATACCAAGAAGTATTAGCAGACCTACCATTTAATTTGACGCATGGTGAGGTTCTGTACCCTGATTCACAAGACATCGTGATTCTTGCTGAACAAGAATTTAAAAAGGGTAATACTGTGCCGGTAGAAGATTCTAGCCCAGTTTATCTACGCGATAATGTGACATGGAAAAAACTTCCTGGTCGCGAATAGTCCGTTTTTCATTAACCTGACAAAAAGCAGGGCGTTTGCCCTGTATTTTTATGGAGTGCTATGGCGTCGATTAATGGCTTGCCTCCTTCTTTGATTCCCGGTGCAAATCGCACTAATAAAGTCAGCAAAAAGAAGCAGGTAGATAAATCACAAACAAAGCAGCCTGTAGGTCAGCCTTCAAAGGTTGCTAACGCTGTGGCGCACTCCATAAAACACGTGGATGAGTCCCAAATTCACCGAGCTCAAGTGCAATATGACCTTCCTGAAGGGAGCGCACGTAAAGCAATGGAGCAGTACATGGATGTCATGAATCGAGCTAAAAAAGAGGAACTGGCTCAATTACTTGGTGTCGATATTTACGTGTGAGATCTCCCCTGCTTGGGGTTACTAATATTGAAAGGTGGTTTATGAAGGTTTTTGGACGGTTTTTTCTCGCATTATTTGCTACGGTTGGTTTGTCTGCGTGTAGCTCGTTGCCAGAGGAGCTAAATGCAAGCACAGAATTGGTCGTTACAGACTATAAAGCTTTTGCTGAGTCTCAGGGGCAAGTGAGTGAAGATGTTCGCCTTGGTGGAATCATCGCTAAAGTGGATAACTTTAAAGATAAAACCCGTCTAGAGATTGTAAACCTACCAATCAGTAAATCTGGTAAACCGGATATTGATGAAGAGCCTACGGGACGTTTTGTCGCCTATTTTGATGGCTATTTAGAGCCTGTCGCCTTTAGTGAAGGCCGTTTGGTGACGGTTGTAGGCAAAGGAGCAGGGGAAGAAGAAGGAAAGATCGGTGAGCACGGTTACATCTTCCCGATTATTAAGGGGGAAGGGTATCGTTTATGGAAAATTGAAGAACGTGTACGCATGTATGACTCGCCAACCTACTTTTACCCATGTTACTCGATTAACTGCCGAATGTGGCGTAATGATTTCCCACAAGACGGTAAAGTGATAAAACAGGTCAAATAATCTGCGATGCATGAGCGTCAATTCGAGCTTCCTGCCGGCAAAATGGCAGCCCTTGAGATAGGGAACGAGAAAACGGCTGACTTGTCAGTCGTTTTTCTTCATGGATGGTTAGATAATGCGGGCAGCTTTAAAGCGCTCATGGAGCAGTTGAACCAACTTAATCCTCACTTACACCTCCTCGCCATCGATCATTTTGGTCACGGTTTATCGAGTCATAAATCTCACGATAATTATTATCCCTTTCACGACTATATTGCCGATTTATATCAGCTGTTGGACGAATTATCACCAAACAGACTGATATTAGTAGGGCATTCACTTGGTGCTTTAATCGCAAGTTGCTATAGTGCTGCGTTTCCAGAGCAGGTCGAAGCTCTTGTGCAAATTGAGGGAGCAGGACCTCTTACTGAAGATCCTACTAACAGTTTGCCTCGTCTTCGCGATGGCGTTTTAAGTCGAATAAGACAGCAAAACAAGCCAGAGCGAGCCATTGCCTCCTTCGATCTGGCGTTAAAATTACGCGTGCAAGCCAACCAATTAACCGCTGAGCAGCTTCTGCCGATAGTCGAGCGAGGAACGGAGCAGCGAGGAGATAAATGGTATTGGCGGCATGACGCCAAGTTAAAATGTGCGTCGCTTTACCGAATGGCGCAAGCGCATGCTAACTCGATTACCAGCCAAATACGTTGTCCTCATTTGATCGTATTAGGCGATCAAGGATTTCAGAATTTACCATCTAACCAAGCTGATTGGGGAGAGAACCCGCCGCAAGTGGTTTCTGTCAAGGGTGGTCATCACTGTCATTTAGAGCAAATACTCGAGGTCGCAACGCGAATTCTTGGTGTAGTTAACAAAATTTAAACAAGTGTTTGAGAGTTGCGTGCTCAAGCACGTTCGCTGTGCTGTAATAGCTTTCAAAATAAAAAGGACGCTATTTTTTAGCCAGTTATAAACGAGGAGTAACATCGTGGATAAACCATGGCTTTCACGTTATCCAAGTGACGTACCTGAAACCATTAATCCAGAGCAATATGAGTCTTTGGTAGAAATGTTTGAGCAGTCTGTACAAAAATATGCAGACCAACCAGCATTCATGAACATGGGCTCGGTTATGACCTTCCGTAAATTGGAAGAGCGTAGTCGCGCATTCGCAGCGTATCTGCAAAACGAGTTAAAACTGCAAAAGGGTGACCGTGTTGCTCTGATGATGCCAAACCTACTGCAATACCCAGTGGCGTTGTTTGGTATTTTGCGTGCAGGTTGTATCGCCGTAAACGTTAACCCACTTTACACTCCTCGTGAACTTGAACACCAATTGAATGACTCAGGTGCGACGACGATTGTGATTGTATCTAACTTTGCGAACACGCTAGAACAAATCGTCGATAAAACACCAGTTAAACACGTGGTGTTAACCAGCCTTGGTCAAATGCTGCCACGAGCGAAAGGTACGATTGTCGATTTTGTTGTGAAGTACGTTAAGGGCATGGTGCCTAAGTACGATTTACCTGGTGCGATCTCAATGCGTCAGGCTCTACGTAAAGGTCGTCGTCTACAATACGTTAAACCGTTTATGTCTGGGGATGACATTGCATTCCTGCAATATACGGGGGGGACGACAGGCGTCGCGAAAGGTGCCATTCTGACTCACCGCAACATGATTGCGAACGTTCTACAGGCAAAAGGCGCGTACGGACCGGTTTTATCTCCAGGCCGCGAATTGGTCGTGACAGCGCTACCGCTGTATCACGTATTTGCTCTTACCGTAAACTGTTTACTGTTTGTCGAAATGGGTGGCCGTAACCTACTTATTACCAACCCTAGAGATATTCCAGGGTTCGTGAAAGAGCTACAAAAGCATCCGTTTACTGCGATTACGGGCGTGAACACCTTATTTAATGCTTTGATCAACAACGAAGATTTCCACGAGTTGGATTTCAGTAACCTACGTTTAGCCGTTGGCGGCGGCATGGCAGTGCAGCGCTCAGTAGCAGAAAGATGGCAAAAGACCACGGGTTGTTACCTACTAGAAGGTTACGGCCTAACCGAGTGTTCTCCATTGGTTGCGGCATACCCGCATGACCTTGTTGAATACAATGGATCGATAGGTCTGCCTGTGCCATCAACGGAAGTTCGCATTGTGGACGAAGAAGGCAACGCTCTTGCGAATACTGAAACTGGTGAACTTCAAGTTCGTGGCCCTCAGGTTATGCAAGGCTACTGGCAACGACCTGAAGCAACGAAAGATACGATCAACGAAGACGGTTGGCTATCAACGGGCGACATTGTTAAGTTCGATGACGAAGGCTTCTTGCACATCGTTGACCGTAAGAAAGACATGATCTTAGTATCAGGCTTTAATGTTTACCCGAACGAAATCGAAGACGTTGTAGCACTGCACGGCAAAGTCCTTGAAGTGGCTGCTATTGGTCAACCGCACGAAGTCTCTGGTGAATTAGTGAAGATCTACGTCGTGAAGCGCGACCCGAGCTTGACCAAAGATGAAGTTATTACGCATTGTCGTCAGCACTTAACTGGCTACAAAGTACCTAAGTTGGTTGAGTTCCGTGAAGACCTCCCTAAAACCAATGTCGGTAAGATCTTGCGTCGTGTTCTGCGTGAAGAGAACGACGCTGAACTCGCGAAGAAAAGCGCATAAGCCGATTTCGTCGAGTCGAGAGATTTAAAAAATGATAGAATGCCAGCGTTTTGCTGGCATTTTTTATAGCGAGAAGTATGTGAATTATCAAATTATTACCAAAAACAAAGATCTAGAAGAAGTTTGCATTCACGCCCGAGAGGCAGATGTAGTGATGCTGGATACCGAATTCGTCCGTATTCGCACTTTCTACCCGCAGTTAGGTCTGATTCAGCTTTTCGATGGTAATCGCCTCTCGCTGATTGATCCGACCGAATTAACGGATATGACGCCGTTCGTAGCGCTATTAAAAGATACTTCCGTGTTAAAAGTGCTGCATGCCTGCGGTGAAGATTTAGAAGTTTTCCAAAATGCATTTGGTTGTACGCCGTTCCCTATGGTAGATACTCAGTTGATGGCGGCCTTTCTTGGCCACGGTCTATCAACAGGCTTTGCAACGCTGGTGGAAGAATATTTAGGTGTTGAGCTCGACAAAAGTGAGTCACGTACTGACTGGATGGCTCGTCCACTGACACAAAAGCAATTAGACTATGCTGCTGCAGACGTGCATTACTTGCTACCGTTATACGAAAAGCTTTTCGATAAGGTGACGCAAGCAGGTTGGTGGGAAGCCGTACAACAAGAAAGTGATTTGTTGGTTTCAAAACGCATTCGCGTCACTAATGAAGAGAATGCCTACCTTGATATTAAAGGTGCTTGGCAGTTAAAACCTTCTGAGCTGGCGATTTTAAAGCCTCTAGCGACGTGGCGTTACCGTGAAGCAATCAAACGAGATTTAGCGCTGAACTTTATCTTCAAAGAAGGTGACCTGTTAACAGTCGCTCGTCTTGGCTTAACTAACTTTAAGAAGATGGAAGCGGAAGATATTGATATCCGAGCGATTAACCGCCATGGCGCGAAGATTGCCGCTATTGTTAAACAAGCGAAGCAAACACCTTCTGAAGAGTATCCAGCGAAAATTGAACGCTTAATGGATTATCCAGGTTACAAACAAGTCTTCAAAAATATGAAAGACATAGTGAAATCGGCGTCGCAGAAGTCTGGCTTAGCGACGGAGTTCCTTGCTTCTAAAAAGCAGATTAATCAGCTGATCAGTTGGGTGTGGAAAAAAGATCGCGATACAGAAGTGTTGCCTGACTTGATGCAGGGATGGCGTTTGGATCTGCTCGGCGACAAGATGAACAAAGCATTAAAGTAATAAAAGATTAAAAGGTTGGCCTCGGTGCCAACCTTTTTCATTCTAATCTGAGCATTCAATCTCGTGAGGAAAAGTGGTTTATTTCTCGTCGTCTGGTAGCTTCACATTGAGCTCAAGAACTGAGATATCGTCGTCTTTGTGCTCAAATGTCAAGTCAACCATATTTGGATCAATTGCCACGTACTTACTGATCACTTTCAAGATGTCTTCTTTCAATTGAGGTAAGTAAGAAGGCGCAGGATCATTTTGGCTGCGGCGCTCAGCAACAATGATTTGCAAACGCTCTTTAGCTAGATTCGCAGAAGTTTTCTTCTGTGGGCGGAAAAATTCTAATAATGACATGTCTAGCCTCCAAAGAGTCGTTTAAAGAGTCCTTTCTTCTCCTCAGTAAGGAAACGAAATTCAACCTGATTGCCTAATAAGCGATCAACGGTGTCAGAATAAGCCATGCCCGCATCGGTGTTATCGTCAAAAGTAACCGGTACACCTTTGTTCGACGCGTTAAGCACGGCTTGGCTTTCTGGAATCACGCCCAGTAGTGGAATATGTAAGATCTCCTCTACGTCTTCAACGCTTAGCATTTCGCCTTGAGTGACGCGAGATGGGTTGTAGCGAGTCAGTAGCAGGTGTTGTTTTACTGGCTCTAGCCCTTGTTCTGCACGCAGTGACTTAGAATCTAAAATACCGAGAATGCGGTCAGAGTCACGCACAGAAGAGACTTCTGGGTTCGTTGTGACAATGGCTTCATCGGCGTAGTACAAGGCCATCAATGCGCCTTGTTCGATACCTGCTGGTGAATCACAAATAATGAAATCAAAGCCCATTTCATCAAGTTCGCCGAATACGCGCTGAACACCATCTTTTGTCAGTGCGTCTTTATCACGAGTTTGAGAAGCAGGAAGAATGAATAGGTTGTCCGTGCGCTTATCTTTGATCAGCGCTTGGTTTAATGTCGCTTCGCCGTTAATGACGTTCACAAAGTCATACACGACACGGCGCTCACAGCCCATGATTAGGTCGAGGTTACGCAAACCGATATCAAAATCGATCACCGCGGTCTTTTTTCCCTTCAGAGCTAGACCAGAGGCGATGGCTGCGCTTGAAGTGGTTTTACCAACGCCACCTTTACCAGACGTTACTACAATAATGCGTGCCATTTTTTTTCCTTTTTAGATTAAATCGCGAGAACTTCTAAATGTAATGATTCATCGGCTTTACTGATCATTACTTTCTTTTGCCAGTACTCGCTTTCAATTTGATCGCTTAACCAGTAGTCACCCGCAATGGATACCAGTTCTGCTTGTAAATCGTGGCAAATAATACGCGCTTCCTGCTGACCACTTGCGCCTGCAATCGCACGGCCTCGAAGTGTGCCATGGATATGAATAGAGCCGTCAGCGATGACTTCAGCACCAGCACTTACGTGCGCTAACACCACCAAATCACCATCTTTCGCGTAGATCTGTTGTCCTGATCGAACAGGCGTGCGAACTACTTTCGTTGGTGCCATTTTGGCTGGCGCCTGGCTTGGTGATTTGCTTGCCGACATAATGGCGAAGCCAGCTTCGGAAGCAAGATTTTGTACACGCTTGTCTTTACAGCCCGTTACACCGACCGGAATAAAACCAGCATCTGAGATGCCTTGTTTAAGCTTAGGGAAATCAATGTCGCCTTGTACTTTTGCTATATTGATTACCAAAGGCGCGGATGCAAAAAAAGAAGGTGCTTGAGAAACTTTTTCTTGCAAAAATTCGACAGTCTTTGCGATCTCATTGTCAGAAAGGTGTAAAACTGACAATGTAAAACTGCTACCTTTAAGGTCTGGTGAATGGGTCATCGTGGACTTCTTGCCTTTATTGAAAGAGCGTTGCCTTAAACTAGGTCTGTCATGTTATATTTCATCCTTTGACGCAGCAAGTTCTCTCGTGGGCAAATAGGTGAATTAATCTCAAATTTGCTATTAAGTTTGCGAGAATTTGACGTTTTCAACCTAATCCGCACTCAACGCGGCTAAATCAGCATAAAAGGCGTGTCATGCTTTGTTCTATTTATAAAAGCTCGAAAAAAGAAGGTACTTATCTCTATATTCCGAAAAAGGATGATTTTTCACAGGTTCCTGACACCTTAATGCAGATGTTCGGTAAGCCTATCGCTGTTATGACGATTAAACTTGATGGCCGTAAATTGGCACAAGTTGATATCGAAAAAGTGAAGGCTTCATTGCAAAATGATGGCTTCTTTTTGCAGGTTCCGCCTCCGCCGGAGAACCTACTAGAAAAGTACAAAGAACAAAAAGCCCAGCAGAAAGGCGAATAACGTCATCGTTTTTCATCTGGGATTTCTGCCTTGCTCAAGGAGGGCAATATGAAAAAAATACTGGCTACCATGCTTAGCGTTGGTGTGTGTACCTCGGCTTTTGCAAGTAGCGAGGGTTTCGATGAATACTTGAATAAGCTGCGTGCTGAAGCGCGTGATAAAGGTATCTCAGAGCAGGTCATTAGTGCTGCTTTTGCGAATGTTGAGTACAAGCCTCGAGCAGTAAAAGCGGACCGAAACCAACCAGAGAAGAAACTGACGTTGGATGAATACATTCCTCGCGCGGTGCCCGAATGGAAGGTGAAGCAAGCAAGACAACTCTATAAAGAGCATTACACCGAGCTAAAGCGTATAGGCGATGAGTACGGTGTGCAGCCTCGTTTTATCGTGGCGCTGTGGGGTGTAGAAAGTAACTTTGGTAAATTTACGGGTAACTTCAAAGTGATTGACGCGTTGTCTACAATGGCATTTGAAGGTCGTCGTGAAGAGTTTTTCCGTAAAGAGACCATGTCGGCATTGCAGATCCTCGATCAAGGCCATATTGAACTGGAAAACTTTAAGGGTTCATGGGCTGGTGCGATGGGGCAATGTCAGTTTATGCCAAGCTCTTTTCTTCGTTTTGCCGCTGATGGCAACGGGGATGGTAAAAAAGACATTTGGCAATCTGAAGCCGATGTGTTTGCATCAACCGCTAACTATTTGAGCAAGTCCGGCTGGGATGACAAATACACTTGGGGTCGCCAAGTGAAAGTTCCTAAAGGCATTGATCACAGCTTAGAAGGGCGCACGGCTGAAAAAGGTAAATACCTTCAGGAGTGGAGCAAACTTGGCATCACAAAATACGATGGTAGCCCGTTGCCAAAACTGGATGAAGACATCAAAGCATGGTTGATCATGCCGGACGACGAGAATGGTCGTACGTATCTGGTTTACAATAACTACAACGTACTGATGAAGTGGAACCGCTCTTACTACTTCGCACTCGCCGTGAGTCACTTGGCTGACCGAATTAAATACTGAGCTGTTATAAAATAATCACTTGGCATCCAGTATTCAATATGAGGGCTCTTCGGAGTCCTTTGTTTTTCCTATAATCAAATCGAGGTAAAGCGTGTTATCTGAACGTGCTGCACAAATGGTGATCTTCTCCGCTCTTCTTAAACATAAAAGTTTCACGGCTGCTGCAAAGAGCTTAGGCGTGTCGGTGTCTCATGTGAGTAAGCAGTTGAGCCAGCTGGAAGCATCTCTTGGTATCAAGCTTGTTCAACGCACTACGCGAAGCTTTACGCCGACTGAGGCAGGAAAAACCTTTTTTCATCACTGTGAGCAAGTAGTACAAGCGGTGAGCAGTGCCACATTAGAGATGGAAACCCAGCGGGATGAAGTGGCAGGCTTAGTGCGTCTTGGTTTGTCGCAATCATTCGGTACCTTGCACATAATCCCCGCAATTCAAGAGTTGCGCGAACTGTATCCTCAACTTCAAGTGGAGGTGCATTTGTTTGACTATAAAGTCGATATGTTAGCCGAAGGGCTCGATTTATGGGTGACTAACAACGAGCATTTGCCTGAAGGCTACATTGCGCAGCGTTTGACGGATTGCCAGTTTGTTGTTGCGGCGTCACCAGATTACTTATTGAAGCATGATACGCCAACAGAGCCGGATGACTTGTCTTCTCACAACTGTCTTATATACAGAAGCTGGGAGCGTGACTATACGGGGTGGGCGTTTACTAAAGATCAGCAGGAGTTGAACGTAAAAGTTTCGGGCAACTATTCAGTGGATCTGGCAGAAGCCGTTCGGGATGCCGCTATTGCAGGTTGGGGCATTGCCTACCTTGCCACTTACTTACTGGGTGATGAGTTTAGAACGGGTAAGTTAATACAGTTGTTACCGGACTGGAAAGCCAGCCAGTCGATGCCGTTTTATGCGGTGTATCCAAGCCGCCAACATATGCCCAAAAAAATATCCGCAGTGATTAACTTCATCAAACAGAAGATCGGTAACCCCTGTCATTGGGATCAACGTCTAGCGCCTTACATCTCTATTCCTAAGTAACAGGATCAATGACGTTATTGAACGACACATAAGGTGATTCACTTCACAAAAATTTTTCCAGAACTAGAAACATCTTTTCTATATAGAAACAATAAAAATAAGCAAACGTTTATATTCTTATAATTCAATGCCTTATAATTAAGGTCAATTATTGGGCGCTTAAACTTTTCACACTGTTAACATCCTCAACTTGCAGCATTTTGAGTCCGCTATACAATCCGGTGCCTTCCATATCCCCCTTCTGTCGGATTCATTTTATGAACTCAATTATTGGTATCGTAGCCATACTATTCGTAGCATGGCTACTTTCTACAAATAGAAAAAATATAAAGCTGAGAACAGTGTCGTTTGCGTTTGCTTTGCAGGTACTGTTTGCGTTGTTGGTTTTATATGTACCAGCAGGACGAGATGCGCTGAATTCAGTGAGCAGCGTAGTGTCGAATTTGATCAACTATGGTCAAGAGGGCATTGCGTTTTTATTCGGTAATTTGGCGACAGGGGGCTTCACCTTTGCGATCAATGTTCTGGGTATCATCGTTTTCTTTTCCTCCCTTATCTCAGGTCTTTATCACATTGGCGTAATGCCAAGAATCATCAACTTTATCGGTGGCGGTATTCAAAAGCTGCTGGGTATCGGTCGTGCGGAGTCTTTGTCTGCAACGGCGAATATTTTTGTTGGCACCATTGAAGCGCCATTGATGGTAAAGCCATACCTAAAGCACATGACCGACTCGCAGTTCTTTGCGGTGATGACAGGTGGTTTGGCTTCTGTGGCTGGTGGAACGTTGGTTGGTTACGCGTCACTGGGCGTTGACCTTAACTACCTGATCGCTGCTGCGTTTATGTCGGCACCTGCGGGCTTGCTGATGGCAAAAATTTTAATGCCAGAAGATACGGATAAAGCAGCAGATATCGACATTAGCCAAGTTGAAATTCCACGTGCAACCAACGTAGTAGAAGCATTAGCCGATGGTGCCATGGCGGGTGTACGCATTGCTGTATCGGTAGGTGGTACGCTATTGGCTTTCATCAGTGTCATTGCAATGTTAAACGGCATGCTAGGTTGGATTGGTGACCTTGTTGGGACGCCACTAAGCTTCGAGCTGATCCTAGGGTATGTATTCGCACCTGTCGCTTGGTTATTAGGTGTACCATGGCAAGAAGCAACCACAGCAGGCTCGCTGATTGGTAATAAGATTGTGGTGAATGAGTTCGTTGCTTTCATCCAGCTTGCTGAAGTGAAGTCTCAACTCAGCGAACACTCACAAGCAATCGTGACGTTTGCTTTGTGTGGTTTTGCAAACATCTCAAGTATGGCGATGTTGATTGGCGGACTGGGCTCATTGGTACCTGAAAAGCGTGCATTTGTTTCTAAGCATGGTTTCCGTGCGATTATCGCTGGTGTGATGGCGAACTTAATGAGCGCTTCAATTGCGGGCGTGATTTTAAGTCTGTAACTGAAAGAGATACCTAAAATTAGCAAAAAGGCTCCTTGCGGAGCCTTTTTCGTATCTGAAGTTTTACGTTATTTGTCTGTGTGGAACTGCTCGCAAGCGAGCATCGTGTTCTCAATTAAGCTTGCGACGGTCATTGGGCCAACACCACCAGGGACAGGAGTAATAAAGCTCGCACTTTCACGTGCTTTATCGTATTCCACGTCGCCAACTAGCTTGCCTGAATCAAGACGGTTAATGCCGACATCAATAACCACTGCACCTTTCTTAATCCACTCTCCAGAGATGAAGTTTGGCTTACCAACCGCAACTACGACAACGTCAGCTTGACGCACATGACTCTCTAGGTCTTTGGTAAAACGGTGACATGTTGTCGTTGTACAGCCCGCAAGCAGCAGCTCAAGTGTCATAGGACGACCAACAATGTTTGATGCACCAACCACAACAGCATGTTTGCCACGAAGCTCTATGTTGTAACGGTCTAGTAGGGTAATGATGCCCTTTGGCGTGCAAGAGCGAAGCTTTGGAATACGTTGCGCAAGACGACCAACGTTATAAGGGTGGAAGCCATCCACGTCTTTCTCTGGGTGAATGCGCTCTAAAACATGTGTTGTGTCGATGCCCGCAGGAAGGGGTAATTGCACTAGAATGCCGTCAATTTCATCATCGTTGTTTAATTCATCAATCAGCGCTAGTAACTCTTCTTCTGAGCTAGACGCAGGAAGGTCAAAAGACTTAGAAACAAACCCAACTTCTTCACATGCGCGGCGTTTGCTACCGACATAAACCTGAGAAGCAGGATCTTCACCAACTAGAACCACTGCTAAACCAGGAGCACGTAGCCCTGCTTCAACACGCGCTTTAACACGTGCAGCCACTTCGGAGCGAACAGTTTGGGAAATGAGAGTTCCGTCTATATTTTGAGCAGTCATGACTTTCCTTATAAATTAAGAAGGCAAATTATCTGCGGCGCATTGTCGCAGAATTTCTTATTAACATCCATACGCAAACGTTTGCTTTGTGGTGTTTTTGAACATTAAGCGTTTTGATGGACTTTTTTTAGGCATTCAGATCAGAATGTTATGAAAACCCGTTGATTTACCCGTTTGAACTCGTATAATCCTGTCCCTGTAGCGCGCCCTTAGCTCAGCTGGATAGAGCACGTCCCTTCTAAGGATGTGGTCATTGGTTCGAATCCAATAGGGCGTGCCATTTATTTCGGGGCGTAGCAGGTTAGTACTTGCTACGCCCCTTTTCATTTCTGCTACTTTTAGTCAAGTAACTAGTCAAGTAAGCGTGAAGCTTAATGTAACCCAAAGAAACCCAATGGTTTTTAAACGTAGTTATCCTTGCGTTATTATCAGTGGTCGAGAATACACAGATTCCCTGCATGTCGTTGTCCGAGTATTTGTTTGTCAATAAAACAGCATAGCTCAGCAGTGTATCTCCGAACTAATCTACTAGCGATTCGTTGTCCAAACCTCTATCTCCTCTTACTTAAAGCCAACCTTTTTCTTTATGAAAAGAAAATCAATCATCGAAGATGATCTTTACATTACTGGTAGAAGTTTATCGATATCGTAGAAACCTCATTGTAAGGCTTATGAGCATAAGCCTCATGCTGTTATCTGGGGCATAAGCAAAAATGAAGTTCAGAGTAGCGAAGCAATTTTAATAGATAGGCTACACTGTATGCAGTGTAGCCTTGGCTAGGCACACGTGGGATAGTACCTACTTAAACCTCAATTAAATCACAGACTAACTAAGGCTCTTTCGATATAATCAGCGCAATTTTTAAGACTTATGTGCTGATTATAATGACTAACAACAATTTCTCTTCAACAGCAGCGTTTTTATGGTCGGTGGCTGACCTTCTACGTGGTGATTTCAAGCAATCTCAATACGGACGTATCATTCTCCCTTTCACTCTACTAAGACGCTTAGAGTGTGTGCTTGAAGCAACGAAACCAGACGTTCTCGCAAAATACGAAGCAGTAAAGGCAATGCCAATAGAGGCACAAGATAAACTGCTAACGCACACCGCACAGTTAAGCTTTTACAACACTTCAAAAATGGATTTAAACCGTCTTGGTGAAACAGGTGTAGCGAGTAACCTAGAGAGCTACATTCAATCGTTTAGTCCTAATGCTCGTGAGATTTTTGAGCACTTCGATTTCTTCAACACTATCGACAAACTAGAAGAAGCGGATCTGCTCTACAAAGTAGCTAAACGCTTTGCAACCACAGATCTTCACCCTAATACCATCAGCAACTACGGAATGGGCTTGGTGTTTGAAGAACTGATCAGACGTTTCGCTGAAAGCTCTAATGAAACTGCGGGTGAGCACTTTACCCCAAGAGACATTGTTGAACTAACGACCTCGCTACTCTTCGCACATGAAGAAGAGTTAACCAGTTCGGGCTTGGTTCGTTCTATTTACGATCCTACTGCTGGTACGGGTGGTTTCTTATCGTCAGGTATGGAATATGTCCATAAGTTAAACGACAAAGCCTCTCTTTCTGCTTTTGGTCAGGAGTTAAACCCAGAGTCATACGCAATCTGTAAAGCAGATATGCTTATCAAAGGGCAGAAGGTCGATAACATTAAATTGGGTAATACCCTGTCCAATGACCAGCTTCGCACCGAGAAGTTTGACTATATGCTGTCAAACCCTCCGTTTGGTGTGGATTGGAAGAAGATCCAGAAGTTCATCAATGATGAGCACCACGAAAAAGGCTTTGAAGGTCGTTTTGGTGCAGGTCTCCCACGAGTGTCTGATGGTTCATTACTATTCTTAATGCACCTAGTGAGCAAAATGCGCCCTGTAAGTGAAGGCGGGTCACGTATCGGTATTATCTTGAATGGTTCACCGCTCTTTACAGGTGGTGCTGGTAGCGGTGAAAGCGAAATCAGACGCTACATTTTGGAAAATGACCTACTTGAAGCAATTGTGGCTCTGCCTACCGATATGTTCTACAACACAGGCATTGCGACTTATGTGTGGGTTTTATCTTCTAACAAGCCAGCTAACCGCAAAGGCAAGGTTCAACTTATCAACGCTTCAAAAGAACGAGCTAAATCAGGTGGGCGTGGTCGCAGTGGCGGTAGTGAAATTGAAGGTAATGATGAACACGTATTCTATGCAGCAATGCGTAAATCCCTTGGCAGTAAGCGCAAAGAACTTACTCCTGAAGCAATTGATACCATCGTTCAAACCTACGGTCAGTTTACCGAAAACGAGTTTAGTAAAATCTTTGACTACAAAGAGTTTGGCTACCGTAGAATCACCGTAGAACGCCCTCTTAAATTGGCTATTTACCCGAAAGACGAGTACCGCCTTGATGCACTACAAGCGGATAAAGCGTGGGGTAAATTAGGCGAGCCAGTTCAAGAAGCGGCTTTAGAAGCTTTAGCTTCATTCACTGAAGAGAAAATCTTGTCTCGTGATGCCTTCCTTAAAGCCTTTATTGCCAAAATGAACGGCATCAAACTCACCGCAGCCCAACAGAAATTGATCGTGAAACACTTAGGTGAACATGATGATGAAGCCGAAGTGTGCAAGGTAAAAGGTAAGGTTGAAGCTAACCCAGATTTACGTGATAACGAGAATGTGCCACTAACTGAAACCGTTGGTGACTACTTTGCTCGTGAAGTTCTGCCGCACGTCCCTGATGCTTGGATTGATGAAAGCAAGATCGACCCTAAAGATGGTGAAGTCGGTATTGTAGGCTATGAAATCCCATTCAACCGCCATTTTTATGTTTATGAACCACCAAGGGCATTAGAAGAAATTGATGCTGATTTGGATGCGGTATCGGCTGAGATTATGCAGTTGCTGCAAGAGGTACATTCATAATGACAGGTCGTTACGAAGCATATCCTGAGTATAAAAATACTGCTATTGACTGGCTTGGTAATGTACCTTCACATTGGACTGTAGCGCGCCTTAAAAATACACTGAGAATTAAAAATGGGCGAGATTACAAAGATGTGGAAGTATCAACGGATGGTTACCCTGTTTATGGCTCTGGCGGCATCTTTAAAAGAAGCTCTGATTATTTATATGAAGGAGAGTCAGTACTTTTTGGGAGAAAAGGAACCGTTGACAAGCCATTACTAGTGGATGGTAAGTTTTGGACAGTTGATACTATGTTTTATAGTGAGATTGCCCCAAAAATGGACGCTAGGTTTATTCATAACCAGGCAATGTTGTTTCCTTACAAATTGCTCTCGACTAACACGGCGTTACCAAGTATGACTCAAGAAGATCTGCTTGAGTTAGGTTTTGTCTATCCCTCTTTTGAAGAGCAACAAAAAATCGCCAACTTCCTCGATCACGAAACTGCCAAGATCGACACCTTAATCACCAAGCAAGAAAAGCTGATTGATCTGTTAAAAGAAAAGCGCCAAGCGGTGATTTCTCACGCAGTGACCAAAGGGCTTAACCCAAATGCACCAATGAAAGATTCTGGCGTGGAATGGTTGGGCGAAGTACCTGAACATTGGGATGTATTACCAACAAAACGTTTTTTTAGGTTGGTTGCTGAGCCATCAACCAAAAATCACAATAAAGAGCTGTTATCTGTTTATGCTGCTATTGGTGTTGCCCCAAGAAAAGAACTTGAGCAAAAGGGGAATAAAGCTAGCAATACTGATGGATACTGGTTGGTACAAAAAGGGGACATCATTGTAAACAAGCTATTGGCTTGGATGGGGGCTGTTGGTTACTCGGATTATGATGGTGTAACTAGCCCTGCTTATGACATCTTACGAAAAACGAAAGATATTAACCCTAAGTTTTATCACTACCTGTTCCGCCAAGAGTTCACACAGAAAGAGTTTAAACGGTGGTCTCGTGGAATAATGGAAATGAGACTACGACTGTATTTTGAAGAACTAGGGCGGATTATGATGCCGATGCCTCCAAAAGAGGAGCAAAACGCAATTGTTGATGAAATTGAAGCAATGAATTCTATGTTTTCAAAGATCGAAGACAAAGCGAGGTTTCAGATTGAGCTTCTAACTGAGCGTAAAACAGCCCTTATCTCAGCGGCAGTGACAGGAAAAATTGACGTGCGTGATTGGATAGCATCAGATGAGGTGACTAATGGGTGAGCCAAGAAAGATAGGAGCTGTTTCTACGTTTGTAACTGAAATCGCTAAAATTAAGCCGAGAAAAGGGTATTCGCTGTTCTTTCGCGGACAAACAAAGGAAAGCTATCAACCTATTCCTTCTGTCTTTCGTAATACCGATCCGAAAGATAAAAACAGCGCTTTGTTCTCTGAAAGAGAGCACATTATGTTCGAGCAGTTGGTAGCATCTTGCCCAAATGATTTTCTGAGTTGCCAATCAGCATTCGATCATCTTGTAAAAATGCAACACTATGGGCTTCCGACTAGATTGCTTGATATCACAAGTAACCCTCTTGTAGCACTCTACTTTGCTAGCAACTCTCATTCTGGACGAGGGCAAAATAGTGCTGATGGTGAAGTCATCATTTACGAAATTAAAGATGAAGATATCAAGTTTCACGGTAGTGATACTGTTTCTGTTATCAGTAACCTAGCAAAAATGGATGATCAATTTGTTTATCCTAATACAAGCAAAGAAGAGCGAACTGAAGAAGATAGCAAGATAGTTGGTAAGCTTTTGCATTCTATTTATGCTGAGAAACCGTACTTTAAAGATGTGATTGTTCCTGCACACATCTCTTCGATTCAGGCGGTGAAGCCAAAACTAGACAATCCACGAGTCATACGTCAAAGCGGTGCATTTTTGATATTTGGAATGGGCGACAGCAAAGTCACTCCTTCACAGGAGATATATAACCTGTACAAAAATGTGAATGTCAGCTCTAGTTACTTCAGTCATACAGAAGATCGTGGTTATGTGTTGAAAATTAATGCTGAAGAGAAAACCAAAATAATTCAAAGCCTTGATGGGCTAGGTATCTCAAAAGCAACTTTATTTCCAGAGATCGATGAAGTTGCTCAACACCTTAAAGAGCAAACAGCCGACTACCTTAATAGCTAATCAAGGTTAGTGCTGTTCAAGGGGGAGATATAAGTCAAATGAAAACAAACAGGTGCTATGAGTGAAAAACAGTTCAGAACTTACCGCTGCAATAGATCGTGACGAAGGGCTAAAAGCCAAAAGGAAGCTGCTCATAGTGGCTTCTTGTATTCTACTTGCCCTATCATTCTCAGGGGCGACTATTGATGAAGCAAACACCTTTATTTTCAAGATTAAGTTCACTAATCAAAATGGGCTGGGTATTTTGCTGGTGTTGTCTATCGTCTTTTTGATGATTCGTTACTACAACTATGCCGTGGTTTACCATACAAAACTCTATGAACTTTGGAGCGAGAGACTGTTAAAACATCCCAATATCTTTGGTGTATGCCCACACTCAGACGAGTTTTATGGGTTTATTTCATCACATATGCCACTGAAGGCTGACGATGTTCGTCAGCTATCCTATGAAAATGATAAGTTTGAATATGATTGGTCTTATAAATGTACGTTTCCTTTTCGCCGATTTGTTGTTTTTCAATGGCTTGGCCGTCACGATATGAATGAAGAATCCTTAAACATTAGAAGAAATTTAGGCTTTCGAGTATATACTAAGTTCCTGTTGCTAGAAGCCAAAGAGCAGGTTTCTTCATTTTTTACTTATCGCGAAAACTTAGATATTTTAACACCTTACGCGCTTGGTTTTTTAGCGATTGCTAGCTATTACTTCAATACAGAATTGATGCAGATATTACAATTCATGACTCCATCAAAGAACGATTAAATCAGTGATACATCCAACAATGTCAAACACACCTCTCGCCTTACAGGAGCATAGCTAAATGGATAAGCTGGAAGTGCTACATCTTTATAAAGAACAATATGCTCACGAACTGGAAAGAAAAGACAGCATTAGCTCAAATATTCAGGTTAGATTTGCTGCAATCGCGACTGTATTAACTATCTTACTTTATATTGTTAAGAATACTGATCTAGGTATCCCTGTAGAGTTACTGGCATTCCTAGGTGCATTAACTATTGCTGGTTTGGCTTTACTCGGAAGAGCGATTTACTTACTGCTTGATGCATATTGGGAAAATGAGTTCAGCTTTTTTCCATATGCTGACCAGATAGAAGAAACGAGACAGGACATGGCTGAAAAAGGTCACTTTGAAGCCAACCCTGATGTTTTGGTTGACTATCTGATTGAAGAGTTTAGCTCTTGTGCAGGACAAATTGCTGAAACAAATGATGCTCGGCAAGAGAGATTACGTTTAATGAATCGACCGTTTAAGCTTTCGATGATTCCGCTGTCTCTGGTCGGCTTGATATTCATTTTCGGTGATCTTGATGTCGCGTCTTCTAGAAAAGATATTTCTGTTTCTATTTCGAATCCAACTCCTTGTAATATAAATACTAATAAAACTAACGTAGATAAATAATGACTACCGAAGACAATAAAGAGCCTACTGCCACTCTCGCACCTTTTAAGAAGCCTAAGCGTAGAAGAGTCATTGAACTGACCCAATGTCCAAATGTTAACGGAGAGGATGTTTTGTTGGTTGCTGAATGTTCTATGAGCTATTCAGTATCATCTACAGAAGAAGCACATCAGAAAGAAGAGATAGTACCCATACTCTTCAAAACTACCATTGTTGACCGTTTGATGAAAAACGAACAACTGGTAGAGCAAATTAAGAATAATTCTGATGATAGAGTGCAGCAGGGGATTTATTCGGAGTTGTTAGAAAAAGCAATTATCGAGAGCCTAGATGAGCATCAAGAAATAGCAATGGAGTTACTTCTTGAGTCGAATAGTGCAAAACAGTTTTCAATATCTGTTTTTGCTGAGATAAAGAATCAAGTTTTATGCGCTTTAGATGGTGACAGAGCAATGGCTGAAGGAAAAGGTAAAAATGACAACCGAAGATAAAAAAGATCCTATAAGTGCTCTAGAGCCGTTTAAAAAGCCTAAACCGAGAAAAGTTATAGAGTTTAGTAGGCAGATTGATAGTGGTGAGTTACATAAGGTGTTCCTGGCAGAGCATAGTAATGTCTCTGTTACAGCTCCAGTAAATGAAGTCGTATTTCAAAATGACATCTTAGCTCAAATGCAGTCTCAGGGTTGGTTACTAGGCGAGTCAAACAAATACAACAAAGAGCTGGCACTTTACCCTGACGATGTGATTGCTTTTGTGAAAGCCTCACAACCTGACCAGTGGGACAAGTTAGCGCAACACTTTCCAGAAACGGAGCGAAATCCAAACGCTACCGCTGATGCTTTACTCAAGTCATTAGAACAAGAGCTGAAAAACGAAGGCACACTGTGGGTTTTGCGGAACAAGCTCAATAACCGTGGAGCAAAGTTTGATCTTTGCAGTTTTAAACCCGATCACGACTTAAACCCAACGGCAACCGCCCGTTATGAGAAAAACATTCTGCGTGTTGTACCTGAGCTAGTTTATTCGCCAAATGGCTATGATGGTCGTTTAGATTTAACTCTCTTCGTCAACGGTATTCCCGTTGTTACGTGCGAGCTTAAGTCCGAATTCAAGCAGTCAATTGATAATGCCAAAGTTCAGTATATGAAGGATAGGCAGCCGAAAGATCCAAAAACTCGCAAATCAGAGCCGTTATTAACCTTTAAGCGTGGCGCATTGGTTCACTTTGCTGTCAGCCAATACAACGTAGCAATGACCACTCGTTTAGCGGGTAAAAAGACATTCTTCTTGCCATTTGACCAAGGTACAAGCGAAGGCGGTAAAGGTAACGATGTGCCTGAAGATGGTAGCTATGCCACATCTTATCTCTGGAATGAGATTTTTCAAAAAGATAACCTGCTACTGATCCTAAGTCGATACATTCACCTCGAAGTGAAAGATGAAGAGCAGTTAGACGGTTCTATCAAAGTCAAAGAGACGATGATTTTCCCTCGTTATCACCAATGGGCGGTCGTTTCTAAGCTACTTAAAACGGTGGATAACGAAGGCACTGGTCATAAATATCTAATTCAACACAGTGCTGGTTCAGGTAAATCTAACTCGATTGCGTGGCTGTCTCATCAACTCGCATCAAAGCATTACTACACCGATCATCCCGAGCTTAATAAGAAGGCTGGGGATAAGGTTTTTGATTCTGTCATTGTTATCACTGACAGAACAGTGCTGGACAGCCAGTTACAAGACACGATATATCAGTTTGACCATAACGAAGGAATGATTGCTCGTGTTAATCGAGAAGAGGCACAAGGCTCTAAATCCAGCCAATTGGCAGGAGAGCTGAAAGCAAGCACCTCAATCATTATCGTGACCATTCAGACTTTCCCACACGTTTTAGAAGCTATTCGCAAAGACTCGACTCTTGCAGGTCGAAGTTATGCGGTTATTGCTGATGAAGCACATTCAAGCCAGACAGGTACAACCGCTCGTAAACTGCGTGAAGTGCTAATGGCAGAGCGATTAGACGGTGATGAAGAACTAGACAGTGAAGATATGCTGCGATTATCACTGGAAGCTCGTAAAGGCTCAAACAAGCTTAGCTACTTTGCTTTTACCGCAACACCAAAGGCGAAAACATTAGAGCTGTTTGGTCGCAGACCAAATACCGATGAGCCAGCGAGCGACACCAATAAGCCGTTACCATTCCACGTTTATTCAATGCGCCAAGCAATTGAAGAAGGGTTTATTCTGGATGTTCTGCAAAACTACACCAGTTACCGAGTTGCTTACCAATTAGCGCACAACAACCCAGATTTAGATCACGAGGTGGACAGTAAAAAAGCCGCTTCGAAAATGGCGAAATGGGTTCGCTTGCACCCGTATAACATTGCTCAAAAAGTGGAAACCATCATTGAGCACTTTAACGAGAAAGTGAAACATCTGTTGGGTGGTGAAGCAAAAGCGATGGTTGTCACTAGTAGTCGTTTAGAAGCAGTGCGATATAAACTCGCCTTTGAAAAGTACGTTCAGGAAAAAGGTTACGCCAACGTCAATGCAATGGTGGCCTTTTCAGGTGAAGTGAATGATCCTGATTTTCCTGACCACCCTTTCACCGAACATAATATGAACCTGAACCTTCGTGGTCGTGATATGCGTAAAGCATTTGATACCACAGATTATCAGGTGATGTTGGTTGCGAATAAGTTCCAAACAGGCTTTGACCAACCGAAATTAGTGGCGATGTATGTCGATAAGCCATTAAAAGGCGTTGAGTGTATTCAGACTCTTTCAAGGCTAAACCGTACTTACAAAGGCAAAGATAAAACCTTTGTGCTCGATTTTGTGAATGACCCTGAAGAGATTTTGGCTGAGTTTAAAGTTTACTTCCAAACCGCTGAACTCGCTGGAGTATCTGACCCAAACATAGTTTATGAGCTAATGAAAAAGCTCGATAAAGTGGGGATTTACCAGTGGCGAGAGGTTGAGGCATTTGTTGAAGCGTATAACAACAAACAAGCGAATCAAGCCAAATTAGCCAACTTGTGTAAACCTTCCGTTGATCGTTTCTCTGTTCGTTATAAAGAAGCGACACAAGTGCTTCAATCTGCACAAGCGACGCTCTCTAAAGCGAAAATTGAGCAAAACGACAAGAAAATCAAGTTTGCGGAAAACAGCGTCAAACACGCCAAAGAAGCACGAGATATTCTGGAAGTGTTCAAGAAAGATTTAATGTCTTTCTATCGTTTCTACGAGTTTACGTCTCAGATCGTCAATTTTGATGATTATGATCTGGAAAAATTGAGTATTTACGCCAAACATCTTTACCCATTGCTTCGCCTTGATGTGGTTGAGGATGAAATTGATTTATCCGATGTGGTAATGACGCACTACCGCTTGCACGAGCAGCGTGAAGCAGATTTACAGCTCGGCGTGAAAATTGGTGAAGAACCAAAACCTTATCTACCAGCCGCAAAGGAAGGCTCTGGAGCTGCCCCAAAAGATCCTAAAACTGAACTACTGAACGAGATCATCCAAAGAATGAACGATTTGTTTATCGAAGATGGTTTGTCTGAGAATGATATGCTCAATTATGCCAATACCATTGCAGGCAAGATCTCGGAAAATGAAGTGGTGATGGATCAGATCCGCAGCAATACGAAAGAACAAGCGATGCTCGGTCAATTCCCAGAATCGATCAACAATGCTATTATCGAGAGTATGGACGTACACAACGAAATGGCGATGAAACTTCTGTCAAATGAGGCTGTTGCGAAAGGATTCGCGGGATTGATGTTTGATGTGTTGATGAAGGGCCTTGGAAAATCAGCCTCAAACTAAACTACTCCATCAAACTAGTGAAAGATAATAACTGTTTTGATTTGATTGTTGGTGAAAGCTGTGCTTCAAGGGATTTCTCGTTTGAGTCTTATGGGGTTGATTGCGTATCGGTATCCCTTTTATCTGAGAACTCTGGGATGGTTCTCTTTAGCATTTAAGCCGTTAATTATCTGCGGATAGAAAATCCACACTGTATGCGCAGTGTGGTTATTCGTGAACGGCTTAATTCTTAAGCATCCTCTAGTAAGTCTTTTCTATCTTGTGGCAATAAATCACCAACGTTGCAATCGAGAACTCTCGCAAGTTGGTACAACTTTTCTACTGTAATCCTAACACCGTCTTTTTCAACTTTACTCACGTAGCTTCTACTAAAACCAGCTTTTAAGCTTGCTTCGGTACTTGATAAACCGCACATTTTTCTTCTTTCTGCAATGTTCTTTGAGATCTCTCTTGCTAAGTTATTCATTTTTTATTTCTTTTTTTTGTTTTTGCTTACTCAAGTTTACATCACTCCATATGTATACACTATCTGAAAACAGATTGACTGAATAAAGTAAGTATAATATATTATACCTAATCGAAAGAATGCTAGGTATGGCAAAATGCGAGTAGGGACATTGCAGTTGTTTAAAGTTGGTATACAAAGTCTTAAGTATTTGGGACATGAAGAATATTTTTGCTTGTATGATTATCAAGATATTCTCAAACCATTTTTGGATGAATACTATTGCACTGAAGACGAGGTAGAGCGATTTAGAAATCAATCGTATCGCATTCTCGAAATTTTAGAAGCAGAAGGCAAAGTCGTTCGCCTATGTGGTGCAAGAGTTAACAACCCCAGATATGTTGCGGTTGGAGGTGAAAAAGTTGTTGAAGAAGCTGATAGCGAAGAGTGTGAACACCATGAATTGACGCTTTTTATTGAAGAACAAGAATATTCAGAAAAACTAAATTTCAAGATCATTGAGATTCACAATCAGATTATGGCGCATACTGAACTCATGGAACGGTTTCCCGCACATAGCCAATATCTACGCGACGCAGTTGATAAGTTGGAGAGTGAAGCAAGGTTTATAGGGTATAAGAAAGAGATTTTAGATAAGATTATCGACGAGTAACTGTGGTTCCTAATTTGTGGTCCGTACTTTGCGAACCGAGTGTTGAAGAAAGCTGTTAACTTCTTCTTCATTCCCACAGGAGGGAATAGATTTTGACCTTGTCTGCTGTTTAAAATTCTAGGTCTTACATCATACTTACTCGTAGCTTTAGGTGTATCAGAATTTCGCAATTGTATCAGCGCAACTCTCCCAGTCTTTAATCTGTAAACCTTGCTCCTGTGCAAACTCCTCTAGCATCGTGTCGACTACCTTTGTGTAATGAGGGTAACGACAGAAAAACGAGATATGAGTTTTACCTGCATTAATTATAGCGCGAACATTGTTCATTCCATTGTCTATATAAAATTGACCTTTGCGATCACACTGAACAGCATTTTGTGCAATAAATTTCGTGCTAGACAGGGTGTTCAGCACCTCCCTTATATCCATTCCCACGCGTGGGAATGGATCATCGTGATGTAGAGTTAGCTTTTAACTTGAGTGTTTTCATTGGTAATTTTTGAAAACTCGCCGCGTTCTTCTAAGCGACCTTCTAAGTTAGCTTTCTTGATAAGCGTTTCTTGCAAGAGGGCAGCAGTTCGCTCAAGTTCTTTTCTCATATTCTGATTTTCAGATTTAAGCTTCGCATTGTTGTCTTCTAAAATCGCGTTTTCACGCTGTAAGGCAAATGAAGAGTCTGAACTGGCTTGCAAAGTTGAGGCTCTGTTTTCAAGTACGCTCACTTCGGTTTTTAAGCGCTCATTGTCGATCTTTAGTTCACTCAGTTGTCCTGGTAGTTCTTTCAGCTCATCAAGTTTGTCTTGAAGCTCTTCGACCAGCTCACTGGATTGTAATGCTTGTAGGCGTTTCTGTTCAGAACAGTGTTCAGCTATCTTTACTCGACTTTCTACAATACTAGCAATGTCACTCTCTACAGCTTGCCACAAAGCCGCTATGTCGAGTTTTAGTGCAGTTTCTAGCGGGCTAGAAAACCACTGGGGAACTTCTCGATTATATCGATTCGCATTAGGTTGAGCAGAATCGAGTATTTGAAATGCTATTTGAGCTTTTACATATCTCCCTCCAACGGCTGCTTGCAACTGTGCTGGGTTCTCAAAACATTTTCCTTCGGCCTTTGCGGCTTCGTAAGCGTCAAACATCACGTCGAAGATAATGCCTTTATCGGGGTCTTTGTTCGCGTTATGCATCTCTTGAATAAATTGCTGCTTAAGCTTGGTACGTAAGTCTGTAATGTAAGTACGTTCGTTAGTTTGTATGTTCATTTACTTACTTACGCCTCTTAGTACGGTAGCTCTGTTGTTTGTTCTTCGAGCCATCGTTCAATAGTCTCTCGTTTCCAGCCCACAATTCTCGGACTGATTGCACGAGCTGCTGGGAGACGCCCCTCCTTTCGCCATCTCCACACAGTTACTTTACTTATATTTAGGTAAGTAGCTAAGTCGCTAACTCTTATAAAATTTCTATCTATCATTTTTATTATTCTCGTTTTTGTTTTTATGTTTCTGTTTGATGTAATCGTATGAAAACAAACGCAAGTGTTGTAGATTGAAACAAAGACACAATTAGGTTGACACTAATGGATGTAATGGCTGCAGCACTACTTGAAAAGCAATTAAATGAAAACCTGAAAAAACTTGAAGCACGATCTAGAAGTGAAAACAAAAAGCTTACTCAAAAGAAGAGTTCGAAAGGTATCTCAGTCGTGGATGCTTTTGATATTTCGTTAGAGCGAACAGTATCAAAGGTACTCCTTCTGTACATTCCGTTTTTAAAAACGTTTACAGGTAAGGAGCCTGATACGATTAAAGAATTTGTACGTTTCTGCGGGGGGGTATCCAGCACAATAGATAAGCTCATCGACTTTAGAACTAAAAATATGAGTGATGAGAAAAAACCAACACTTCAAAATCAAGATATTTTAGTCATCGAATATGTCGATGTGATTGAGCAAATGCTTGTTAAAGCGAAGGGATTGACACCTCAAAGGCCGTCGTCAGACAAGGTTTCAAAAACATATTCAGCTTTGGCTTTGCCGTTTTGTGCTTTGTGTTACAAACGTGTAAACCAATCCTCTTACTTCTGTCGAGAACACCATTCTTCTCGAAATGCCTTAGCATATAAGAAAGCTACACGAAGGTTGGTTTCTGCTGTTTATCGATACTCCAACGACAAATCAGAGAAATGTAATCTGAATGATTATAAGAGAGGGGAACTGACACTTACAGCAGAACTACTATACCGATGGTTAGCTTTATTTTCAGTGCAACCTCGGATGGCAATTAGTCGGTTAAATCAAGTGGATAAAACTGAACCTGATTGGACAGGTTACGCAAAAGTGATTTTAGAGTTTAGCAAAAGTTATTACCCAAAAGCCTATGAGATGATTAAAGATCTCGAAATTAATAGGGCTAGTTACGAAGATTGGATTGTCGAAATTGCTAGATCTTTAGGTGGAGAAATTGAAGGCAATTTATGGAGATTGAAAGATGCCGACATTTGGTTAGAAACATCTAGTAATATACAAAAGTCGATGACGTTATTGAATTGTATTAGCAGATACGAAGCTTTTATGATTGTTTGTTCATTTCCAATTGAAACGGGAGTTATCAAAGGAACAAATATGGATATTGAGAAACGTGATCGTCTAAAAGTGTTACTTGAAGAAAGAAAAGTAAACCCCAACATAACAATGAATGAGATTGCGAAGACCCTGGGTATATCTCGCACTGCTGTTTATAAATTAAAAAATAAAATATGTTGATAATTGAGATTTAAATAGTGTTGTTTTGTTAATGCATGCTATTAAAATAGCATGCTTGTTCGTGACAGTATGTTATGAGTTAATAGTATGATTTAGTACTCTTTCGGTATGATTTATTTATATTGAAAATAGGCTTTCAAATTTTATTGTCATACAGGGACCAAATTAAAGCTACATTCCCTCAAAAAAATATGTTATAACTATTATGACTGTTATAACTATTATAACGGTTATAGCTTTAATATAAGGAGCAAGAGCGAAAAATTAAAAACAAATGAGCAAAACTTGCTCTTGTTGATTTTTTTTCGTTGTCGCAGAGCGCAATTGCTGTGTCGCAAAAGACAGTTTTAGTGCTTCGTGTGACATGTTCGCATGTAGCGCAAGTTTTCGTGCAGAGAAGTTTGTCTGCTTCGTCTGCAATGTAATTTTCGTGCATCAAAAAATTTCGCTTTGTAATTCAATGATTTTCTGGTTCGCTGTAGCTGTTTTCTGCTTCTAGAAAGCCTTCATCCTGCCGATCGATTTGTATTGTTTTGGGGGATATAAAGGTTAAACTCAGGACTAAAATTTTCAGAACAGTGTTCAAAAATAACTTATTTTTTCATATTAAAAAAAACAAAAAACAAAAAACAAAAAACAAAAAACAAAAAACAAAAAACAAAAAATTAATGTAGTTATGAATTTACGAGAACAGTGTTCTTGATAATACCGATAACGATCTAATTTGGTATTAATCTCATTAGACGCCCTGGAGTACCGTTTTCCCCACCTGTTCAGAGTTACCCATCTATCTATTGGTGCAGAGTTAGCTAGGCTACAGAGCTTAGCTCTGTAGCTTTTCTATTAAGAGTGAACATTGCTCTACTTCGTTAGCTAGCCAATCTTAGCCTAGGTTTGACCTAGTTTTTGGACAGAAATCATTTAGGGTCGATAGCCTAAATATCACGCACTCTATTAGTTTATTTATATTAACTAGGCAATCACTGCAATTAAAGGCGAATAGTCATGCAATAGACAAGGCCTTTACACCTTGCCTTTGACCTAGTTTAGCCCATCAGCAAATACTTCGGCATACTCTAGCATACAGGTTGTTTTGTTTACTTATTACCCCCATTATTACATGGACTTAAATACAGGGAGAGTGACATATGACGGTAAGGCGGGATTTCAGTGTGTTTTTAGATAACTTGAAGATCAAGAACAAAGACACAATTTCAAGTCGCTACGGAAGTGTTACTAAGAACCTAAATGAAAAGTTTCGAGACTTAGAAAACGACAAGAAAAACTACAGTCTTCAAGCTGGCTCATATGGTCGCTACTCTGGAATCAATGGCATTTCTGACCTTGATATGCTCTACATACTTCCTCCTAGCGCTTGGACTACCTATCGCAAAGACCCATCGAAGGCTCTCGACCAAACCAAAGATGCAATAAAGAAAACGTATAATACAAGTAAAGTGAAGAAAGACCGCAACGTAGTAGTAGTTGAGATGCAAGACTTTACCTTTGAAGTAGTACCCGTATTCGAATGGCAGGGAGTATTCAAATACCCTGACACATATAATGGTGGCTCATGGCGGAAATGTGACACTCGTTCAGAGCTAAGAGCATTTAAAGAACTGAACGACAATCGCAAAGACAACCTGCGTAAGCTTGCGAAAATGATTCGTGCGTGGAAGGCTAGAAACGATATTCAGATGAGTGGCTTTCTAATCGATACCCTTTGCTACAACTTCTTCAAAGATAATACTAAATACGACAAGAGTAGCTTCGGCAGCTTTGACAAGATGGTAAAAGACTTTTTTCAATACCTTACCAAAGAGCCAAATAAAGCGTTCTACTATGCATTTGGCAGCAACTCCAAAGTCAGTGTGAAGAAAGCATTCCAAGCCGATGCGCAGAAAGCACTGGATAACGCAATTGAAGCGATTGAAGCAAGGGAGAATGGTTATGAGGACAAGTGTAACCAACGGTACAAGGCTATTTTTGGTACGAAGTTCCCTAATCGTGAAGCGAAACAAGTTTCAGCAGTGAATGAGGAGTTCATTGAGGAACTATTCGATATGGATATCACAAACCAAATTGTTATTGATTGTAACGTAAAAAGCGACCTGATAACTAAAATGTTGTCCTCACTAACCTTTGGCGGGGAGCGAATACAGCATCAATGGAAACTGCACTTCTTTGTGAAACAAACCGATATTGTTGGAGACTATGAAGTCAAGTGGAAGGTTCGCAACCGTGGGTGCGTCGCAGATAGGGACAAGAACCATCGCGGTCAAATCATAGATGATGATGGCAGCAAAACTCGTGATGAGACGGCAACTTTCTATGGTGATCATACAGTTGAGTGCTACGCTATGCGCAATAACACGGTGATAGCGCGACATGAAATCACAGTCCCAATTGCATAGGAACGAGCGTTTATGACGAAGCAAACAATAAAGAAGCAAGTGGCTAGAGAGTATTACAATGTACTCTACAGCGCCAAGCTTCATTTTGCGTCATTAGATATCTGCGAAAAGTTACCGACGATTATTAGCATTATTTCGCTGTCCTTTGGTGTACTTGGTTTGGCATTTGCTGAGTTCAACAGCAAAGCTTTGGCTGCGCTGTTGCTCATTATAGGTATCATCGGAATCATTCTTAAACCTAGAGAGCTTCTGAAGGCGCAATATGAAGCTACAGGGGTTAGCCTAACTGATATCAGCAAGAAGCTAGAGCACATTTACTGTGAAGTTAACGAGCAAGACGCAGCCTCGGTTACTAAAGCGAGAGCTGACCTTAGCCAAATGCAAGCAGAACATCGATCTGTTGAAACTATACCTCCTGTGCTGATGTCTTCATGGTATGCCCACTACAAGGTATTTTCTGAGCATAATAGTGACTGGATGAGCGCTGAACTTGGCCTAAGCTGGCGTGACAAAGTTCCGCTTAGCTTGCGCCTTGTAGTTATTGGTAGCCTAGTAGCTGCTTTGCTCTGGGTAAATCCACTTTGCATCACAAGCAAGACTTGGGCATGGGTTAATAAGCCTTGTGTGGGATGCTGGCAAGAACAACCCGCATCGCAATTACCACAAGTTCAAGCCAGCAAAGTCACACCCGAACCAAAACCTGATGCTGACACGACAGATAGCGGAACGACTAACTAACAAGGTAAAGGATAAAGGTTAAAATACTTTAGTTAGTTTGCTCTAACGAGCTTTTGTCCCGAAGCTACTCATTCCACGCATAAACAGTTAGACAGAGCGTATGATTTATCATGCGTTACACTACTATTATTTGGAGTAATGCAAACCACTTTCGAAAGGCTTCATCTTCTCCGTAACTCATAATGGTGTAAAAATGAGTTCATCACTCAAGTTGCGTCACGCAGCCTATGTGATTGATAACTCGGGCAGGGGCAGATATGATTTTTTGCAGGTGCTGCAACAACTGAACTTTCTCATCGCTCAGACAACTATTGCAAAAATTGCAACAGTTCAACTGCCGAGGAACACTCGGTAGTTGATTGATAATCTGCGTGCATGTTTTGCACATTAGCTAGTTCTATTGCCAAAATGATGCGCTCTGAAACGCTTAGGGGTAGAAATTTGTCGCGGTGAGTGGGGGGAGCAATTACTAAGGAAAACTAGTGAGTTGAAAAGCAACTGAGAAGAATTTCTTCCTAGTTGTCGTACGTAAAGGGGGAGCTTCGTGCTAGGCGAAGTCAATCTGGTATGTTGATGTCGAGTAGATGACGCTTGTTACTGAACGATTTAAGAGGATGCAAAGAACAGTTTCATTTATCGTCGATAATCACAACACAGTCAGGTTTCAGTTAGCTTTCCCCTCTAGGTACAGTCGAGTCCTAGCAAGTTTTGGGGTAGAGATAATGTATGAAATAAGCTGTTTTACAATCGGGCTTAATAGTTTTGGCAACAGTTAAACGACAACCAATGATTATTGTGTATTATCAATCGCTGTAATCAGTAAGGTTTATAGCGAGGTACACATGAAGTTCATTCCAGTAAGCGACCTACACCTAGATATCAATAACATCAGACGTGATACATGGATTGACTTCGACAAAGATGCCACCCTTATTATTGCGGGTGACGTGTCTAATGCACTACACGGAGTCTCTTATATTAAGCGTATCCTTTGTACACACTTTAAAAATGTTGTTTTAATCAGTGGTAATCACGAGTGGTATTCAAACAAATGCAAAGAGTCAGTGACAAACATACCATACGCTTCTGCCATAAAGCATTCACCGATCCCTCGCTTAAAAAAACATGCAGACGAAACGCCAAACCTATATTTCTTGGATAACGAAATGGTCGAGATCGATGGCACTACGATCTACGGTGGGACATTGTGGTTTCCTCTACTCTCTTTAAATAAAGAAGAGCAATACAATTACGAACTACTAATGAACGATATGAATTTCTTGAACAATAGATTGGTCGATGAAATGCACCATGCCTTCATTGATAATATGCCTGAAAAGGTAGATATCGTTGTGTCTCACCACCTACCCAACAAAGCTTCATTTGCCAGAGAGTCAGACGCAAAGAGCCGATACGCCCCTTTCTATCATGCTAATTTAAGTGATGACATTGTTAATAGGGCTAAAGTGTGGATAGCAGGTCACCAACACGAGCCCATTGAGAAAATGATTGGTAATGATGTGCTCTTTATTTGCAACCCAAAGGGATCTGGTCCTCTTGAGCCAGGAAAGATGAATAGCAAATCCTACAACGTCAATTAACGTATAGGCCCCTTCCTTATCGATGCAAAAGGCTAAAATTGTAATAAACAAGCCTAGAGTTGTTGCAATAGCAATCACTATTTTTTAATTGCATCGAATCTTACCTTTAGCGGCTAGCGGCTTAGCAATGTTGGCCACAGTAGTTAGAGTTCTATACACAAGACAGGTAATACAAACTGCGATGATTGAAATTACGTTCAATTGCGCTTTAGCTAACTTTACACTTTATGGCAGCTCTAAGCTAGCCACATCAATTAGCTCGAAGATGGACATTTTTAATTTGACATCGACGGACTAACTTTCACCCTATTAATAACTTTTAGTATCCAAAAGCATAATCAGGCTCTGCTTATCACTGTTACAGAGATTCAAGAAAATGGACAAAAACTTCCATCTTCAACCAGTTGTGTTAGATTCATGTTATGCACTTTTTCAGCATAACATGCAAACCATCCTTAGAAATACTTGTACCCTGAAATAAATTTCAACTCAAATCGAAACTTATAACTAAATCTACCGTTAAAAAACCTCTAAGATTTTCTTATAAGTCTCGTGTCTGGCAATACTACGGCCTTCAGACAAGAGAAAGTTCTTCAGAACGTCGTAAGCTAGCGGATTATTGGCAATTTCTCTGGCCAATTGCTCAGGTATTATTCCTTTTGAATCTTCAATCTTTAGTAGCTCAGGTCTCTTTTCAATTAATAGTTCAATTATAGGCAGATCGCCCATGCGAGTAGCCGTATGTAACGCTGTTGCACCTTCTTCGTTAATTAACGTTGCATCACAACCATGCTCTAGTATTAGATAAGCTGATTTTAAGCATCGACTAGCTGCTGCTGCATGAAGGGCTGTTCTACCCGTGAAATCTTGAAGATTCGGATCTGCGTTTGCTTTTAGTAATGCTTCTACCGTTTGATGATCTCTGTTGTTTGCAGCTAACATCAAAGGTGTCTGGAGTTTAAAGTCAGTTATATTAACGATTTCTGGCCATAATTCGATGATTTTCCTGATGCCTGTAACCATTGCACTAAATACATTACTAATTTCGTTAGCAATATCGATTTTTTTATAAGAATTTAATTTAGTACGCATTTCATAGCTCATCTTCATCATTAGAAAAATGATGCTATCTGCTTGTGGATATTTCAGTTGTTTCTTTTTTAAAGCTTTGTGTTTTTTTAGTACTAGCTCAATAGAACGTCCATTTTTTATACACTCTACGAAATCACGACTAAACTTTTCCATATCGCTAGAACAAGAAGCAAAAAGCGGTTGATAGTTAGGATAGCATTGATATAACTTTTCCCAAAAATACTCATGTAACCCACGCGAAACGTCATAAATATTAGATTCTCCTTTCAGCCCCCCCCAGTAGTACATGTCTCTAAAGTACTTTTCGTGATTATTAGGAATGAGTTTTTGGTTTGCTATAGCCAATGCGAATGCATCTCTAGCTAACAATCCTCTAAACTTTCCAAAGCTGTATTTCTTACATTCATCGATAGCCAAATTTAGATTTTTTTCTGCTTCTTTAAGCTTGTTCTGCGCAATATAATGAAGTGCTTCATAACGTAGTATATTTGCTTTTGAAAATTCAAAATCATCACAGTTTTTCGCCTCATCGAGTAAAGCAGATACCTTTTCTTCGGTTTTTGAATCAAACTTCTTAAGGAGTAGATGAGCTTCTAGTTCAAATAATATTCGCTTCATCGACTCAGTAGGTGTGGCTTCTAGAAATTTTAACCTTTCAACAATCATGTCAACTATATTAGGATTTGAATATTGATTCACCTGAATAATTCTAGCTCCATATACCACCTCAAAATCATCAATATCCTGCAATTGTTTAAATGGAGCTTTATTTTGTTTTAGCTTATCTATCAAAACATCTCTACGCATAAGGTAATTATTTGAATAATCGCCTTCTTCTTTTATAAGTTTATTTATTTTTTTAAATTCATATTCAGACGTAGGAAATATATTATCTAATATATCCTCTTCTCCAGAACGGCTAAAAATATCATTAATTCTATCTGTAGTGCTCCATGGAATACTGTGGTTATTGGCTGAGGTAAAAATTCGCAATAAATCGTACCTTAAAAAAGAAGGAAGTTGTTCTTCAAAAAACTTATTTTCCTCATGGTGTCCTAAATTTCCCTTTTGAATATGAGCCTCAAAAGTCAGGTTATATACATAGTCGTAAAGTTCAACTAACTGAAGTGTTTTATTTTCATTTAAGTCAAAACATAGCTTATCAACTTCAGGTGTTAAATACTTAACTAATTGCTCATATCCCTCTTGAATAGCTCTGGCTATCAGCAACCTCATACGTATCACTTTAGAGCTTGGTGCCTGATATCGTACTTTTAGTTTCTGTACAAAATCTTGCTGCTCCGCTGCTGAGCATTCACTCCTTAATATTAGCTTTAAGTCTTCACAATCAATAGCTATTTCATGCTGTAAGTCATCATAAGACAAGCCTTTTTTTTCAATAAACTCCAGAGCCTGTTCAAATTGCGAAGACTTTTCATCAGGCTCAAAGCAGCCACAAAACTGTATATTCACTTTGTCCGAAAACGTTTTCTCGATACTTGATATTTCAGGGGTGCTCGTGCCTTTTTGCCAGTTGTAAAGATTCCTTAATACTTTCTCGTATTTATCATCACTATCTAGATCGTTGTCTAAATTATTAGCAATAGATGTTTTGGTGTTTTGGATTAAGTCGATAAGCCAATTCAAGACTTGCGGTACAGGGAGAAGAAGCTGCGTAGGTTCAATCGTAGAGTCTACGGCAGGAAGATACCAAAACCGTCCGCCAGGCATACCCTCATCCATTTTTGATTCAATTTGCCAAAATACCGTATGTCTCGCTAGAGCTGGTATGATAACCCTGGCTAAATAATGCCAAACGATTTTTCTTTGTGACGCCTTTGAAGAATAAACATTGAGTTCGATGTTCTTATGCATCAAGTAATCATCTGCAACATTGGAGATCAGGTCTTCTTTCGCTCTTTCATCAAGCCCTAAAGCATCCGCTATATCACCCAAAATACTTTCCCAAGTATTAGATAAATTATCCATCGTCATCTCGACATATTTAAACGTGCTTTTCGATTTTGAAGTCATCTGACTATTAGCGCCAAGCGCTTTAGCAATTTGAAGAAGTACCGATTCGAAGGTTGGAAAAGTAGCCACTGAATGTCCTTTTATTGTTTCGTTTTCCGCTAGAAAAAGAAATTTGATGGGGGGGGATGTTGCTTTTCATTTTTCTACAGAGCCGATTTTATCATACTGAAGCCATCTGAATACCTGAGTATAAAAAGCATGACAACAACACAATCTAGAAAAACAAAAGAACTCGTAATCAATTGGCACATGACAGAGGTCTGCAATTACAGTTGTAAATACTGTTTTGCAAAATGGGGCCGCCCCAAAGAACTCCATCGTTCAGAACAGGCAATCGCTAACTTATTGGATAAGCTAGCAGACTACTTCATCAAAGGCACTCCAGTCTTAAAAGAAAAGCTGGGGTACGAAAGTGTTCGTCTTAACTTTGCAGGAGGGGAACCAATGATGTTAGGAAATACGTTCGTTACCGCTTTGGTTCTTGCAAAACAAAAAGGATTTAAAACCTCAATCATAACTAATGGACATTACCTAATTCATGGAAAATCACCGTTGCCGAAAGATACTTTAGACATGATTGGAATCAGCTTTGACAGTCAGTACTTAAGTACACGTATGAAAATAGGAAGAAACGATCGAAAAGGGAACTCTTTTGGTGTTAATGATTTAACACATGCTCTAGCGAACCTTACACAGTCACAAACAGGAATCAAAACAAAGATTAATACTGTAATTAATAGTCTTAATTGGGAAGAGGATTTCTCTAATTTAATTTCTAGTCTAAAACCATACAAATGGAAAGTATTACAGGTCATGCCTTATGGTGATAATGAAATACTAATTTCCAAAGAACAGTTCGATAATTTTGTTCAAAGACATAGTGGATTAGGGTTACCTATGTATTCTGAGTCTAATTCTACTATGACAGAATCATACTTAATGATTAGTCCAGAGGGTTGCTTTTACCAAAATACTGCCAATAAATCTGGGTATAAATATAGCGAATGCATTAATTCATGCGGTGTGGAAAAAGCTCTTTCTCAAATAGAGTTTAATCCAATTACGTTTGCTTCAAGATATAAAGAAACCAATATAGATATTGTAGAAATCTCATAAATCTACTAACAAAAAATAAATCTAGGTTCCTTATTATAGGAGCTATAAATAATCACAAAATACTAGATGAGGAACAGATGAATAAATTTATCGTTTTTGAAGGGTTAGATGCATGTGGAAAAACAACATTAAGCTCTCTATATGCGAAAGAAATGAATACTATCGTTCATAATGCGGTAGTCCCTGAAGCTCATGATCTAAGAAAGGTCATTGACTCCTATGAGTCAAAAGAGAGTGCATTTCTATTTTTTTTGTTAAATAATTTATTGAAGAGTAACGAGGTTTCTAAAGTATTAAACGATGAAGATATCATATTAGACAGATATATATTTTCAACTTTGGCTTACCAAACAATTATGCTTGGAGAAGATATTGTCAAAAAAATTTTTGACACACTTAGAATTAATAAAAAAATACTTCTTCCAGAAGTGATCATTTTTGTTAAAGCCGATATTGAAACAATAAACAACAGAATAGAGACCAGAGGTGGTACAGTTCAGTGGTACGGCGATGCGGTTACGCAAAATAATAGTGTTGAATCAGCATATCACAAAGTTTTTGAATGGTTTGATATTCCAATTGTAGAGGTCGATACATCAGAAAAGCATGGCCGTTCGGTAGAAGAAAATTACCAACTAATGAAAGATCGGGTCGAGCACGTTCTTTCGGGAGGGAATAATTTGTACAGTTTCTAGTTCGATATCTCTCGGTGATATTGCATTAATATGCGGACACAAACGGCTCGTAAAGAAAGCCGCTTCTGCTTATGTTTGGGAGAAAATGAGCACTACTGCTCCGTGATGCGACATAAGCAAATGTAAGGTGACATTCTGGCTAGATTGAACAGCGATTTATTGCGCAAACTCATAAAGGGGCATTTTCGAGTCACAAAGTCCGCATTCCCATTTGTGATAACCAAGCGATTCTGTCGATACGCAAACAAAGTTAGTCTGTCATATGTTACAGACCACCTGTTCACGATTTTTCATCCTAAGTAGAGTTTATTAAACCCGACCAAAAGCTTTGAGAAAGTTCTTGGGGTGTTGGTGAAACCTAACATGCTCGGGGTGATTAACCTTCCTCTTTCCCCTAAAAGGCGGCGCAATGTATCCCCAATTTGAACATCTTGAGAAATATATTACGTAATCAATCTGTGCATTCTGCCATTGGTCAGTAACAACGGTGTTTTCATCGAAGCATTCTACTGACTTTACTTGAATTCGGTAGAATTTGTTCCCGTCAGAAATAAGCACATCGGTCTTCATGCCATGATCGATCATGGGCATAAATACTTCCCAACCATCTTGCAATAGCCAGCTTGCTAATAGGGTTTCGTAAGAGATGCTTTTGTAGTGTTTTTTAGCTTCAGAAGAAGTGTGGAGTGTTTTTATAGGCATAGTAATATCCTAATTACATGCTGAGTGTCTTTTTTAGCTCAAGACAGCCAGCGAAGCCTCCCTTATAGGATAACTTCAATTAGGATTCACAATGGCTCTATTGAGATCTCATCAACTAGTAATGGGAGCTGCCCCTAGTCTTCTACCTGTTTGGTTACCTTGACTATTAATACTAGTGTTCACGTAGCGTGAGTGAATCGGTAAGTGTCCATATTAAAATAAACAAAGATCCTTATTTCGTCAATTTAACTAATGGCGAGAAAGCTTCATTAGACAGACAAACTGGCAGGAACCAAGAACAATAGACACCACACTGATTGGAAAATGTAGGTCAAACGACCATCCGCAAAGTTTGATGGAAAAGCATCCTGAATTGAAAGGGGTCAAAACCGTGTTTACTATGAGCTGGCACTTAATAAAGATCACATTGGATGATTAGTCCAATGTGTATAAAGAGCTAGATAGTTGGAAAGTTATATGTCATTTGCGCACTTGAGCATGCCTAGACGTTCATTCAATACCTTTTCCCAAGCTTCCAAGGCTGCTCTTTTTTCATCTAAGTATTCATACATATCATAGTGTTTTGAGGAAACATCAGAGAATGAGTGACCCTGTATGCGATCTCGAATTTCTTTTGACAGCTTAATTGTCGCACCGAGAGTTTTTACTGTTCTTCTAAAGTCTCTGCCGATGAAAGGTCTAATCTCTTTTGTTCGGGATTTATAAGTTAAGAGCGCTTGAGCAATTGTGTTGGTGGGCATGTGCTCAAGATGTTCCGTTTTCTTATAAAAGACGTATGGACTATCTTGCGTTGCATTATCCTTTAACTCTTGAAGGATTTTGAACGCTGTTGTGGTCAAGGGAATCACGTGGGAAATGTTAGTTTTAAAGTTGCCTTGTTGAACAGTTAGGTACCTATCTTTGAAGTTAATATCACTCCACTCTAGCGTTACGATTTCGTATGGTCGCTGCCCTCCAAGATAGAAGCAAAGTTTTATTACTTGGCGAGTTTGATAAGCTAAATCGAGGTCTTCATATCGATGATCCATATCCCAGAGTAGTCGTTCGACTTCTTCCCAGCTTAAGAAATGTGTCCTCGCTTTTTCTGCCCACGTCTGCTTAGGTATGTCTGCGATAGGATTTCCTGAAATACCAAATTTTGTATTACGGTTTTTGTAAGCAGGATCACTGTCATAGAAGCGACCAAAGTTGAAAGCGGCATGAAGGATAGAACGTATTTTGTTGCTTTTAGCGGCATACCCAGCTTCAATCGGAACCGCTAATATGTAGATAAAATCTTCAGCTTTAAAATCCTTCGCCTTACGTTTGATATCTAAGTAAGGAAATACGTTATCTACAATTTTTTTCATTTCATCTTGATAAGTTCGCTTTCCTTCAATTCTCTTGTGTTCAGCATGGAGTGTGATTAATTGCTCAAAGCTACCAAGTTCGTTTGCTTCACGCTCTTCTCGAGCTTTTTCTTCAGCTCGGTACTTTAGCTCGGCTTTTGGATCGATTCCTTGAGATAATAGGTCACTGTATTCTTTGCACAGATCACGGGCATGGGAAAGGGTCATACCTGGAAATTTCCCAAGAGATATAAATTGAGCTTTTGAGTCTTTGAAGTAGCGGAACTTAAAGTTGATTGAACCCGAGGGCATGACTTGAACTCCGAGACGGCCTTTCCCTCTCTCACGTGATTTGTCCCAAACGTAATATGGATTTTTCTTTCGTTGTAAGCCTTCTACCTCTTTTGCAGTAAGCATTCAATTACCTCAATTCACAAACTAGCGCAACTTGACTAACAGTAAGGTTAGTCAAGTAATTAGTCAAGTAGTGGGGTGATCTAGTGTAGTTTTATGTAATCATAAATGATATTGTGACTTGTGATATCGGGTACAAATGTATGATTTTATTTAAATTAGTAATCTAATGTAATCTAAGGTAATTATAAGACCATATCACTTCTAAGGATGTGGTCATTGGTTCGAATCCAATAGGGCGTGCCATTTATTCAAAAGCCCCGATAACTCTTTGAGTTGTCGGGGCTTTGTCGATCTTGTCTCAAATGTATTAACTTAGCTCTGTTACATGAGCTTTATTTTGATGCTTAAACTCATGAAAAAAATAATTTTGACTGCATTGATTGTTAGTCTTTTAAGTGGGTGTGTCACACGCAAAGTTCGTGTTTTACCCCAAGCTATAAATATTACCCCAATTACTGATATTGCAATTAAAAACCTTAATTGCAGAATGGTTGACTCTTACACGATCGAGGATGTTCATCCAAACAATGTAGATCGTATACTTAAGAATCAAACTTACGCATCTGGTGGAAACCGATACCATATCGCAACTGTTCTAGATACTAGCCGTGGACGCCCATCTAGTGTTGTTGCGGAGCTTTATGACTGCCAGGTTGCCAAAATCAGTTTAGAAGCTGAGAAAGTTAAATTACTACCTGGTGCAAATGAAGTTCAACCTATCTCGTTTGCAGAAGTCGAAAACAATGAGTGCAAAGTGATTGGAAACAAAGTTGTATCAGAAAGCCAGAAAGGCTCTCTTTTTGATGAGTTGTCTAACCAAGTCTACATGGCGGGTGGTAATCGATATCATGTGACTAATATTATTGAGTCTGAAGGACAAACTCCAACATCTGTTTCTGCTGATATCTATCGTTGCAAGCACCGTTCAGTTGCCTTCAACTAACAAAAAAGCGCTGGTTAACCAGCGCTTTTGCATTTATTAAGGGCATTACATCTTTTTAAAGATGATGGAGGTGTTGATGCCGCCAAAGGCGAAGTTGTTACTCATCAAATATTTCACGTCCAGCTCTCGGCCTTGTCCGGCGATGTAGTCTAAATCACCACATTGCTCGTCGAGGTTTTTTAGGTTGAGCGTTGGGTTGAACCAGCCTGTGTGCATCATTTCTAAACCTAGCCACGCTTCAATCGCGCCACAGGCGCCTAGTGTGTGGCCAAAGTAGCTCTTGAGTGAACTTATTGGCACTTTGCCCAGAGCATTCGCTGTTGCGTTACTTTCCGCAATATCGCCGCGGTCGGTGGCAGTGCCGTGAGCAGATACATAGTCGATCTTCTCAGCAAGAATGCCCGCGTTTTGCAAAGCCATTTCCATACAGATTTGCATGGTTTCCATCTGTGGTTGAGTGACGTGTGCGGCATCACAGTTGCTGGCAAAACCGATGATTTCTGCATAGATTTTCGCGCCACGAGCGACGGCGTGTTCGTACTCTTCCAGAACCAGTGTTCCCGCACCTTCACCAATCACCAAACCATCGCGATCGGAGTCATAAGGTCTTGGTGTGCTTTTCGGGTCTTCATTCTTCAGACTGGTGGCAAAAAGGGTATCGAAGACAGCGGATTCCGTTGGGCACAATTCTTCAGCGCCACCCGCAACCATGACCGTTTGGTAGCCGTGTTTGATCGCTTCGTAGGCGTAGCCGATTGCTTGGCTGCCGGAGGTACATGCACTGCTGGTTGGGATCACTCGGCCTTTCAAACCGAAAAATAGACCAACGTTCACCGCCGTGGTATGTGGCATCATTTGCACGTAAGTCGTTGCGGTGATCGCTTTAGTGGTTTTCTCATTCAGCATGACACCAAATGCGCCGATTGCGTCAGTACTGCCTGTTGATGAGCCGTATGCGATACCCGTTTGGCCATTGGTGAGTACGTCGTTACCAATCAAACCTGCTTGGCTTAGTGCGTTTTCTGTTGCGACGGTCGCTAATTTGGAAACACGCCCCATGCCACGTACTTGTTTACGCTTGTAGTGCTTTGGCAGTTCAAAATCTAAAATTGGTGCCGCGAGCTTGGTGTTCAAACCATCATACTGTTCGTAAGAAGGCATGTATTGCGTCGCGTTCTGGCAGTCACGCAGTTTTGGCTCGACAGATTGCCAATCGTTACCAAACGCAGTCACACCCGACATTCCGGTTACAACAACTCGACGGCTCATACTAGGCCTCCGTTTACCGAAATGACTTGGCGAGTTACATAGCCTGCGATGTCAGACATAAGGTAACTGACTAAACCAGCAACTTCTTGTGGCTCTCCCATGCGGCGCAAAGGAATTTGCGGCATCGCGTGTTCTTTCACGTGTTCGTCTACCATGCCTGTGTCGATAAGCCCCGGAGCAACACAGTTGACGGTGATTTTGCGTTTTGCCAGTTCAAGTGCGAGTGATTTTGTTGCACCAATTACGCCCGCTTTCGCTGCGCTGTAGTTAGTTTGACCGCGGTTACCCATTAGGCCAGAGACTGATGCAAGCGTAACAATTCGGCCGCCTTTGCGCTTTTGCACCATAGGCATAACACAAGGGTGAAGAACGTTGTAGAAGCTATCTAGGTTGGTATGAATCACACCATCCCATTCTTCTTCGGTCATCGCAGGGAAAGCGGTATCTTTTGTGATGCCAGCGTTGTTTACGACGCCATAGTAAGCGCCGTGTTCGGCGATATCGGCTTCTAACTTCTCACGACAATCTGCGCGGTCACTGATGTCGAACTGGATAAGACGACCGCTACCACCATGCTGTTCGATGGTGTCTAGGGTGTCTTGCGCGCCTTGTTGATCGCCCATGTAATGGACAATGATTTGGAAACCATCTTTGGCTAATTGAACGGCAATGGCTTTACCGATGCCTTTGCTGGCACCTGTAACGAGGACTTGTCGGGTCATTGTTGAATCCTGATTTTCATTTCTTGTAATTTTTCTTCTGATGGAACGTAAACGTTCAATTGGCAAGTCGCTACAACAGTTCTTTGTAGCTCAATACGGGCTGAAAAAACCGCCATACCGTTATCTTCCATAACTTTTTCAGCATACACATCGAGCATCTGTCCGCGAGAAAACGTATCGCATTCAGACGTGTATCGACGGCTACCAAGTAAAAAGCCAATCGGTGGCGCTTGTTCTTTCATTAATGCGTGGTAACCAGACCACGCCGCGACAGATTGCGCCATAAACTCAATGCCAACGTAAGCTGGCACAGTTTGAGAGGCCGAGTCGAAGAACGGGTTGTGTTCTGCGATATCAACCTGGCAGTGAATCGTATCTTGTTGAACATCTAAAGCACGATCGACCAAGATCATTGGTTTGTCGTGTGGCAAAAGTTGTTCGATGGGAGGAAGTTTAGTCATGAGCGTAACCAAAAATAAGACTAATATTATTGCCACCAAAAGCAAAAGAGTTGCTGAGAATCGCTTTGTTACCCAGTTTGGTTGGCGTCTCAACTAACGATATATGGATATCGTCTGCTTTGGTTTCGCAGTGTTGTATTGGCAAATCAAGGTTGTACTTGAGAATATGCCAAGCGATCGCGGCTTCCGTTGCACTTGCTGCGCCTAATGTGTGTCCGGTAAGTGGCTTTGTAGAGCTCACAGGGACGGAGTCACCAAAGCAGCGATGAATGGCTTTGCTTTCCATCGCATCGTTTAACGGCGTTGCTGTGCCATGCGCGTTGATGTAACCAATGTCTTGCGCTGTAAGTCCTGCATTGGCCAACGCTTTTTTCATCGCTTCTTCTGCGCCTAAACCTTCTGGATGTGGTGCGGAAATATGGTGTGCGTCTGAGCTGTCGCCAGCTCCGAGAAGAGCAACGGGCGCAGGTGTTTTGCTTAGCAACATTAATGCTGCGGCTTCGCCGATATTGATGCCGTTGCGATGTTGGTCAAACGGCTTACAAAGGGTATCGGATAGAGCTTCTAAACCGTTAAAGCCGTTTAGCGTTAGGCGACAAATGGTATCCACGCCACCCACAATGACCGCATCAACAATGCCAGAGCGAATCAGGCGTTGCGCGGTTAAAAAGACACGACCACTAGAAGAGCAAGCGGTTGAAACTGAGTAATGTGGGCCGCTCAAATCAAAGTAGGTGGCAATAAAATCGCTGCAGTTGCCAAGCTCTTGTTTGGTGTAATGGTAGTCGGCAGGAAACTCACCGCTTGCCAGCTTTTCGCCAAATGCGATTTCGCCATCTGAAATGCCAGATGTGCTGGTGCCGATCACGACTGCGATACGGTCACGACCATATTTAGCAATGGCTTCACGCACGTCGCTTTCGATTTGCTGCAAAGCTGACAGTGCGAGGCGGTTGTTTCTCGTATCAAACTGGCTGAGTGCGGTCGGTAATTGCGGTAACGTCTGTGCAATTCGACCGATTACTGTTTGGCGGCCTGAATTTAAAATATCTTGGTCAACCACCATGTTGGATGGCTTCGCTCCCGATAAACACTGATGGATGAGCGCGTCATCTTGTCCCATGGCAGAGTGAAAGCCACAGGCCTGAATATACAAAGGTTGAGAAGAGCGAATAGGCATATTGTTATTCTAAATTGTTCTTAATTAATCTGATGTTGCAGTGTTTGAATAGAAATTGAAAACTGATGTTTGAGGTGATGAAAATCAATCTCACCCTCTAACTTGTTCGAAGAGCTGTATTGAATCTCAATGATCTTTTCACCGTCGCTATCAAAGATGGCGCGAGAATTATTTTTATCAATAATTCGCCACCTTACCTCATTTAACGATCCTTCCCAAGCGGAACTCGGCCAGAGCGTGATCATCAGGTTAAATAATACCTGTTCTGGCTGCGGTAGCGAACCTTGTAAACCGTTGAGTACTTCGGTTTGGATTTGTTCTCCATCGTAAGACAATGACAGTACTCTTGTCCCCCAGGATGAGAAGCCTGCTAGCACCACTTCGTTGTTGGTTACTTGCAGTTGTACCGGAAGTTGCTCAGATGTGGTTTTACCATCTATTGCCCAAGAAGCCGTAATCAACTGACTGGCAGACAACTGGTAGCCCAAGCTTGCGGGAGTGGGCAAGCTAACTTGGGTGTGCTCGTCAATGTCGACCTGAGGCGTCGATTGGTGAGGGACCAAGCTGCATGCACTTAAAAACAGGCTCAGTGCGAATAACGTCGCGCAGCGAAAGGCGTGATTGAAAATCATGACGTCGTTTCCTCTGTTTTAATTGCAATCGGAGAGAGCAGCCAAGCGACAAAAATACCACTTAACACCGTAATGCCGAAACTGTGAATTGCGTGAGTTTGGCTGAGTGACAGCAACCCAAATGACAACACTGTGGTGATTGCCGAAAGGGTGATCGCCAATAGTGTGCTCACACTGCGGGCTTTCTCGGCAAAGAACAGAGTGTAATCGATCCCTATACCAAGAATGAGCACCAAGCCAAGCAAGTTGAACAGGTTTAATGTTGTTCCCATCGCGACAGCCGTTGCCAGACCGCAGGCGCAAGCAATCAATGATGGCAGTAAAACTCGCCAACTGTGTTGCAGACCGTACCGCTTGATTAACACCAGAAAGATCACAGTACTGGCGGCTGCCAACAGCTCCATGATTTTGATTCGGTATTCACCAAATAGGGCGGAAATTTCTTCTGCTTTGTTTAGGTAAACAACATCAGACTGCGATTTGGCAAATGCCTTAACAACGGCGGAGTCTTGCAATTGGTTTAACACCACTACCGTTGCAGATTTTCCTTTGATCTTACCCAAATGGAGAAAACGCACAGGCGCTGATACTGGGTTTTGCAAGTACTGATCAACCGTGACAGGGATAAAGTCGGCGTCCATTTTAGGCTTTTTACTTAAGCTCAGTCCGGAAGCTAGTGGGCTGGATTGTGTCGCGTAAAGATCGCGAATCAATTGATAGTCTTGTTGCTGACGCTCCACCGAGCTCAAGTAGCGACTCAGACTCTGGTAGCTTTCGATGGTGCTGTCCGCTTTCCACGCTTCTAATGTTGGCGTCAAAGACTCCAGCTTTTTCATTAGGTTTTCGTCATCGTCGGCGGTAACGACCAACATTTGCTGAGAAGATTGCATGCCACTGAGCGTCGTAATCAAGGTTTCTTGCTGCTTGAGATCGTTCGGCATCGTTTGCAGCAGACGAATGTCGTCATCGTAGTTCAATTGCAGCAAGAAAAAGCCACTCGCAACCACACATAACATCGGTAATCCGACTTTAATTCGAGGTTGATTCCAAAGCGTTAACCATTTCGCCAACAGTGATTGTCCCGGTAAAGTCGAAACGGAGCGCGATGGGTTACGAGCCAGTATCGGATACCAAGCCACCACGGTGATGTAAGCGGCAATCAGACCAATGGATGAAAACAGCGCAAGCTGCTGCAAACCAGGAAACGGTGCCACTAACATGCCCAAATAGCCGATCAAACTGGTGATTAAGCCCAGTGTGATCGCTATGAAAATGTGCTTTAACCCTTGCTCGCTATCCCATTCATTTCCCGCCGCAAGACGTTCCGTTAGGTAGTGGAATGCGTAGTCGATAGACACACCGATTAAACTTGCGCCAAACACTAAGCTGAACAGATGGACTTTTCCAAAAATCCACGTCGTAACGGACAACGCAACGAGCAAACCAATGGTGATGGAAAGCAGTGCCAGAGACAGTGGCATCACACTACGAAAGACCAACACGAACAATGCAATGATACCGAGCAGAGAGAACACACCGATGGTACTGATCTCCGATTTTGCACTTTGCGTACCAAAGTCGGCGTAAAATAGAACGCCAGTATGTGCGACTTCAGCGCCATATTTCTGCGCGACGCTGTGTTCTAGCGCTTGAATATCAGGGACTGCAAGCTGCCCAGTTAGGCTATAAGGCGAGTCTTTTAGTTCGGCAGTAATAAGCAAGTATTGAGCACCGTCTTTTTCGACGGACAGATAGCCGTTATCCAATCGGAAAGAGGACGATTGCTGGGTAACTTGGCTTAAATAATCACGAAATAGCAAGAAAGGGTCATTTTGTAACTCTTGTCCGGTCACTCCAGAAAACGGGTTGTACAGCGACTGAATCACATGCTGCACTTGCTGTTCTGGGTTTTGGCTTAAACGTTCTCGTTGTTCAGACGTCAGCAATTGGAATCGGTGCTTAAAGTAGTAACTCGCCCAAGCTTGCTGTTCTTGAGGTGAGATTTTTCCTACCACATCGCGAAAATGATTACTTTGGCGTAACCCCTTATCAAATTCAGCGGCCGCTGCAAAAAGGGCATTTTTGTCCGGCGCTGTGATCACGAAAATGACTTTGTCGCTCATACTTGCCGAGACCGACTCAAAGGCTTGCTCAGCCACCGGGTTTTGCTGATTCTTCGGCAGCAGTTTTAAAATGTTGGTCTCAATCGGAGATTCTGCACTCCAAACCCATTGTTTGAGTAGCAACGCGCCCGCTAAAACAACGAGATTGAGCCAAACCAGAGCAAAGGTGTGAGTGCCGAGACTGAGTTTAGAAACGGAATTGAGCGTCTTCGGCATCCGTGAGTTCCTGAGGTAGAGAGGTCTGGTTCGTAAACGTGATTTCGGTCTTATCGCCACGCAGCTCTTGTAGGGTTAGGCGATCAATGTGCGTTTTACCGGAAAGAGTAATGGATTGAAACACCGCATTTAATGGCGACTGTTTGGGCACTAAAACGAGCTGCCATTGATTGTTCTCAACTGAAAAATCGAGTGTGAATTGTTCTTGCAGTGCAGAAGTATCCCCGTGGAACACGGATAAAAACACATGACTAAAGTAGAACGCCATTGGGTTTTCTTGTGCAGAGATCGTTTTCGGTGCTTGGTCGGCAAAAGTTTGACGAAGTTTGTTTTCCGTCAATACCAAATTGACTGCGAAAGGTTCTGTTTGTTGCCACAACAAGCCATGTGTTTTGCTCAGTGTGAACTGACCTTTAGAGGTTAAAGGTTGACTAAACATTTCCAGATGACGCTGCTGCGTAAAATCTCCGCGTACGATTTCATGCTGAGACAACTGCTGCTGAAGCGATGCCAAATCTGTTACGTTTGCTGTCGGTGTGGCCAGTGCTGAAACAGAAAATATCAGCAAAAAAGAGAGTAACCACTTTTGCATTAGTTCAGGCTCCCATGGTTGTGCCATTGCTCTACTTTATCTAAAAAAACTGCTGGAGACACAAAGCACATCTCTTGCTTTTCAATGGATACGGCGACTTGCGTTGTATGCGCTTTGCACATACGTTGATTCGTTTCGGCGTCGTAAATCACGTAATCCACACGCAAGCGGTTTTCCCACTCAGTGAGTTGTGCGGTAATACGAATGGTGTGATTAAACGGAATCGCCTTGACGTATTTAACGCGCGTGTCGATGATCGGCCACATGTACCCAGAGTCTTGCATATCGCGATAGCTGTATTGGATCTTCTCCATCAGCACACGACGCGCTTCTTCAAAATATCGAAAGAAGTTGCCGTGATAAATCACGCCCATCGGGTCAGCATCTTGGAATGAGGTGACTATAGTCACCTCCGCTTCTAATGGGTAGAGAACCTGCTCTTGCATTATACCTCCGCGTAGAGTGGCCAATGACGTTGCTGAATGCGTTCAATAAAATGACGCAAATCTTGTTCTAACGGGCGATCTTCAATCACAAATTCAAACTCGCTCAGTACGGCGTCACGAATTACTCGCAAACTCTGACTCATGTGGTGTTCGTCCAATTCGTTATGACGACGACGAATCTCAATCGCTTGAACGCTTGCTAGGAGTGAAGCCGCAGCAACTTGCTCTGTTAACTCAAGTACGCGTAGGCAATCACGAGCTGCAATGGTGCCCATGCTCACTTTGTCTTGGTTGTGACATTCGGTTGAGCGAGAAAAAACGCTCGCTGGCATGGTGTTTTTTAACGCTTCTGCCGTCCAAGCTGAGATACCAATCTGAACCGCTTTAAAGCCGTGGTTGATCGGTTTTCGCTCGCCTTCTGCACCAGTTAAGTTAAACGGCAGGCCGTTATTGAACTTGTAATCCATCAGTTGCGCCATCTGACGGTCCAGCAAATCAGCTAAGTTGGCAATGTTCACTTTCAACGTGTCCATCGCCATTGCGATATGACCACCGTAGAAGTGACCGCCGTGCAGAACGCGCTCGTTGTCGCCATCGATAATTGGATTGTCGTTGGCACTATTTAGTTCATTCTCAATCAATTGACGTAGCCAAGGCAGTGAGTCTTGCACCATGCCAATTACGTGTGGCGCACAACGCAGCGAGTAACGATCTTGCAGTCGGTCACTATTGCGTGGCGGACGTTCAGCATTGAGATCATCACGCAGCCAAGCCGCAACTTGTTGTTGACCTGGGTGAGGTTTTACCGCAAACAACGCTTCATCAAAGTGGAAATCGTTACCTTGCATACCCACAGAGACCATCGCGGTAATCTTGGTGCATAGCTGCGCTAGGTATTCTGCGCGTTTGTAGGCAAGACAGGCGAGGGCAGTCATCACGGATGTACCGTTCATTAACGCCAAACCTTCTTTTGGTTTTAGGCGAATTGGCTCAATGCCCAGCTCTGCAAACACTTCTTGTGTTGGTCGCACATCGCCTTTGTAAAGCACTTCACGCTCGCCAACTAAGGTCGCCGCTAGGTAAGACAGAGGCGTTAAATCGCCACTTGCACCCACCGAGCCTTCTTGTGGAATACGCGGCGCAATGTCGTGATTGATAAGCGTAACGATTTGGTTCAACAGATCGTGAGACACGCCAGATACGCCCTGCGACAATGAACATAAACGGGTTGCCAGCACCGCGCGAGCTTGCTCATGAGAAAGGATCTGACCTAAGCCACAGCCATGGAAGCGCGTAAGGTGCAACGGAAGTTCATCCACAAGAGCGGGTGGAATCGCCACTGTACATGAATCGCCGTAACCCGTGGTCACGCCGTAAATAACGCCTTCTTCTTTCAGTAATCGTTCCAGAAACGCCACGCCACGATCGATTTTCGCGATAAATTCTGGCGAGGTGTTCATGTTTGCCTTTGCACCTTGAGCAATGGCAACGACATCTTCGATGGTTAAAGATTGGGCACCAAAAGTGATGTTGTGATTATTGTTGTTTGTCATGTGGCTGATTACTTAAAGTCCAGAAGTTAAAAAAGTTGTACCACTGTAACGGCGCTTGCAGTGTGTGGTGTTCTAATCTTTGTGCGTACTGTTGAACCACGTGTTCTAGTGCCTGCTGACGCTCCTTGCGTGGTAGCGTGATTTGGTCACTAAAGTGTTCAAAGTACACATTAAAATGCGGAGTGTTTGCTTCGTCGTCGCGTAGGCCGAAGAGTAGGTAAACCGGCGCTTTTAATACCGAGGCCAGCATGAATGGGCCTTGCGGGAATGGTGCGGGTTTACCAAGAAAATCTGCCCAAACGACACGATTTTCTTTGCCGGTGGAAGTGCGATCGCCAACGATCACTACCCATTCGCCTTGCTCGATTTTTTGTTGAAGCAGAATCGCGGTGTCTGGTCCCATTGAGCTGACTTGAATCAGATTCAGTTCCGAATTTGGGTTTACCGCCTTCATTACCGCATTAAATTGTTCAGCGTGTTGGGTAAATACCAAGGCATTGATTTTGACATGAGAATGTCGACGACCAAGCGCGCGGCAGAGTTCGATGTTGCCAAGGTGCGAGCCCAAAATGACCACGCCTTGTTTTTTCTGCGCCATCTCTTCGAAATGATGTTGGCCGTGAATGGTTAGGTTGTCGACATTAAAGTCACCTTGCCATGCTGCCAGTTTGTCGAGCATGGTTTGCCCAAAAGAAAGCAGATGATGATAGCTGTCCAACTGTTTTGGCAGTGCGATGTTCTGCTGCGCTGCGTAGCGCTGCAAGTTTTGCAGGTAAATCTCAGACGCTTCACGGGCAGATTTACCCGTGAAGTGGTAGTAGCGCATGACTAACTTCAAAATCAGGTCGAACGCTTTTCTGCCGAACAAGCGGTAAACCGCAAGCAAGGTTTTGATGCCTAAAATCGTGCCTTGTTCTTTTCGTTTCGACCAGTGGGCATTGCTGTCGTCTGTGTGATGGCGCTTTCTGGCGAGTAGCGAAGGGATGCGCGGCAACATGCCAAAAAATAGGCGAGTGTGCATCCAGCTTATCTTGACGTTATCCCACAATGCGTCGAAGTGGGAAATGCCACCTTCAGGATAGATCACGCGAGTTGGAACAAAATCAATATCGACCCCTTCCCAGTACATTCGCACCAGAATTTCGATATCAAAATCCATGCGTTTGCCGATGTTGTCCTTGTTCAACACGGCGACCGTTTTCGCCACTGGGTAGGCGCGGAAGCCGCACATGCTGTCTTTGATAGACAGTGACAAGGTTTCTATCCACACCCAAATGTGCGTAGCGTAGCGACCATACAAACGGGATTTAGGTACACTCTCGTCGTATATCGGTTGGCCAGAAATCAGGTTATCTGGTTTTGTTTCGCTGGCGCTGAGCAATTTGGGTAGTGCTTCTAGGTCGTGTTGACCGTCTGCGTCGATTTGAATGGTGTGCGTAAAACCAAGCTGGTGAGCTTGATGTAGGCCAGCCATTACCGCGCCACCTTTACCTTGGTTTTCGCTCAAACTAATCAGTTTTATCAGCCCTTGCTCACTCAAAGCTGAAAGCGCTTGTTTGGTGTCTTCATTGCTGCCGTCGTCCACGACCAGCACTGGCAAAGCGAAAGAGGATAACGACGCAACCACGTCTGCAATTGTGCTGCCGTGGTTGTAGCAAGGAATTAAAAAGCAGGGACGGTAATTACTCACGTGACTCACCCAGTTTCATTTTTCCTGACGAGTGAGTCACCAAGGTTTCACCGCTTTTCGATGTGTACTTAAAGGTCAATTTCTCACGCTCATTGTCCCAAGAGAGTGAGAGACAAACGTCGGTGTTTGGCAGAATCGGCTCTTGAAATTTGATGACTTCCATTCCTTTAAATACCTTGGGAGTGTTCAAATATTGAACGGCGTAGAACAACGCCCAGTCAATTTGAGTGACGCCGGGTAAAAGAGGGAAGTGACTGAAATGACCTTGGAAATCTAAGATGTCAGCATCCACACGCAGCGACAGCTCTGCGGTGTGGTCACTCACTTCAATATTCTGAATAGTTGGTTTTCTTTTTTCCATGTTACTAGCTTTATTGGAATAATTTTTCAATTTCAGCAACTTGGCGTTTGCCTTGGCTGTTCAATGGAATTTCGTCGACCACTCGGAATTTTCTCGGGATAGCGATCGGTTCTAACCAATTGCGAAGTGCCTTGCGAAGTTCAAGCCAAAACTTGCCTTTACCAAGTTCATCAAGCACATCACCGCCTTTATCGTTAAGTACGATGATCGAGACTAACGTGAGGCGACCAGACTCTTCCATTGGGATCACCACGCTTTCTTGAACCCACGGCAATTGCTCTAAACGTTTTTCCACTTCGACAAGGGAAATACGCTTTTCTTCGACTTTGACGATTCGGTCAGTGCGTCCAAGCAATTCAAAAGAAATACTATCATGGAAATAGCATTCATCCGCAGTTTGGTACCAAGTGTTTTCATCAATGTGTGGCGAGCGGAGCTTTAAACAATTTTCATGGTTAAGCTCGGCTTCAACACCAGGGAATAACGTCCAAGGAGTGCTGGCTACGTGCTGCTGACGGTAAGCGATGCCGCCGGTTTCTGTGCTGCCAAAGACTTCAATAGGAAGTGACCCAAACAACAACTGGCTGTGTTGCGCGGCTTGGTTTGGCAGGGGGCCACCAGAAGAAAATACGCACCGAATCGCAACCGGATTATGCTCTTCACTGAGTCGTTTTAGTAACGCAGGGCTGCTTACTAGCGCGGTGTCAGTATCGGCGTGATGGACAATTTGCTCAGGGAACTCAAGGTTGTGTGCTGAAAATGGACGTGCAGAGCACAAAGGCCACAATACGCGGAACAGCAAGCCGTAAATGTGTTGATGAGAGACGGTGCTTTCAACGCGTGTGTTGGCAACCGTGTCGCCCCATAGGTTGTCTAGAATAGACACTTCGATATCGAGCTGTTTCAGCGTTTTTGCAATGGCTTTTGGTTTGCCGCTTGAACCAGAAGTAAATAGTGTTACTGGTATTTTTGCCAGATTCAATTCACGCCAAACAAAAGGTTGTTCTACCTGTTGCTCGTGAATCAAGGTGATGTCTGACAATGATTGAGCTTTTACTAGGAGTGAACTCACCTGTTCTGGAACCGAGACATCGGCATCGTGCAGCAATAAATCGTAGTGCTCACTGAGTTCTTTGAGTGCTTCTGGTTGGTAATTACCAGGCAATACAATGGATTTTCCTGCGTGACAACAAGCAAAAAAGCCAACGGCAAACAGGTAGCTGTTGCTAAAACACAACGCAATGTTTTGCGTTGGTTGGGTTTCTAACTGCCGAGCAAGTGTTGCAACGTGCTGCTGGAAATCACCCCAAGTGATAACTGTGTCGCGATCGTAAGAGACAGGGGATTGCTCAGACCTCTCTGCGATGAACAAGGTCGCTAGGGAGGTAAAGCTCGAATACGTTGTATTCATACGATTAGTGTTCCTTTCGAACAAATTGACGCACGATCCATTCTCCAGCGAACAAGCCACCAGCAAGTAAGTAGCTGATGAGGCCGTTATAAAGCGTCCATATTTTTACTGGTAGGAAACAGGTATAGAGCGCAACGGCAGCATTGAGCGTAAAAAAAACGCACCAAACCATCGTCACTTTGCGAGTGTAAGCCACGCCACTAGCTGGAAGGTCGGGCTCTTGCAAGCGAGCAAGCCTCTCTATGATCGATTGCGGCTGTTTTAAGCTCAGTCCAAAGACACACAGCATACATACATTGACAACTACAGGGTAAAACTGAAGCCACCCGTGTTGTTTAAACACCATGCCAAGCGTAATTAGAACAATGCCAACAGCGCCCGTGACGAGCGCCAAGAATTTAAACTCTTTTAGTGGGGTCTTATTTGCGACGAAAACACGCAAAAGTAACGCAGCAATTAACAAGCCCCCGACTAAGTTCAAGCCAAATTTATCTATACCGAAATAGACGGCGAAGGGGTAGGCAAACAGTACAATTGCAGACAGACCAGTCAGCAATTGGCGCATTAACTTTCCTTCAATAACTCAGTGACGGCGTTAACCACATCGTCAACGGTTCTTACAGCACTAAACTCTGCTGGCTTGATTTTTTTGCCAGTGACATTCTGTAGGTGTACGACCAAATCAACGGCGTCAATGCTATCAAGGTCGAGATCTTGGTATAAGTGCGCATCTGACTGAATGTCGGCTGCGTCAATTTCGAACAGCTCAACAAGCGCATCTTTAACTTGTTCAAATACTTGATCTTTATTTACATCAGTCATGAATATACCTACAACTTATTCATTAGTTTGAGAAGAAACGTATTTCGCTAGGTTTGCTACAGAAGCAAAGTGTTCGCGCGTGTTAGAGTCGTCGGCATCAATAACGATGTTGTATTGTTTTTTAATTGCGAGTCCTAGCTCAAGTGCATCGATAGAATCTAAGCCAAGTCCATCACCAAAAAGTGGTGCATCCGTTTCAATATCATCTACGGTTAAATCTTCAAGGTTTAAAGCATCAATAATAAGTTGCTTAATGTCGTTGTGTAACTGTTCCACTGGGACCTGCTTATTAATAAAAGTTTTCTGGAAAAATGTTTTCAGCTAGGTGCTGTTGTAAGCGTCGCGCCGCTATTGTCGGCGACGTAGTTTGCTTTATAAAAGGGTCAATCTCAACTTTATCCTTAACTTCAACCCTGAAAAAAGGCTTTGTTGCCGGTACTTGATACCATTTTTTCTCTTTTGTGAGGAAACTTGGCGTTACCGTAATATGGACAACCCTTAAATCTCGTTCTGTTCTTACCGCAATTTGCGCAGCGCCGCGTTGTAATTTTGGTTCTACACCTGGTGTTGTTCTTGTCCCTTCAGGAAATATAAGCAACACGTTGCCTTTGTTAAACCGTTTATCACAAAGTGCTAATAAATCATCCGGCGCTTCATTGGGAATATATCCGGCTGCTTTTACGATGTGCTTCATAAAAGGATTCGACCATATTGCCGATTTTACTAAACAGTCGCAGCGATTTAATTGTGAAGCGATGAGAACGTAATCGATTAAACTAGGATGGTTGGCAACAATTAAACAATTACGATCTTGTTGAAGAATATCGGCACCAATAATTTCGTAATCGATTGCTCCACTTAACTTCATCAATTTACAAAAGGTGTTGAATGAATATCGAATCGCACCTTGAACTTTATATTCACGTTCGGTTTGATCCGAAACGAAAATACGAATAGTCGGAATAACAATGAAGCTCAGTGCTAAACCACCTAACCCAAATACTGAAAAACAAAAGCCGGTTGCTAGCACACGCCAATACTGATTTAAGCGACTCATTGCTTGTGCCATTCCCAAATTTGTTGCGGAGCGTGAATAGTCCACTGATTTTCATCTGACAAGTAGTGTTGCAAAAACGCTAAGCCTTGTGGCAACGGGTGGTTTGAGCATTTTGCACTGATGCCGCTTTGCACCGTGAAGCCATCTCCATGAGAAAGTATCAAGCCGAGTCCAAACCCTTGGTATTGTTGGTTTTCATATTCTAAATAAGAGTCAGGCATAGGCTCATCAAAATCAACAAGCAGGACTTTTTTGTCAGGATTGTCGGACAAAAACAGCCATGCTTCTAATATTGCACTTTGGAATGTGTTTTCTGCCGCAGCGATCGAAGTGAGAGGGATGGGCTGTTTGGTTGCAATAGTGGCAAGCCCTGCGGCGGTATTATGCACTGACTGAGAAAAAGCCATCGGAGACGCTTCTTCACCGTTAATAATATCTTTAACTAACGCAACACTGCGATGCAATTCGCCATGACGACTCGAAAATACGAGGTAATCAACCTGATGTTGATTAAGAAATTCGATTGCCGTTTGCACTGCCAGTTTGCTAAGTGGACTCATTCTTCTGCGCATCATCGCAGGAATATCTGCAACATTGATTTTGCCATCTTCTGGCCATTTTATCTCTGTTGCCCATTGTTTCCATTCATTGGATTCGGATAAACCGAATGAATTCGCTGTCCACGCATCAATATTGAACGAAATGTTGATCTTCGAGTTTGGCATATTGGGTTAAATTGTTTATTTTACAGCTCGATACAAATTGGGCTTTACCCAAAGTCATAATAAAAAAGGAAATTATCATGTCGCGTTTTAAGCTGTATGTCTCGTTATTATTAACTTTGCTTCTTGTCGGTTGTGGACGAGTACAACCTGTAATGAATGTGGAGGATACTCCAGTTGCTTATGATCTTCAAAATAAACAAGTAAAAATGGCCATTGTGCAATCGGCAACCAACCGAGGTTGGACGATTGAAGAAGTAAGCCCAGGCGTTCTTATTGCAAAAATTCACGTTCGTAAACACTTTGCAGAAGTAAAAATTCCATATAACAACAAATATTACTCAATTATTTATCTCAACTCAGTAAATCTAAAAGCCAGTGATGGCAAAATCCATCGCAATTACAATCGTTGGATAAACAACTTGAATGTTGATATTCAACGAGCTATTGCATTGTTAGGCTCTCAGTCTAAACAATAAAAATATTAATTGCAGTTAGGTTTTTCCGTGTTAAATCAAAATAATGACCCTTTTAATGCTTTTGAAGCAAAAACAGAAGCTCAGAAGTTATCTTTTGCACCAATCGTGTTCCAGACCGCCAGAACGCTCCGAGATTTAGGTATTTTAGCCGCGCTAGACAGCGCCGGTCCACAAGGCATGAGTGCCACGGACATTGCCGAGAAAACGGGTGTGTCAGAATATGGTGTCAAAGTATTGTTGGATATGGCGATTAGCGCACATATTGTTTTATGGGAAAGACCTAACTATTCGCTTGCGAACCTTGGTTTTTACCTTCTTCACGATGGTATGACGAACGCAAACATGGATTTTACGGCTGATGTCTGTTACGCCGCGATGATGCATCTGACGGAAGCGATTCAAGAAGGTAAGCCTTCAGGTTTGAAAGAGTTGGGCAATTGGGAGACGATTTATCAAGGTCTGTCGACGCTGCCAGACCAAGCTAAGCAGAGTTGGTTTAAGTTCGATCACTTCTATTCGGATCGCTCGTTTCCATTACTGCTTAAAGAAGTGTTTGCAAGCAAGCCAAAGCACCTAGTGGATATTGGTGGAAATACCGGGAAATGGGCTATTCAGTGTTGTAAGCATGATCCTGATGTTGAAGTTACTATTGTCGATTTGCCGCAGCAATTAGAAGTGGCGATGTCAAATGTCTCAGAAAACCAGTTCGCCGAGCGTGTACGTCCATACCCTGCTAACATGCTTGATAAAGCACAAACATTGCCTGAGCATGCTGACGTATGGTGGATGAGCCAGTTCTTGGATTGCTTTTCACCAATTGAGATCCTAAATATCCTTAAAAAAGTCAAAGCCCAGTTAACGAAGGGAGATACTATTTACGTATTGGAGCTATTTTGGGATGCCCAAAAATACGCGGGTGCTTCTTATAGCCTTAATGCAACCTCTCTCTACTTTACCTGTTTAGCCAACGGCAATAGTCGTTTTTATCGCAGTGATGATTTCTTAGAAATTGTCGAAGCGGCAGGTTTATCTGTCGTCGAAAGAACCGACAACATTGGCCTTGGTCACACCTTATTAAAACTACAAGCAAACTAAATTCAGAATGAAAACAGAGCTCAAGCAAGTTGTCGTCGTAGGAGCGGGCCCATCTGGCTCCACCGTTTCTGCGTTATTAAAATCGCGTGGCATAGATATCGTTGTCATAGAAAAAGCCACCTTTCCACGTTTCTCTATCGGAGAAAGCCTGCTTCCTGCATGTATGGAAGTTGTCGAGCAAGCCGGAATGACCAATGCGGTAAAGCAGTTTGGCTTCCAATATAAAGATGGCGCTGCATTTCGTCGCAATGGTGTTTACACCCAGTTCGATTTTACGGACAAATATACCCCAGGGCCGGGTACGACGTTTCAGGTGCAACGTGCCAGTTTTGATAAAGTGCTCGCCGACAGTGCCGCAGAGCAGGGCGTCGATATTCGTTATCAACATGAGCTAGTTAGCTTGGCGTTTGAAGGCAAAAAATCGCGCTTAGAAGTTGTTGGGCCGGATAAACAGACCTATCAAATCGAAGCTGATTTTGTTTTGGATGCGAGTGGTTTTGGCCGTGTTTTGCCACGCTTGTTGGATCTTGAAGAGCCTTCTTGTCTCCCTCCAAGAAAAGCGATATTTACTCACATTGAAGATCGTATCTCTCCACAAGAGCCAGAGTACGATCGTAATAAAATTCTGATTTCCGTGCATCCTGAAAATCACGATGTGTGGTACTGGCTAATTCCATTCTCGAATGGTACGTGTTCGTTTGGTGTGGTGGGTGAGCCTGAGTTTTTCGAGCAATACCCAGAAGATAAGCTTGCAGCTTTGCAGCAGTTGGCGAATGAAGAGCCGGGGTTGGCTTCTTTGTTGCGAAATGCGAATTACCCAAATCCAACAGGAGAGTTGGGTGGCTATTCAGCGAACGTCAAACGCTTAGCGACAGAAAACTACGCACTGCTTGGTAATGCCGGCGAGTTTCTTGATCCTGTGTTTTCATCTGGCGTTACTATTGCCATGAAGTCAGCGGAATTTGCGGCCGATTGCGTAGCTCGTCAATTAAATGGTGAAGTGGTTGACTGGCAAGAAGAGTATTCGGAACGCTTGATGGTGGGGGTGAACACATTCCGTACTTATGTGGAGGGGTGGTACAACGGCACATTGCAAGATGTGATTTTCTACCAAAACCCGAATCCACGTATTAAGCAGATGATTAGCGCGATTTTGGCTGGGTACGCTTGGGATACAAACAACCCTTACGTAAAACAAAGCGAACAACGTTTGTCGACGCTCGCTGAGCTGGTTCGAGAAGCGGAACTGTAAGAGTATAAATTCTCTTAGCTGAGGATGCGTAAACCTAGGTCTTACCGAGAAATTGGTAAGACCTTTTTTATTCTCGACAATACCTTTTTATTTGTACTTCGAGCTTACTGGAGACATCTTGACCACTTGTTTCGAGGTGTATCGAATTTGAGAAAATTTATAGTGATTATGATCACATACATACTCATTGTTGCTGATATTTATATTAAACGTGTAGGAAATGGATTACATTTTGGGAGTGTTCCCTAAATCCGGCTTCGTTGTGAAAACGGTTTATAAGCAACTGTATAAATTAGTAAAGTTCCAAAAGCTGCACCAAAAAAAAGATAAGTTTCTTGCCAAATCAATTCGCTTGGTGAGTTCGAACCATCGACTGCGCCAAACACTTCCTTTACTTTCTCGAATTGTCAAAGAACACGACGCGTCAACGGTCTCTTCGGTTGTTGATCCCGAGAACGCGGTGGCGTGGGGAGGCAAAGTTTCTCCAGAGTTCAAATGCAAAGTCATTCGTATTAGTGAAGAGCTGGAGATCAACCCTAATCATCTGATGGCCTGCATGGCATTTGAAACCGCTGAAACCTTCAGTCCAAGCATCAAAAATGGTTCAGGAAGTGGGGCGACAGGGTTAATTCAATTTATGCCCTCTACCGCTGAGTCATTAGGAGTGAGTACGAAAACTCTTGCGAGGATGAGCGCGGTCGAGCAACTTGACTATGTAAAAGCCTATTACTGGCCATATCGCCATAAAATCAATAGTCTGGAAGATGCGTATATGGCAATTCTCTATCCTGCTGCGATTGGCAAACCGTCTTCTTTCGTTTTGTTCAAGCAAGGCTCGATTGCATACCGACAAAATGCGGGTATCGATCGTCACAATACAGGAAAAATCACGCTTAATGATGTTTCCTATAAAGTGAGGAAAAAACTAGAGAAAGGTTTACAGCCCAATTTGATGGGATAGGGCCGTGCTTTATTCCACTTCGCTATTGTTGGTTGGTGTATCGGTGTCTTTGGTGGCTCTGACTTGCATAATGCGATGTTTTTTAACGAGGAGTATGTCAAATCGCCAACCTTGGTAGTGAATGTGCTCCCCAACATTTGGGACTCGACCATAAAGCCATGTCAAAAGCCCATTTAATGTTTGAAAGCCTTCTCGCTCTTCGCCTTCTATGCTGCTCAGTTCGAGTTTGTTCTTGAGCTCATTGAGCGGGATCAACGCGTCCATCAACCAGCTGCCATCTTTTTGTTGCTTGGCCCACACTTGCTGTGGCGCCATGCCCAGTTCTCCAGCAATTGACTTTAACAAGTCGTAAAGGGTTACTAGGCCTTGTACATCACCATACTCATCGACAATAAAGACCATTTCCGCACTGGTTTGTTGCATGTAGTTAAGGAGAGGTAAACCTTTCATGGACTCGGGTACAAAACGTGGGCGTTTGAGCTGTTTGGCCAGTTTACTGATAGACAATTCGTCATATTCATCGAGCAGGACTTTGGATGAAATGGTGCCAATAATATTGTCCAAACTACCCTTACAGACTGGCCATACGGAGTGTTGGGTTTGGCGAAGGTCAGTAAGGATGACATCAATAGGTTGGTTGGCATCTAGGTAATGGATATCGCACCGTGGTGTCATTAACGATAATGCTAAACGATCGTTAAGGTGGAGTAAGTTGCGAATCATCAATTGCTCTTGTGGCTCAATCGCACCGGACTCAGAGCCTTCGCTAACAATAGCAAAAATATCCTCCTCGGTAACAATCTCACCGTTGCTGTCGTTTTGGCGCAATAATCGGAGAAAAGTATCGGTTGAAAACGTCAATAAGAAGACAAAAGGAGTGGTGAGCTTGGCGAGCCAGTGGATCGGATAAGCTACGATAATAGCGATGGTTTCTGCGTTGTTTTGTGCAAAGCGCTTGGGAACGAGTTCTCCCACCACAATCGCGAAGTAGGTGATCATGAGCACGACGCTGGTCGTTGAAAGTACCGTTGCTATCTCTCTTTCTAGCCCTTGGGTTACTAACCAATTTTCGAATGGTACTGAAAGCGTTGCTTCACCAAAAATACCACTTAATAGCCCGATGACGGTAATGCCTATTTGGATCGTGGAAAGAAACTGAGTCGGATTGTTTTTAAGTTCGAGCGCTAAAGCGGCAGAGGCGTTGTGTTCTGCAATTAATTTTAGCCTTCCGCTTTTGGCTGCGACTAGAGCGATCTCTGACATAGCAAACGCGCCATTGAGTGCGATTAATCCAACCAGCAGTAATACGTCCATAACGTTTCCCAGTAATGTACACGTTAGCAGCATAACTAGATTCACGCGCAAGAAATGTGATGTTGCGAGTAAATCATGCAGCGCTCTATTATCGGGCTCTACGCGCATGAATCCTTCTGTTACTTCACTGGGATTCTGATACACTACGCGCCCATTTCCTCTGTTGAGACGTTTCTATGCCATTTTCTAAGCTTGGTTTAAGCGCATCGATTACTGATGCAGTAAAAGCGCTAGGTTATGAAAAACCGACCTCTATCCAGCAAAAAGCCATTCCAATCGTACTGCGTGGTAGCAACTTAATTGCCGCAGCACAAACGGGGACAGGTAAAACGGCCAGTTTTGTTCTACCAATCTTAGAAAAGCTTAGTCAAGGCGAAACGCAACGTAAAAAACGCGCTCGCGCTATTATCCTTACGCCCACACGCGAACTTGCGCTTCAGGTTCATCAAAGCATTGAAGCTTATGGTAAAAACTTACCGCTGCGCTCAATGGCGATGTTTGGTGGTGTGGATTATGCGCCACAAAAACAAGCCTTGATCGAAGGTGTCGATATTGTGGTAAGTACGCCGGGACGTTTGATTGACCTGTACGGTCAACGCGCCATTCACTTTGATGAAGTGGAAATGCTAGTGCTTGATGAAGCGGACAAGATGTTGGACATGGGATTCATCGATGCGATCGATAAGATCGTTGATTGCATGCCAGAACATGTTCAAAGTCTGCTGTTCTCGGCAACGCTATCTAACCCTGTTCGTGATTTGGCGAAAAACGCGATTATTGATCCTGAAGAGATCACGATTGCAAAACACAGTGCATCTAAGTCGAACATCAAACAGTGGATCACCACCGTCGATAAGGACATGAAGTCGTCGCTGTTAAGTCACATGCTCAAAGAAAACGACTGGTCACAAGTACTGGTATTTATTGAAACCAAACACGGTGCTGCCAAGCTTGTTAGCCAACTTGAAAAGCGTGGCATTGTGGCTGAAGCGTTTCACAGTGGCCGTAATCAGCGTGTTCGCCAGGAATTAATAGAAAAGTTCAAAGCCGGTGAAATCCAGTACCTAGTTGCAACTGGTGTTGCAGCGCGCGGTATTGATATCGATAACTTGCCCGTTGTTATTAACTACGATTTACCTTATCCAGCAGATGAATATGTACATCGTATTGGTCGTACCGGTCGGGCTGGCGCACAAGGTGAAGCGATCTCATTAGTCTCAAAAGATGACTTTAAAAACCTTTGTATGATCGAGAGCCGTTTAGGGCACTTGCTAGAGCGAGTGGAAATTAACGGCTTTGCACCAAGAAAGCCAGTGCCGATTTCTATTTTAAATTACGTACCTAAGAACAAGCGTAAACCGCACGATAAACGCGAATCAAAATAGCCTGTTTACCCCTACGATCCAAAAGCCGCATTGTTGCGGCTTTTTGCGTTTTAGGGAGATTCAATCATGGGTTGACAGTGTTGGCTTTTATGCCGTAATAAGGAAAAAAGTTAATTTATGTCATACGCTTAACACTCAAAGTGAGTCAGCTTTCGTAAAGCTTTTGTCAATTCTCTGTCCTCAGGTTTGCACAAGGTTAGGAATGGGCGCAGACTTTTTTTCCTGCTAGTGAATGCATAAGATGAGGCATAAATGAAAACAGGTGATAAGCAATTCGCCGTTATTGGTCTTGGCCGATTTGGTTTGGCAGTGTGTAAAGAGCTACAAGATTCAGGAGCTCAAGTTTTAGCGGTTGATATCAACGAAGACAGAGTCAAAGAAGCTGCCAGTTTTGTTAGTCAGGCAATTGTGGCTAATTGTACTCACGAAGAGACGGTTGCTGAGCTTAAGCTTGATGATTACGACATGGTGATGATTGCTATCGGAGCGGACGTTAATGCCAGTATTCTCGCCACACTGATCGCCAAAGAAGCGGGAGTGAAGTCTGTATGGGTTAAAGCCAACGATCGATTTCAAGCGCGTGTCCTGCAAAAGATTGGTGCGGACCACATTATCATGCCTGAACGTGACATGGGGATACGTGTCGCGCGTAAAATGCTCGATAAACGGGTTCTTGAGTTCCACCCTTTAGGTAGTGGCTTAGCCATGACGGAGTTTGTGATTGGATCTCGTTGGATGGGTAAGACATTAAGTGACCTCGCACTGTGCAAAGTCGACGGTGTGCAAGTACTCGGGTTTAAACGGGGCCCAGAAATTACCAAGGCGCCAGACCTTAATACCAAGCTGGAAATTGGCGATCTCATTATTGTGGTTGGCCCGCAAGATGCGCTGGCAAATAAATTAAAATCACTATGACGCAGTTTCATCAAAAAGGCGTTTTTTACGCGCCAGATGGTAAACGAGAAAAAGGTAAGGGTAACGAGCCGCGGATTATATTGCTGAGTTTTCTCGGTGTGTTGCTGCCTTCTGCCGTGCTGTTAACTTTGCCGGTTTTTTCAGTTACGGGCCTTTCGATAACGGACGCTTTGTTTACCGCAACATCCGCCATAAGTGTGACAGGGCTTGGTGTTGTCGATACCGGGCAGCACTTTACGTTAGCCGGGAAGATCTTGCTGATGTTTTTAATGCAAATCGGTGGATTGGGGCAGATGACGTTGTCGGCGGTTTTACTCTATATGTTTGGTGTGCGTTTAAGCTTACGCCAGCAAGCGTTAGCGAAAGAAGCGCTAGGGCAAGATCGACAGGTCAACTTAAACCGACTGGTGAAGCGGATTGTGATTTTTGCGCTTGTCGCAGAATCTATTGGGTTTATTTTCCTTTCCGTTCGTTGGGTTCCTGAAATGGGCTGGCAAACTGGCATGTTTTACGCGTTATTTCATGCGATTTCTGCGTTTAACAACGCAGGGTTTGCTCTGTTTTCAGACAGTATGATGAGCTTTGTGAATGACCCGCTGGTCATCTTTACCCTGGCCGGGTTATTCATTTTTGGTGGGCTTGGTTTTACTGTTGTCGGAGACATCTGGCTGAACTGGCGTAAAGGTTTCCACTTTTTGCATCTTCATACCAAAATCATGCTTATCGCGACACCGATATTGCTCCTCGTTGGAACGGTGATGTTTTGGTTACTCGAGCGGAGTAATCCAAATACAATGGAATCGTTACCTGTGGCGGGTCAATGGTTGGCGGCATTCTTCCAATCCGCTAGTGCTCGGACGGCCGGATTCAACAGTGTCGACTTGGCGCAGTTTACCCAGCCAGCGTTATTGATCATGATTGTTCTGATGTTGATTGGTGCTGGGTCCACCTCAACGGGGGGCGGTATTAAGGTTTCCACATTTGCCGTTGCATTCATGGCTACATGGACCTTTTTGCGCCAAAAGAAACACGTGGTTATGTTTAAACGAACCATAAACTGGCAAACCGTGACTAAGTCACTTGCCATTATCGTTGTGAGCGGCGCCATTCTGACAAGCGCGATGTTTTTATTGATGCTCACAGAGAAGGCAAGCTTTGATAAGGTCATGTTTGAAACCATTTCCGCATTTGCGACGGTAGGACTTACCGCTGGTTTGACGGCAGAGCTTTCTGAACCTGGCAAGTACATTATGATCGTGGTGATGATCATTGGTCGTATCGGGCCACTCACGCTTGCCTACATGTTGGCCCGCCCTGAACCTACCTTAATCAAATACCCAGAAGACGCCGTTCTTACAGGGTAAAGTAGCGTTTATTAGCACCCCACCGACCATAACGAGCACTGATTAATAGCAGTGCTCGTACATTTATAAAATATGTGGGACGTTGCCCAATTTTATCTACAAAGTCGCAGAAGTTTATTTCTTCTTCCTTTTGTTTCGATACTATTCATTCACTCAATTTATACCCTCGGAAGCCACACTTACAAAAGTATTTGGGCATCCGACGCTTTTGTAACGTGATGCTAAATAATATTGTGTTATCTGAGCGAATTGATACCAGCCTTAGTCGTTAGCCACTCAACCTCATTCTATGTTTATGGGCTATTTTGTACTGGCTGTGCTTGGTATTAAACGAATCGAAAAGATGGAGCCGTACTTTGAAATTCAACACACTCGCCTTGACTATGCTAACTGCGCTTCTTGCAGGTAAGAGCCTGGCAACTACTCCGCCATCACCAGTTTGGCATACTATTGCGTTGAGCGATGGTACCTCTAGTGAGGCAATTTTACGCGGCACTGCCGATTTCCACTGGTTTGAAGATAAACAAGGTAATGCCTTGGTTCATGAAGATGGCATTTGGTTTTTTGCACAGATTCAGCGCGAGTCAGACATCCCAACGTTACGCTCGACGGGTGTTGCTAAAACTCAATCGAGTGATGCGCCTGAATTGGCGAAGTTTCGCCCGGATCTACAAGTTAAGCCGCAGTTATCTTCTCTAAAAACCATTGAACCGATGGCGCGCCAAAATCTATTGCGTTCGGCGCAAGGTTATCAGGCGATGAGTAGCTCATCGGTGAAGCAACAACCACTGTTGGTTGTGCAAGTCTCCTTTGATGACCAAGCAATGGTGCATGACTTCGAACAACGTGTGTTTAATACCGATGGCCAAAGCGTTGTCGATTATTTTGATAAAAACTCTCAAGGGAAATTCAAAGTTGTCCCTGCGATTGAGAGTTATGGTACCGCGAATGATGGTGTGATCAATGTGACCGTGGCGCAAAGCCACCCAAATTGCCACTCTAGCTCAACTGACAAGACTTGCACTGCCAAGTTGAATGCGGTCTTCACCGAAGCATATCAAAAACTGGATCCGTACTTTAATCTTTCGGCTTACGACAGCAATCAAAATGGTACCGTAGAACCGTCAGAACTCTCAGTTATGTTTATTTTTGCGGGTGGCGACCGTTCAACCGGATTCCTTGATCGTCCTTCTATTTGGCCGCATAAATTCTCTCACGATGATGTGACCTTAGATGGCAAAAAAATTGCCGATTACTGTGTGTTTGCTGACTACCAAGTTGATCATCAAGCGACGTTAGGCGTGATCGTACATGAGCTTGGCCATTTAATGCTTGGCTTGCCGGATTTGTACGCAAGGAACAGTGATGCTTCGATCGGTTCTTGGGGCGTGATGGGTGGTGGTTCATGGGCACAGAAACCGGGAGACTCATACGCAGGAGACACGCCAGTGAACATGAGCGCCTGGAGTAAACACGCCGCTGGTTTCGTTGTACCAACGATCACTCATGAAAGCCCGATGCCTATTTCCGTGAATAACGACGATGTCAAACTGGTGTATCTCGACCCGTACTTGAAAGAGTTTGGCCCACGCGTTTATTTGGAAAACCGTACCTTTAGCGGTTACGACCGAGCATTGGCGGCAGAAGGCATACTAGCGACGTCGGTTAATGTCCAGAATCGCTTTAACGATGTTGGCGCGATGCAGGTTCAAATCATGCAGGCCGATGGTCTGAATGAGTTAGAACATGATGGAAGCAGTGATGCCGGCGATTTGTATCCTAATGGTGGTAATGTCATTTCAGATACATCGACCCCGGGTCTGAGAGCGATCGCCGGGTTTGATACTGGGGTTCGTATTTCCAACATTGCCAGCAATACCAACGGCGGCAGTTTTTCTCTTGAGCATATAAACGAGCCAAATAAATCGGCATGGTTGAACTCTCTTCACCAAGGTTATGTGTACGCAAGTGGCAGTAACACTCTGGCGGTGTCATTGGATTTGAATGCTGAGACAAAGCTTGATGGTCTTCAACTTTACGCGCAAAGCAATAGCGCTCAAAGTGACATGACTTATCGAGTATGGCGATTCCCATTCTCAGGTAACGTGGGCTACCGATTAATATTGGATCAGAACAATGCTGAACTTTTACAGCAAGGTAGCTTCCAAAAGCCATCCCGAATTTTATTCCCTCAACCGAGCCAATTAAGTGCGGGTCAGCACCTGTTAGTAGTGGAATTAGAAGGCGGTGAATTTGAATCGAACTTTGACTTTGGCCGCTTACTAAAAACTGAAAAATCATCCCTGCCTGCAATGTGGACTGGTAATTACAACGAGATAGGTACGTTTGGTTTGGAGCAAGCCGGGTTCTCTTATGTTCCGTTCGCAGCACTCTTGAATGTGGAGGTGAACAACATTGTTGAAGCGAAAGCTGATTCACTGCAAACCGATAAGAATACGCCAATCGATCTGAACTTGATGGACAATGATTTCATGGCCATAGGGTATCAGTTCAATGTGGACATTGTGCAGAAGCCTGAGCACGGCACCATTTCTGGCAACCAATACCAACCTGAAGCAAACTTTGTTGGTTTGGACAGCTTCCAATATCGTTTGCTGTCTACGGATGGCGTGTATTCGTCTTCGGTTGTGAGCGTGCAGGTCGAAGTACTTGGTAGTAACGAAGCACCAAAAGCGCTCATCGATGTGGATAGCCAGGAGATTACTGCTGGACAGAAAATAACGTTGTCGGCGGCAAACAGCACAGATGCGGATGGCGATGTGTTGAACTACCGATGGGAGCAATTGGCTGGTACTTCAGTTTCTATCGGAAATTCGACCAGTGCTACGGCAAGCTTTACAGTGCCTCAAGGTATAAAAGCGGGTGAGATTCTGACATTCCGTCTAACCGTTACTGATCCAAGTAATGAAACCTCCAGTGCTACCGTCAATTTAACCATGCAAAACGCAGCGCCAGTCACGTTAGCAGATACGGCGACCGTTGCCGTTGGTGAAAGCATTGTGATTGATGCTGCTGGCAATGATTCGGATGTGAATGGCGATAAACTGGTTGTAGAAAGCGTACAGAACCTAACGGGCGTGGGAAGTGCGAGTGTAGAAAATGGCAAAATTCGTTTTCAAGCTCCGGATAGTGCGGTTGATAACATCAAGCTGCAATATACGGTTTCAGATGGCAACGGTGCTACCGCAATAGGTGAAGTGACCGTGACGGTTGTCGCTTCTTTGAAAACAACGACATTCAAGAACTCTGAAGGTAGTGGCAGTGTTTCTTATTGGGCTCTGATGTTACTTGTTGCATTGGGCTGGCGACGCCGCGTCTAAAACGATATCGAATTACGTTATAAGCCACTCACATTGAGTAGCTTATTTTTGTACCCGTTTTGCTTCCTAGTACCTCTCATTATCTTATGAGATGTGTTTCTCATTATTTTTAAAGCGATTTTTCTATTCAGCGGTTACCCTATGGGCTGATTTTTATAAATTAAGGATGTTGTATGTCAACCGAGGACTTTTCTGTTTCGGCAATATGCCGAGAAGCAGCAGTGATGGTCAGAAGGAACCTACTCGCAATTGTCATTGCTTGTATTCCATTGATCATCGTGCACTCAATTTTTGTGTTTATGTATCCTGAAATGACGGGGCAAGATCAAGCGAACGCTCAAGAAGGAAACATCGCGGGATTTTATTTCGTCACAATCATTTTATACCCACTTGTTGCCGCGATGGCGGCTGTGCGTGTACACCGAATTTATTTGGTTGGCGATTACATGCACTCAGTGTTGGATGTATTTCGCTTGTCAGCCAGAGAATTCCGTTTCATTGGCTGGTGGATATTATTTGGGTTGATGATGATGCTCGTCATTGGTATCCCAATCTTTGTGTTGTCGTTTCTCTATATTGCAGAAAGTGGTGAACCCGATTTTGTCGCCATGGCGTTTATCACAACGGTTGCAAGCATTCCGGGCTATTGGGTGATGGCGCGCTGGTCGTTCGTGTTGCCAGCGACCGCGATGGATCATCAGCCGCGCAGCTTGCGTCGTTCGTGGAACCAAAGCAGACCATACAACAAACAAGTATTCATTTTGATGGGCTTAATTCCATTGGGCGCGGGATTGCTCAGTCAGCTTATCTTTAGTCACTTTACTAACCTCTTCATGCTGAGTCTTGTGGGTGTTGCCTATGGTATTTTCGGTGCGTACCAGTTGGCTTTGTTATCGTTGAGCTATAAAACGGTCGTGGATATTGAACGCGCTCGTTTTGATACACCATCAGAGCCACCAAAAACGGGTGAAGAGTTTTCCGCTTAATCATTTGATCGCTTTTACATACCACTTCCGTTTGTGAGGTGGTATGCAGCGGGTTAATACCTTCCTATCGCCTTCGCGTTATTCACGCAAAATACCCATGCCCATTTCATGGCTGAATGACAGTGACGTTCACACGTATACTGACAGCAGTACTTCTTTTTATTAAGGAACCCCACATGTCCATTTGGCAACGGGTCAGTTTCACCCATCGCTTTAGTCAATTACCGTCAGCTTTCTATACTTTGGTCGAGCCGCAACCCTTGGATAATACTCGTTGGGTCGCTTGGAATAGTGAGTTTGCGCAGCAGTTTGGTTTACCAGCAGAGCAAAGCGATGAGCTATTGGCGGTTTTTTCTGGGCAAAGCGAATTCGAACCGTTTCGTCCTTTGGCGATGAAATACGCAGGACATCAGTTTGGCGTTTACAACCCAGACTTGGGCGATGGACGTGGATTGCTGTTGGCGGAAATTGAGCATCAAGATGGCACTTGGTTTGATATTCACCTTAAAGGCGCGGGGCTAACCCCCTACTCGCGAATGGGGGACGGCAGGGCGGTGTTGCGCTCAACCATTCGTGAGTATCTATGTAGTGAAGCCATGGCAGGGCTTGGGATCCCGACGACTCGTGCTCTTGGCATGATGGTCAGTGACACGCCGGTTTATCGCGAGAAAACAGAATTCGGCGCAATGTTGATTCGTATGGCGGAGACCCACGTGCGTTTTGGCCATTTCGAGCATTTTTTCTATACCAATCAATTGGCAGAGCAGAAGTTACTGGCGGACAAAGTGATCGAGTGGCACTTTGCTGATTGTGCATCGGCAGAGAAGCCATACGCTGCAATGTTTGGTGAAATTGTTCAGAAAACAGCGGACATGATTGCTTATTGGCAAGCGTATGGGTTTGCTCATGGGGTAATGAACACCGACAACATGTCGATCCTTGGTCAAACGTTTGATTACGGCCCGTTTGGTTTTCTTGATGATTATGAGCCGGGATATATTTGTAATCATTCCGACTACCAAGGCCGTTATGCATTTGACCAACAGCCAAGAATTGCGCTTTGGAACCTATCAGCACTCGCGCATGCGCTATCGCCACTCGTTGAGCGAGAAGATTTAGAAGCGTCGTTGAGTCAATTTGAAGTCCGGTTGAGTCAGCAGTTCAGCCGCCTAATGCGTGAGAAGTTGGGTTTAAAAACCCAGATCGCGGAAGATGGACGTTTATTTGAAGCAATGTTTGAGCTCCTTCACCAAAATAACACGGATTACACTCGCTTCTTTAGAACGCTTTCAAATCTTGATACTGATTCTTCTCAATCCGTAATCGACTTGTTTCTTGACCGAGAAGCTGCGCGAGCTTGGCTTGATCTGTACTTAGCTCGATGTGAACTAGAGGTTGATGAACTAGGGGATCTGATTTCAGCCGAACAGCGTTGCGAACAGATGCGTCAAGCCAATCCCAAATACATCTTGCGTAACTACTTGGCTCAGTTGGCGATTGATAAAGCGGAAGAAGGGGACTTTAGTGAATTACACCGATTGGCCGAACTGTTAAAGCGCCCATTTGATGAGCAACCCGAGTTTGATGATTACGCGAAATTGCCACCAGAATGGGGGAAGAAAATGGAGATAAGCTGTTCTTCATAAATGGGTCATTTCCCACCCATTTGAATCTTTTTCTTGGGTGGAATTCACTCGTTATACTCTGTGTTCATGTTAATGGGCTTTGTTAATTTATTGAAATACATATGAATTTTAACATGGTCCATTAATTGCTCTTTGTTGAACATCCGTACCCATCGCCTAATACCTAGTTATTCATGGACGGGATGGGATGTGATTCAACAAGGAGAATAATAATGTTTAAGCCTCTAACTCTACTATCTGTCTCTGCGCTTGCTGTAACGAGCTTTAACGCTGCCGCGAATTGTGACCCAGGTGAAACGGTCATCAAATTTAGCCATGTAACGAACGCGGACAAACACCCAAAAGGTATTGCGGCTTCGTTACTTGAAAAACGCGTTAACGAAGAGATGAACGGTAAAGTCTGTATGCAGGTGTTTCCGAACTCAACGCTTTACGATGATGATAAGGTGTTGGAAGCACTACTAAATGGTGATGTTCAACTTGCTGCACCTTCTCTTTCTAAGTTTGAGAAATTCACCAAAAAGTACCGCCTTTTCGATCTGCCTTTCTTATTCGACGATGTCGACGCTGTTGACCGCTTCCAAAACTCTGAAGCCGGTGAAAAGCTGAAAAACTCAATGAAACGACGTGGTCTACAAGGTATTGCGTTTTGGCATAATGGCATGAAGCAAATGTCAGCCAACAAGCCGCTCATTTCTCCAGCCGATGCTGAAGGGCTTAAGTTCCGTGTTCAAGCTTCTGACGTTCTCGTTGCTCAGTTTGAACAGCTAGGCGCAAACCCGCAAAAAATGTCATTCAAAGAAGTGTACGGTGGCCTGCAAACTAAGGTTATTGATGGTCAAGAAAATACTTGGTCAAACATCTACGGCAAAAAGTTCTTCGAAGTTCAAGATGGCATTACGGAAACGAACCACGGGATTCTGGATTACCTAGTGGTGACGTCAAACGACTTCTGGAAAAACTTACCAGACGATCAGCGCGAGCAGCTAAACACAATCATCCAAGAGGTGACAGCGCAGCGTAATGCTGAGTCGACCAAAGTGAATCTGGCGAACAAAAACAACATCATCGAAGCTGGTGGTGTGGTTCGCACGTTAACGCCAGAGCAGCGCCAAGAATGGGTCACTGCACTTCAGCCAGTATGGAAGAAGTTTGAAAAAGACATTGGTTCTGACCTAATTGAAGCCGCTTTGGCTTCTAACCAAAAATAATAACGCCTAGCACGCTTAGCCCTCTCGATTAGAGGGGGCTCTTTTCCCCTACAGACGACGTGATGTAATTATGGAACAGACTTTTTTTGCCAAGGCTGGACGAATCACCGATGCCATTGAAGAGACTTTGATTGCTTTCTTCTTAGGTGCCATGACCTTGTTAACCTTTGCCAATGTCATCTTTCGTTATGTCTTTAACGACAATATTCTTTGGGCGCTTGAGCTCACCGTCTTTATGTTTGCATGGATGGTGTTGGTCGGCGCTTCTTACGGTGTGAAAAAACACTTTCATATTGGTGTTGATGTGATCATCAACATAGTGCCAGAGGGCAAACGAAAAGCCTTGGCGTTATTTGCTGCAATATGCTGTTTAGCCTTCTCTATTTTGCTTTTAATTGGCTCTTGGAACTACTGGTATCCGTTCGCCACAGACCGAGCGTGGTATGAAACGGATGATATTCCAATGCCGGAAATGCTTCAGTTTATGGCGGATTGGTTAAACGAGGGAGAGCGTTACGAAAAGCTGCCACGTTTTATTCCTTATTTCGCTTTACCGCTTGGTATGGCGTTGCTAACGCTGAGATTTGCTCAGGCAACATGGCAAATTGCTACCGGAAAGCTCGACCGACTGATTGCAGGGCATGAAGCGGAAGAAGAGCTAGAGGCGCTTCAAGAAGAGATGAGTGATGCTGGTGATCTTATGGCTCCAAAGGCCTCAGACAATTCTAAGAGCAAGGAGCAATAAGCCATGGATATCTTATTTCTATTTTTGATGGTGATTGGCTTCATGCTCGTCGGCGTGCCAATCGCAGTTTCTCTGGGTCTTTCCAGTATTCTTTTCCTTTTGATTCATTCGGATGCGTCTTTGGCGTCTGTTGCTCAAACGTTGTTTAATGCATTTGCTGGACACTACACTCTATTAGCAATTCCATTCTTCATTTTAGCTTCAAGCTTTATGTCGACAGGTGGTGTAGCAAAACGGATCATTCGTTTCGCGATTGCTATTGTAGGCTGGTTCCGTGGTGGTTTAGCGATGGCTTCGGTTGTCGCGTGTATGATGTTTGCCGCGCTGTCAGGTTCATCTCCAGCAACGGTTGTTGCTATTGGTAGTATCGTTATCGCAGGTATGATCAAAAACGGCTACTCAAAAGAGTTTGCGGCCGGCGTAATTTGTAACGCAGGTACGCTAGGGATTTTGATTCCGCCGTCTATCGTTATGGTAGTTTACGCTGCCGCGACCGATGTATCAGTTGGACGCATGTTTCTCGGTGGTGTGATTCCCGGTTTGCTAGCGGGCGTCATGCTGATGATAGCGATCTATATTGCTGCCCGTATTAAGAACCTGCCAAAACAACCATTTGTCGGTTGGAAAGAGACGTTTGATGCAGCTAAGGATGCAAGCTGGGGCTTGTTGCTGGTGGTGATCATTCTCGGTGGTATTTATGGCGGTATTTTCACCCCAACAGAAGCCGCTGCAGTTGCTGCTGTGTACTCGTTCTTTATTGCCAACTTTGTATACAAAGACATGGGGCCATTTGCAGACAAGAAAAACACTAAACCTGCGCTCGTTAAAATCTTCCAAACCTTCGTTCATAAAGACACCAAACACACGCTGTATGAAGCGGGTAAACTCACCATCATGCTGCTTTTCATTATTGCCAATGCGTTAATTTTGAAGCACGTTCTAACGGAAGAACGCATCCCGCAAATGATCACAGAGTCGATGATGTCAGCTGGTTTAGGACCAATCACCTTCTTGATTGTGGTGAACGTATTGCTGTTGATTGGTGGTCAATTTATGGAGCCATCAGGCTTATTGATCATTGTTGCACCACTGGTGTTCCCAATTGCGATAGCACTGGGGATCGACCCAATTCACTTAGGTATTATGATGGTGGTGAATATGGAGATAGGTATGATAACACCACCTGTTGGGCTTAACTTGTTTGTTACTGCAGGTGTCGCCAAAATGTCGATGATGAATGTAGTAAAAGCCGCACTGCCATGGGTGGCGGTGATGTTCCTATTCCTCATTATTGTAACGTACGTGCCATGGGTGTCGACTTGGTTACCAACGACCTTGATGGGGCCAGAAATCATTACTAAGTAATGGCACCAGATATTTGAAGAAAAACAAAAGAGGTGTGATGATTCACACCTCTTCGTCTATGGGTTTGTAGTTAGGCCTACGAGGGTCTGGGTGGACTCGCCGCTCGTAGCTTCGCCACTTCTTTTTATTCTTGCGCCGCTCCTCGCCTGAACGTCTCTCTTCTTGATATTGCCCGTCTACCATCACGGTATCTGTAATGATCGGTATTCTCACTTTCTCGTTCATATCCGTAACAACCATGATGAATCAATTATTAAAAATTATGATTCAAGTTGGATATAATACCAATCCTTGAGAATCGTTTTATTTATAGAGCTCTTTATCTATTTGATAGCGTTGCATTTTGTCATACAGAGTTTTTCGAGGCACATTCAATTGCGCCATTGTCTGTTTAATGCTGCCGTTATTTTCCAGTAATGCACCTTCAATGGCTGCTCTCTCGAACTCTGCAACTTGTTCTGCAAGACTTGAAGAAGGCTTGGCAACCGGAGTCGATTCTCCTAACTGAATTAATTTACCCAATAGCACGAAACGCTCTGCTGCATTTCTTAGCTCGCGAACATTGCCTGGCCAGTCATGGTTCATCAGTTGGGCGAGGTCGTGGGATGACAAGCTAGGAGAGCTTTTACCGTAACGTGAAGCCGCTACCAATAGGAAATGATGGAAGAGGGCAGGGATGTCTTCTTTCCGTTCACGCAGTGGCGGGAGATCTAAGGTAACCACATTCAGTCGATAGTAAAGATCTTGGCGAAAGGTTCCCTCTTCAGCAGCGCGTTTCAAATCGACTTTGGTTGCGGCAATTACTCGAATATCTAAGGGCAAGAGTTCATTCGAGCCGACACGCTCAATCACACGCTCTTGCAGTACTCTCAGTAAACGGATTTGGGCTTGGATTGGCATTGACTCGATTTCATCCAAGAAAAGTGTACCGCCTTGAGCAAATTCAAATTTACCGATACGGCGGCTTTCTGCGCCAGTAAATGCGCCTTTTTCATGCCCGTAGAGTTCGCTCTCAATCAAATTCTCTGGTACTGCACCACAATTTACTGCGACAAAGTTTTGGTTCCGTCGAGAGCTTTGCTCATGCAAAGAGCGGGCGATTAACTCTTTACCTGTACCAGTTTCGCCAAACAATAAGATATCTGCATCAGTATCGGCGATGTGAGCAATGGTTTCGCGTAACATTTGAATGCTAGACGTTTCTCCGATAACACGAGGTCCGAGCGTTTTACTTGCCTTGAGAGACAGGCGTAACTTCTCGTTTTCAACCGTTAATTGGCGCTTCTCAATGGCGCGCTTGACGGTTTCAACTAAGTGCTCAGGTGGGAATGGCTTTTCGATAAAATCATACGCTCCTTGGTGTAACGCATTAACCGCCATTGAGATATCGCCATGACCAGTAATCATAATCACGGGAAGATGGGTGTCTTTTCGCACAAGGGTATTTAGTAAATCCATCCCTGAAATACCGGGTAAGCAAATATCGGTAATCACCACACCTGGCTCGGCTCCCTGCTTAATGGCGAGTAAGGCAGATTCAGCGTCTGGAAAGAATGTGGCATCGATATCTGCCAATTCAAACGTTTGTTCTATTGCCAGTCTAAGATCGGCTTCATCATCAATAAAAAACACCTGACACATGATCTCATCCTTTTGATTGTTCTGTGTTGTTAGGAGCGATAGGTAAACACAATGAAAATCGAGCTCCGCCTTGTTCTCGATTTTGGGCACATAATCTTCCGTTCATACTGGCTAAGATTTGTTGCGAGATAGAGAGTCCTAAACCTAACCCATTTTGTTTGGTAGTTAGGAAAGGCTCACATAAGTCCGAAAGTGAGAAATCTCCAAGCCCTGGACCATTGTCATCTACATGAATCCAAACCAAACCGGCCTGTTCGTCTTGCTCTATGGATAACTGTACTTGTTTGTCTTGTTGCTCTTTGAGAGCCTCTATCGCATTGGTCAGTAAATTAACCAACACTTGTTCAAGTTGAATGATATTGATCTGAACTTCAACATCGTGCTCTGGTACCTGCGTTTCTAGCGTGACACGTGCAGATTTAAGTGCGGGTTTCATCAGCTCTTTGACTGAGGCAATTACTGGAAACAAACGAGATTGAGCCAGCTCGTTTCCACTGGTTTTTTTAGCGAAAGAACGAAGCTGCTGACTGATGTTTGCCATGCGATCAGTGAGGGCTGAGATGCGAGTTAGATTATCTTCCACTCGCTCATATTTTTCTTTTTGGAGAAACAGCTTGCCGTTTTCAGCAAAGCTGCGAATGGCCGCAAGTGGATTATTCAGTTCATGACTGATACTGGCTGACATTTGCCCTAATACTGCTAGTTTCGCAGCTTGAACGAGTTCGTCTTGCGTTAGGCGAAGTGTTTGTTCGGTTTCTATTCTCTGGGCGATTTCTGCTTGCAATTCTGCGGTGCGAGCCATGACTTGATATTCAAGTTTTTGATTGGCCTCTTGTTGAATTCTCTCAAGTTGTAAGTGGCGTTGTTGACGGTGATAGATGAGCTGGCCAATTAAAAACAACACTGTGAATGCAAGAGTAAGTACAAAAATGTAACCCATAGTGAGCCAGACGATAGACTGCTTAGGAGATAGTACGCGGATGGTCAGCTTGAGCTCTGGTAGGGGCAACGAAGAGACCACCAAGGTCCCTTTGTTATATGGGTAACCTTGTTTAAGCTCAGAATGCGTTTCCTCCACATTGCCCACCAATCCTAGAGTTTCAATTGGCTCATCAAGGTATTGTCGGCTTGCCCAAACTTGTTTTCTTTCATTCTCAGTCAGTGGTTGTAAGCTTTTGAGTAGCCAATCACTTCGGCTGCTCATGAAAACAATCCCGTGCGGATCGCTCGCGACGAACACACTATTTGGCTGCTGCCAGTTGTCTTCTATCTTACTCAAGTCCATCTTAACCACGACCACACCAAGGACGCCGCCCGCGTATATGATCGGATAAGAATAGTAGTAGCCACGCTTACCCGAAGTCGAACCCAGCGCGTAGTATTGGCTTCGTTCCCCAACGATTGCTAGTTTGAAATAAGGGCGGAACGCAAAATTTCGTCCAATAAAAGATCGCTCTTTACGCCAGTTGCTGGCCGCGACCGTCGTACCCCATTGATCGATTAAATAGGTATCTGCCGCTTCAATCACGTCATTAACGGATTCTAAATACCGATTGGTGAGTTCCAGTTGGGCACTGTTATTTGGATGCAGTAACGCTTGATGGAGAGGGTCATCTTTGGCCAGAAGGTTAGGGATATGGGCGTATTTATCGAGTTTGTTTTTAATATGACTAGAAAATTGCTCAAGTTGGGACTGGTGTTTATCAAGCAATGATTGATAACTAGTCTGCCAAACCCAATGACCACCTATGATTGCGCAAAGGAAATAGAAGGCAAAAAAAGTCAGCAGAATCCGGTTTTTTTGCGACATCCTTACACTCCTTAAACCTTTCCTTTGGTCACGTAAGAAAATGTTAATAGTTTGTAGGGAGGATTAGGGATTTAGTTTTCAACTCTGTGGAGTAAAACAAGAGCAAGATCTCTTTTTAGGCTTTTCGATAAAAAAACCGGTCGATTCTCTTGAAAAAGTCGCTATTGTCCCCATTCTAGATATGCTGACGATACTTAGACGGTGTTTGAATCGCATTTTTGAAGAAAAAATGGGTCAGCATTCGAGAATTTAGCGCAGACAATGTCCACATAGTGGCTATTGGCTCGACAGGGTTGCGACAGATCGCTAGAATGTCGCGTCTAAAAATTCTGTCCTGAGGCTAATAGGAGATACCTTTGGTAATTTTATCGAAGATATCACTGATTAGTCCGGTACTGACAAACAGTATCGATACTCGATTTAAATTAGGTGTTCGGACAGAACACTACACAAGGATGAAGCGTAAGCTCCGCTGAGTTTCGCTCATACGCTCGGAAAACCGAGCCACTTTAGAGGTTTATATATAATGCAAGTTACTGTTGAAACGCTAGAGGGCCTAGAGCGCCGTCTAAACATTACTGTTCCAGCTGCAAACATCGAAGACGCTGTAACAGCTGAACTACGCAACATCGCTAAAAACCGTCGTTTCGATGGTTTCCGTAAGGGTAAAGTGCCTCTAAAAATGGTTGCTAAGATGTACGGCAAAGCAGTACGTCAAGACGTTCTTGGTGAAGTTATGCAACGCCACTTCATCGAAGCTATCGTTAAAGAGAAAATCAACCCAGCTGGCGCTCCAACTTTCGCTCCTGTAGAAAACAAAGAAGGTTCAGACCTAGTTTTCACTGCAACTTTTGAAGTTTACCCAGAAGTTGAGCTTAAAGGCCTAGAAAACATCACTGTTGAAAAACCGCTAACTGAAGTTAAAGACGCAGACGTAGAAGAGATGATCGATACTCTACGTAAGCAACAAGCTACTTGGGTTGAAGTTGAAGAAGCAGCAGAAGATGGCAAACGCGTAAGCATTGACTTCGTTGGTTCTATCGACGGTGAAGAATTCGAGGGCGGTAAAGCTGAGAACTTCCCACTAGAAATGGGCGCTGGTCGCATGATTCCTGGTTTCGAAGACGGTATCGCAGGGAAAACTGCAGGTATGGAATTCGACATCGACGTGACTTTCCCAGAAGATTACCACGCTGAAAACCTAAAAGGTAAAGCAGCTAAGTTCGCAATCAAAGTGAACAAAGTTGAAGCTCGTGAACTACCAGAACTAAACGACGAGTTCGTTGCTAAGTTCGGTGTTGTTGAAGGCAGTGTTGAAGCACTTAAAGCTGAAGTTCGTAAAAACATGGAACGCGAGCTTAAGCAAGCTGTTAAGAACCGCATCAAAGAGCAAGCGATTGACGGTCTAGTTGAGCAAAACGACATCAACGTACCATCAGCGCTTATCGAGCAAGAAATCCAAGTTCTACGTCAACAAGCTGCACAACGCTTCGGTGGTAACCCAGAAGCTGCTGCTCAGCTTCCACGTGAGCTGTTCGAAGAGCAAGCTAAACGTCGCGTAGTAGTTGGTCTTCTACTAGGTGAAGTAATCAAGTCTGAAGAGCTAAAAGCGGACGACGAGAAAGTTAAAGCTCTAATTGAAGAAATGGCTACTGCATACGAAGATCCATCAGAAGTTATTGCTTACTACGAGCAAAACGAAGAAATGATGAACAACATGCGCAATGTAGCTCTAGAAGAGCAAGCAATCGACGCGATCATCGCTAAAGCACAGGTTTCTGAGAAAGAAGTAGGCTTCAACGAGCTACTTAACCAACAACAACCTGCTGCTTAATAAGCAATATCTTGCGTAGAAGGTTGACTTAACGTTAACTATTCTGCTAACAATGGTCCGTATGATAGTCATCATCCGGGCCATTTATTTTAGGGACATAAGAATATGAGCTACCAAGAAAAAAATGCAATGTCGCCAATTATGGACGCGCTAGTACCAATGGTGGTTGAACAAACTTCCCGAGGCGAACGCTCTTACGACATCTACTCACGTCTGCTTAAAGAGCGCGTGATTTTTTTAACGGGTCAAGTGGAAGACCACATGGCAAACCTTGTCGTGGCTCAGCTACTTTTCCTAGAATCTGAAAATCCAGATAAAGATATTTTCCTATACATCAACTCGCCAGGTGGCAGCGTAACAGCTGGTATGTCTATCTACGATACCATGCAGTTTATTAAGCCAAATGTCAGCACTGTATGTATGGGTCAAGCATGTTCAATGGGTGCCTTCCTGCTTGCGGGTGGTGCGCCAGGTAAGCGTTACGTACTGCCTAACTCTCGTGTAATGATCCACCAACCATTGGGTGGTTTCCAGGGTCAAGCTTCTGATATCCAAATCCATGCTCAGGAAATTCTGACCATTAAGCAGAAGCTAAACAAGTTGTTAGCAGAACATACTGGCCAACCTCTTGAAGTCATTGAGCGCGATACTGATCGTGATAACTTCATGTCATCAGAGCAGGCTGTGGAATACGGTATCGTGGATGCAGTGTTAAGCCACCGCGGCGAGTAATTAGCCAGCGCATTTTGGCAAAAATTGATATACACTCATTCATGAAGAGTAAAGGCTAAGAGGTTAGCGAATGACAGATAAAAGCAAAGAAAGTGGCAGCGGTAAATTGCTGTACTGTTCTTTCTGCGGCAAAAGTCAGCACGAAGTTCGCAAGCTAATCGCAGGTCCGTCAGTGTACATTTGCGACGAGTGTGTCGACTTATGTAACGATATTATTCGCGAAGAAATCAAGGATGTTCTCCCTAAGAAAGAATCTGAAGCGTTACCAACGCCAAAACAGATCCGTGAACACCTTGATGACTATGTGATCGGGCAAGATTACGCGAAAAAAGTGCTCGCAGTTGCGGTATATAACCACTACAAGCGTTTACGCAATGGTGATACAACGAGTGAAGGTGTGGAGCTTGGTAAAAGTAACATCCTTCTAATTGGCCCAACAGGTAGCGGTAAAACACTACTTGCTGAGACATTAGCTCGATTCTTGGATGTGCCATTTACAATGGCAGACGCAACCACACTAACCGAGGCTGGTTATGTGGGTGAAGACGTTGAAAACATCATCCAAAAGCTTCTGCAAAAATGTGATTACGATGTAGCTAAAGCTGAACGTGGCATCGTTTACATTGATGAAATTGATAAAATTTCACGCAAAGCTGAAAACCCATCTATTACGCGTGACGTATCTGGTGAAGGTGTTCAGCAGGCGCTACTAAAACTTATCGAAGGCACGGTTGCATCGGTTCCACCTCAAGGTGGTCGTAAGCACCCTCAGCAAGAATTCCTACAAGTGGACACGTCGAAGATCCTGTTCATCTGTGGTGGTGCATTTGCTGGCCTAGATAAGGTGATTGAGCAGCGTGTTGCAACAGGTACAGGTATTGGCTTCGGTGCTGAAGTTCGTTCTAAAAACGAATCGAAGACCGTGGGTGAGCTATTCACTCAGGTTGAGCCTGAGGATTTAGTGAAGTACGGACTCATTCCAGAATTCATTGGTCGTCTTCCTGTGACAACAACACTGACTGAGCTTGATGAAGAAGCGTTGATTCAGATCCTATGTGAACCGAAGAACGCATTAACCAAGCAATACGCAGCATTGTTTGAGCTTGAAAACGCTGAACTTGAGTTCCGAGAAGATGCGCTGCGCGCTATCGCTAAGAAAGCAATGGAGCGTAAAACAGGTGCTCGTGGTTTACGCTCGATCCTTGAAGGCGTATTACTGGAAACCATGTACGAACTGCCATCTGCGACAGACGTAAGTAAGGTCGTGATTGATGAGTCCGTCATCAATGGTGAGTCAGAGCCATTGCTTATTTATAGCAACTCAGACAATCAGGCCGCTGGAGCAGAATAAATTCAGCCGTAATGAAAAAGGAGGTAAGTAATTACCTCCTTTTTTTATTTCTCTTATTGAATCCAAACAATTAGCCCCCATATAAATCGATAAGTAATACGTAAACGTGAAAGCGGAAGAGAGAATTATATGAACTTGGAACGTTCCGAGCGTATCGAGATCCCGGTACTACCTCTACGTGACGTAGTGGTCTACCCGCACATGGTTATTCCATTGTTTGTTGGTCGTGAGAAATCGATTAGCTGTTTAGAAACGGCGATGGAAACCAACAAACAAGTTCTTCTTGTGGCACAAAAGCAAGCTGATACTGATGAGCCTACGGTTGACGACCTATTTGAAGTAGGTACGGTAGCCACCATTCTCCAGCTACTGAAGCTTCCGGATGGCACAGTAAAAGTACTGGTTGAAGGCCAGCAACGTGCGAAAATCAATCACTTTAAAGAGAGTGACTTCTTCCTAGCGGAAGCGGAATTTGTGGTTACGCCAGAATTGGATGAGCGTGAGCAAGAAGTGATTGTTCGCAGTGCGATTAATCAGTTTGAAGGCTTTATTAAGCTAAACAAGAAGATTCCACCAGAAGTTCTCACCTCACTCAACGGTATCGACGAAGCGGCTCGCTTAGCGGATACTATTGCAGCTCATATGCCGTTGAAGCTGGTGGATAAGCAGCAAGTACTTGAAATTGTTGATGTCACTGAGCGTCTGGAATTCCTAATGGGCCAGATGGAATCAGAGATCGATTTGCTGCAAGTTGAAAAACGCATTCGTGGTCGCGTTAAAAAGCAAATGGAAAAATCTCAGCGTGAGTACTATCTGAATGAGCAAATGAAAGCGATTCAGAAAGAACTTGGTGAGATGGAAGACGCACCAGACGAGTTCGAAACGCTGCAGAAGAAGATTGACGAATCAAAAATGCCTCAAGAGGCACGTGAAAAGACTGAGCAAGAGCTTCAAAAGCTTAAGATGATGTCTCCGATGTCTGCCGAAGCAACAGTGGTTCGTAGCTACATCGATTGGATGGTCAGCGTGCCTTGGGCTAAACGCTCAAAAGTTAAGAAAAATTTAGCGAAAGCAGAAGAGATTCTTAATGAAGACCACTACGGTCTAGAGCGCGTAAAAGAGCGTATTCTTGAATACTTGGCGGTTCAAAACCGAATCAATAAGTTAAAAGGTCCAATCCTTTGTCTTGTTGGTCCTCCAGGTGTGGGTAAAACGTCTCTTGGTCGTTCAATTGCTTCTGCTACAGGTCGTAAGTACGTTCGTATGGCGCTGGGTGGTGTACGTGATGAAGCAGAAATCCGCGGTCACCGTCGTACTTACATTGGCTCATTGCCAGGTAAATTAATCCAGAAGATGTCGAAAGTTGGCGTGAAGAACCCATTGTTCTTATTGGACGAAATCGACAAAATGTCTTCAGATATGCGTGGCGATCCGGCATCAGCGCTACTAGAAGTACTTGATCCTGAACAGAATAACTCGTTCAACGATCACTACTTAGAAGTGGATTACGACCTTTCTGACGTTATGTTCGTTGCAACCTCGAACTCGATGAACATTCCAGGTCCATTGTTAGATCGTATGGAAGTTATTCGTTTATCTGGTTACACCGAAGACGAGAAGCTGAACATTGCAAAACGTCACCTTGTTGATAAGCAGGTGAAGCGCAATGGTCTAAAACCGGATGAGATCATCATTGAAGACTCTGCGATTATTGGCATCATCCGTTATTACACTCGTGAAGCGGGTGTCCGTAACTTAGAACGTGAGATCTCTAAGATCTGCCGTAAAGCCGTGAAGAACATCTTGCTGGATAAAGACATCAAGTCAGTCACGGTAACGATGGACAACCTAAAAGAGTACTTGGGTGTTCAACGTTTCGATTACGGTAAAGCGGATGAAAGTAACCGAATTGGTCAAGTGACAGGTCTAGCTTGGACAGAAGTGGGTGGCGACCTGCTAACGATTGAAACTCAATCCATGCCAGGTAAAGGTAAGCTGACGCAAACGGGTTCTCTTGGTGACGTGATGCAAGAGTCTATCCAAGCCGCAATGACAGTAGTTCGCTCTCGTGCAGAAAAACTGGGTATCAATACTGACTTCTACGAGAAGAAAGATATTCACGTGCACGTACCGGAAGGCGCGACGCCAAAAGATGGCCCAAGTGCGGGTACTGCAATGTGTACTGCCTTGGTTTCTGCTCTGACAGGTAACCCTGTGAAAGCAGAGGTAGCGATGACGGGTGAAATAACACTGCGTGGTGAAGTCCTACCTATCGGTGGCCTAAAAGAGAAGTTACTTGCGGCACACCGTGGCGGCATTAAGACTGTGCTAATTCCAAAAGACAACGAGCGTGATTTGGAAGAGATTCCTGATAATGTTATCGCTGATCTGGAAGTCATCCCTGTACAGTGGATTGATGAAGTACTGAAAGTCGCACTAGAGCGAGACCCGACGGGCGTTGAGTTTGAGTCTCAAAAATAGTGATGTGCAGCAAAAATAAGTAAAAGTTTACGCTGATAAGTCTAAAAAGGCTTGTCAGCGTTTTTTTTGGGCGCTAAGTTAGTTTCGATAGCTGCCAGCCCTTGACGAATAAGGGATGGAGCATATTTTCTTAACAATGGAACGAAAGTCATCACAAAAATAATCACAGATGACACAAAGGGGAAATTACAGTGAATAAAACTCAGTTAGTAGAACAAATCGCAGAAAATGCAGACATTTCTAAAGCGTCAGCGGGTCGTGCTCTAGATGCATTCATCGAAGCAGTAAGCGGCACTCTTCAGTCTGGTGATCAAGTTGCTCTAGTTGGCTTTGGTACATTCAGCGTTCGTACTCGTGCTGCACGTACTGGTCGTAACCCAAAAACTGGTGAAGAAATCCAAATCGCAGAAGCAAAAGTACCAGCTTTTAAAGCTGGTAAAGCACTGAAAGACGCTTGTAACTAATCACAGCGTTAATTCTGTAACCGGCCATTTGCTTAACTTTTGCTCAAACAATAAGTTTCGAACAAAAATTTACAAACTTCGAGCCGAACTTTCTTAAATTATGCGCATCATACTGATGCGCATTTCTTTTTCTGATATTATTGCGCCATTATTTCTATTAGATAGAAGCAGTAGGCTTCAATTGTGGAGAGCAGTTAAATTATGATGGATCGACTACGCGAAGGCGTGAATAGCATCGCGGTCAAAATTATCCTTGGGCTTATCATCCTGTCTTTCGTATTTGCAGGTGTGGGTAGCTACATCGTTAGTGGTAACAACAACTCTGCAGCGAAAGTCGGTAACACTGAGATTCCTCGTGGTGAGTTCGAGATGGCATACCAAAATGAGCGTAACCGTATGCAAGCTCAGTTGGGTGACTACTTCTCTCAAATGCTGGCTGACCCTGCATATGTTGAATCTTTCCGCAAATCCGTTTTAGATCGAATGATCAATGACGTGTTGCTTGACCAACAAGCAGAAGCTTTAGGTCTGCGAATCAGCGACACCCAAGTTCGCAGCATGATTCTAGACATGCCTCAATTCCAATCTAATGGTCAGTTCGATCAAGAGATCTATCAAGCTTCTCTGCGTCGTGCAGGCTTTTCGCCAGACTCTTTTGCTGAGTACATGCGTCGTGAATTGGTTCGTGAACAACTGCTGAATGCACTACAAAACAGTGAATTTATTCTGCCAGGTGAAGTACAGGCAGAAGGTAAGCTGTTCACTCAAACTCGTGATATTCGCACGATTAAAATCGACTTAGCAGAGTTTGCGAAAAACATTGAATTGACTGACGAAGAAATTCAACAGTACTACAAAGCAAACCCTGACAACTTTACTCGCCCAGAGCAGGTTAAAGTCGCTTATATCGAACTGTCTGCTGAAGCGCTAAAGGAACAAGTTAATGTTTCTGACGCTGAGGTGAAAAAGTACTACGATGAGCACTTAAACAAATATTCTTCAGAAGAGCAGCGCCGTGTCGCTCATATTCTTGTAGAAGGGGACGATGAAGCAAAAGCGCAGGCTATCTTAGATGAGCTAAATGCGGGAGCAGATTTTGCGACGCTTGCTCAAGAGAAATCTGACGATTTTGGCAGTGCTGAAAACGGCGGTGACTTAGGTTGGATTGAGCGTGATGTGATGGACCCTGCTTTTGAAGAAGCGGCATTCGCGTTGAAGAATCCAGGCGATACGTCAGGTCTAGTAAAGTCGGACTTTGGTTACCATATTATCAAGCTTGAAGAGCTAAAAGACTCTGTGGCGAAGCCATTTGAAGAAGTAGCCGCTGAAATCAAACAAGAAATGGTTGACCAACAAGCGGTTGATCAATTCTACGAGCTACAAAGTGAGCTTGAGCGCGTAGCGTTTGAATACCCAGACTCATTGTATGACGCTTCTCAAGCCGTTAACCAAGAAGTGAAGACAACGGACTTTATTTCTCAAGTTGACGCACCTGAAGTGCTTCGTAACCCTGCGGTAATGCAAGCTATCCTTAGCCCTGAAGTAAAAGAAGATGGCTTAAACTCTGAAGCTATCGAAGTTGCACCTGAACATATTATTGTTGTTCGTGTTGAAGACGCACGTGATGAGACGGTTCTTCCACTAGAAGAAGTGAAAGATCAGGTTATTGCAGAGCTATCTCGCGTTAAGGGTGAGCAAGATGCGATGGAACTTGGTACACAGGTTGTTGCTGCATTGAAAGAAGGTAAGACAGATGTGCTTACTGAAAACAACCTTGCATTTGGTGAACAAGAGACAGTAGATCGCCGTTCTCCGTTGGCAACAACGGTATTCGCGATGGCAAAACCAGTCGATGGTAAGCCAGTATATGGTCAGTCTAAAGATCTTGAAGGTAACATTGTTATCATCGAGCTTGATGCTGTAAATGCTGAGCTAGATAGTGAGTTAGAAGAGCAAGTTGCGATGCAAATGCAGCGAGCATCTTCTCAGCAAGACCTATCATCTGTGCTAGCTGTACTGCGCGCAAACACTGACATTGAGTACTTTATTGTGAGCAACTAAGCACAATTAGTGTAATTTGCATGTTAACTAAAACGGACCGCATAAGCGGTCCGTTTTATTTTTGTCTTTATTAACTTCAATCATCAATAAGCATTACTTAAATTAGTGCGCGTTTAAGTGATACCAGTCATTGCGAATATCGGGTCATCTAGGTTTGTTAACTGATAGTGACTTGCTCCCGATGACTAGTTTTAGCCTACTATTTTGGAGATTGTATGTTCAATATGAAATGGATTTTGACATTGTGCTTATTTGTTTTTGCGCCTTTTAGCATGGCTGCGGATTCAGCCACTGACAAATATGAAGGAATTGAAATTACCGTAAATATCAACACGGCCTCTGCTGAAGAAATAGCGACCATGTTGAAAGGTATTGGTGAGAAGAAAGCGCAGAGTATCGTGGACTACCGCGAGGAGCATGGCCCTTTTAAAACGGCAGCAGATTTGAAGAGCGTAAAAGGCATTGGTGAAGCGACAGTTAAGAAAAACGAAGACCGCATTTTACTGTAGCTTGATGTATTTCAGATATTGAGTCTGAATTCAGAACAATATCTGTTTCCCTATTACTGCTTTCCCGAACCAACCCCTCTTTCGTGGTTCGGGATTTTTTAACCGAATAAACGACGGCGAAAGCCTTTTTCCATTAGAGCCATTGTTAACCCACCGAGTGCGCCAAATAAATGAGCATCAATAGCAACGTTTGCGCCGATAAGCGCAGCAGTGCTGCTTGATGGACCATAGATCTGCTCCCATGCTACTTTGGCAATAAGCCCGCCGACCAACAACAAGCTGCTTCTTCTGCTTTCAAAGACTTCTCTGAGTGCCCAGAATCCAAATAGTCCGTGTAGTACGCCAGATAATCCCACGTACACCGACATGTTGGTAAACAAATTCATTGCTCCAACAAATGCGCACAAGAGTGAGAAAACGATAAGGAAGTTGCGAGTACTTGGACGAAAAATAAAAGTAATGATCCACAATCCTGCCAGGTTCATCCCTAAGTGCGCAAAGTTGGTATGTGTGAGATTTCCTGTTACGATTCGCCACCATTCGCCATGGCGTATATTGTAGCTGTGCCACTCGGTTAGGCTTGCCATTGGTTCGAATTGAAGTATCAAACAGATCACGCTGATAATACTCAGCAAGGTATAAAGGTTCACTCTATGTCTCGTTATTGTTCTCGTTGTGGAAAATCGCAAAAAGCGTGTATTTGCCAATGGATTGTACCGTTGGCAAGCGAGGTAGAACTTATCATTCTTCAGCACACGAGTGAAGAACATCGTCCGCTTGGTACGGCACGGATTCTCAATTTGAGTTTAGATAACTGTATTTGTCTGATAGGAGAGGACTTTTCTGGTGATGATGTCTTAAATCACTTGTTGGCGGATGAATCATATCAACATTTTGTTCTTTACCCATCGGAACAGTCACGATGCATCTCTGAAATCAATCAAGTGAGCCGTAGTGTATCTAAGAAAATACGTTTGGTTTTGCTCGATGGGACGTGGAAAAAAGCGTACAAAATGTGGCAGCTTTCTAGCAATTTACATCCACTCCCAACCGTGCAATTACCGAAGCAATTGCAAGGGCATTACACCATTCGTAAGGCGCCCTCTGAGAATAGCTTATCGACAGTCGAGGCGGGTTATCATTCGCTTCGTTTGCTTGAACCCGAGAGAGACTTTACACCGCTTATGCATGCCTTTGAAAAGATGATCGAATTCCAAATCGCCCAGATGCCGCCGGGCGTATTTGAAAAGAATTACTTGAAAGGTTGAGTGTGACTAAAGAACGATGGAAGAGAATAGCTGACGGTGAAGCTTTTGCGCGTGTCCATCGGTCATAGCAGAAATGTAATCGGCGATGACTCTCATCTTATTGCTCTCGCTTTTCGCTTGGCACCACAGTTCTTTTGTATGAACAGGCAGCAAGCGCTCTGGGTCCGCTGTTAACGCTTCAAAAATGTCCATAATAATTTGCTGACCTTTATATTCAACGATCTGGACCTGCGGGACTTGGATAACAAAAGTACTGACAAAGTGTTTGAGTACGTCAAGTGCTCGTGCCATTTGTGGCTCTAAACACGCATTCCAAGACAGTAATGGATTATTGAAAGGCTCATCCACCGCCTTGATTGAAATGCTGGTCAGGAGGGCGTTAACCATACCACCGATGGCATCTTTCCGTTCATGATGCTTACCACTAAATAGCATCTGTCCGATGGAATCGATATGTGCTTCAAACCACGGGTCGCCACAGTCCGCTAATTGACTTGCTGCGCCTTCTTGCCATTGCTGACGTGTCACCATACCAAGCACGATTGCATCTTCTAAATCATGAACGCCATAGGCGATATCGTCCGCTAGCTCCATGATTGAGCAATCGAGTGATTTAAAACGCGTTTTACTGTGCTCAAACTCCGATTCTGGTTTTGAGCGCATTAAGCTAAGCAATGCCTTGTCGTTGTCAGAAAGCGGTGCAATTACCCAATCAAATAAGTCTTTATCACAATCATAAATGCCCTTAGCTGGGCTCCAATCTTTGGCTTTTAGTTTACGTTGATGCTCAGCTGGTTGAGGCAACTTGACGGAGCGTGTTTGACTAATGAGGGCAGGGTACTTAATCAAACCAAGCAGTGTGCGGCGTGATAAATTCATTCCGAAATGCTCAGTATAAGGCTCTAACTTAGTGACGATACGAAAGGTTTGGGCGTTCCCCTCGAAACCGCCATGTTCGCGCATTACGTAGTTTAGAGCGACTTCTCCCCCATGACCGTATGGAGGATGCCCGATGTCGTGCGCCAAACATAATGAATCAATTAAGCTGTCTGATGGTAATAGATCACGGAACTCTGGTTGTTTTTTCTTTAACTGGGCGACGATACCGGTCCCGAGTTGTGACGCTTCTAAGGAGTGTGTTAACCGGCTGCGGTGAAAGTCTTCCAAGCTATTGCCGTGTACTTGGGTTTTTGCTTGTAAGCGTCGAAATGCAGCCGAGTGAAGAATGCGCGCTCGGTCTCTTTGGTACGGGCTTCGATGGTCGTCACGACGTATTTTATGCTCATCATCATGGCGCTCTTGCCATTGTGGGTGTAATTCAAACGACACGATTATCTCCGTAAGCTAACTGATTTCATCTAACGATAATTCGAAACTTGGGGCAAAGGTATTGAGGAAGTAATCCATTTCAGGCGTTCTACGTTCTTGCAAAGTGATGTCTAAGCGTTTTTTTGCCAGAGCGAACTCATGATTGCCTGCGCTTAGTTCTTCGAGACATTTTAAATAGGCACAGATGGAGTCGGCTTGCTTGACGATTTTTGCGTCCTCTTCGTGTGCAGAGTGGGAAAGAAGGTAGGGGGCAAAATCATCTTGGAACTCTTCCGGTAACATTGAGAGTAATTTTTGTTCCGCTGCCGATTCTATCTTCTTATATTCTTTGGCAATTTCAGGATTGTAATACTTCACTGGGGTTGGAAGGTCACCCGTTAATACTTCGCTGGAGTCATGGTACATAGCAAGAATCGCGATGCGTTCTGGATTAAGGTTGCCGCCGAACTTTTTGTTTTTAATTAGGGCAAGGGCATGAGCGACAAAAGCAACTTGTAAGCTATGCTCTGAAACGTTTTCTGGTGAGACGGACCGCATTAAAGGCCAGCGTTGGATCAGCTTCATTCGAGCCAGGTGAGCGAAAAAATGGCTTTCTTTCATGGCTTTCTCCGTTTCTGGTGTAAAAAAGGAACTCACTAGGAGTTCCTCTAAGCATATGAGAGATCAGCACTAATTACTACCAGTGATTCATTACTGGCTGTAGGTTGATAGGAATCGCTCAAAACGTCCAATGGCGATTTCTAGATCTTCAACGTGCGGCAGTGTCACGATGCGGAAATGGTCTGGTTTCGGCCAGTTGAAGCCGGAACCTTGCACCAGTAAGACCTTCTCTTGTTTTAAGAAATCTAAAACCATCTGCTGATCGTTCTTGATGTTGTACATTTTTGTGTCGATTTTCGGGAAGAGGTACATCGCACCCTTAGGTTTGACACAAGAAACACCAGGAATCTGATTGATCAGTTCATACGCTCTATTGCGCTGCTCTAATAAGCGTCCGCCAGGTAAAATCAGTTCATTGATACTCTGGTATCCACCTAGCGCAGTTTGAATCGCATGTTGCATTGGTACGTTTGCACATAAACGCATCGATGAAAGCAACTCCAATCCATTCACGTACCCTTGAGCTAGATGTTTAGGCCCCGTTAGGAACATCCAGCCACCACGGAAACCGCAAACACGGTAGGCTTTTGAAAGGCCATTGAATGTCATGACTAGCACGTCTTCAGTGAGTGTTGCGACTGAGGTATGTGTTGCACCGTCGTACAACACTTTGTCGTAGATCTCATCTGCGAAAATGATCAGTTTGTGCTGGCGCGCGATTTCAATCACTTCAAGTAGGAAGTCACGGCTGTATACCGCACCTGTCGGGTTGTTCGGGTTGATCAGAACAATGCCACGTGTCTTCGGTGTGATTTTCTTTTTGATGTCTTCAAGGTCAGGGTACCAGTCTGCACCTTCATCACATAGGTAATGAACCGGCTTACCGCCTGATAGTGCAACTGAAGCTGTCCACAACGGGTAATCAGGTGCTGGGATCAGCATTTCGTCGCCATTGTTTAACAGCGCTTGCATGGCCATCACGATCAGCTCAGACACGCCGTTACCCACATACACATCTTCGACATCTAGCGAGCGGATACCTTTACGTTGATAGTGTTGGACCACGGCTTTACGAGCAGAGTAAATGCCTTTGGAATCACAATAGCCTTGAGAAGTCGGCAGATTACGAATCACGTCGACTAAAATCTCATCAGGGGCGTCAAAACCAAATGGGGCAGGGTTACCAATGTTTAGCTTTAGGATTTTATGCCCTTCTTCCTCCATGCGCTTAGCATGTTTGAGTACAGGACCCCTAATGTCGTAGCAGACATTATCGAGTTTTGACGACATCCCGATATTTTGCATTGTATAATTCCTAAAAATTCGTTAATTTCTTTATTAAAATACAATAATTTGTTTTTTATTAGAATATATATCTGTAAATTATCTGTTTGCTGGTTAAGTTTTGCTCGTTTGCTATCACAGGATTTTGCAAAAGATCGCATACGACCTTGATTTGCTTTGGGTCTAAACTTAGAGTAGCCGTCAGTTACCATTTATCCTCACATACTACGAGGTTGATTTGTCACAGTTCCATCAAGCCGTAAAGAGAATTATCGAGCGAGTTCAGCAAGCGGAAGGCAATCAAACACGTCTGGTCGAGCCCCTGAGCGAGAAACCTAATTTCTCATTTATTGATTGGCTTGATGCACAACCACTTTTCCCTAAATTCTACTGGCAGTCCCGCGATACTCGTGAAGAGGTCGTTGCACTAGGGCAATTACACGCTTTTGTTGAGCCAGGCCCTGCTTATACCATTCTAGGTGAAGGGCAACGAGTCTGGGGCGGACGCTCTTTTGACGGCCAGCATGAGAAGAATCGTCGCTGTATGCCTTCTTTCTTCTTTTTGCCTCAAATTGAGTTAATTCGTTTTGACCAACAATGGTCTCTCGCAGTTAATATTTCAGAAGATAAAGCACGAACCCTAGCAGGACTGAATAAACTGGTTTGTGAGGTCGCGACCTTAGCTCCGATTTCTTCTCACATCCGCTCTATTGTTCATACGCCAAGTCAGCCTCAATGGAATGAGTTAGTTCATAGGGTTTTGACTGGTATAAAGAATGATGATTTTAAGAAAGTGGTATTGGCGCGTCGCTCTACCGTGCAGCTTGATAACACATTAAGTGCTGCACAGTTGCTGAAAGCGAGTTACTTAAATAACCATCATAGTTTCCATTTCATGCTGAGCTTAGACAGCAAACACAGCTTTATGGGTTCTACGCCAGAACGTTTGTATTCTCGCGTAGGGCACGAACTTCATACCGAAGCGTTAGCAGGCACGATTGGTCGAGGGGACAATGCCACTCACGATATGGAGTTGGCGAATTGGTTATCCCAAGATGAAAAGAACCTCAATGAAAACCAATATGTGGTTGATGACATTATTGATCGCCTATCACCGCATTCCGAAGCGGTTGAAGTGGAGGCCGAGGCAAGTTTGGTTAGGCTACGAAAAGTGCAACACCTCAAGCGAAATATTCACGCGAGCCTAAAGACGGGAATAAACGGTGTTCAGTTGTTATCGGCGCTTCAGCCGACCGCGGCGGTTGCTGGCTTACCTCGACAAGAATCCATGCAGTTTATTCTTGATAATGAGCCCTTTGCGCGCGGCTGGTACGCGGGGTCAATGGGTTACATAAGCCATGAACGAGCAGAGTTTTGTGTCGCGATCAGAAGCGCGCTTGTGCTCGGTGACCAAGTACAACTGTTTGCGGGCGCAGGTATTGTGCCAGGCTCTGTGGCAGAGCATGAGTGGGCGGAACTTGATAAGAAAATGTCGACGTTACTTACGCTGATTTCTGATCACCCCCCGTTGGGAGTCGCATCATGAATCATGACCAAGCGGTGCTCAATCGAATTTGGTCAGAAACCATATTGATTGAGCTTCAGCGATTTGGCGTTAAGCATGTTTGTATCGCTCCTGGCTCTCGTTCTACTCCTTTAACTTTAGAGGTGGCAGAACGGTCCAATTTTTCTATTCATACTCACTTTGATGAGCGTGGTCTCGGCTTTATGGCTCTTGGCTTAGCGAAAGCTACTCAAGAGCCAGTGGCAATCATCGTTACCTCTGGTACGGCAGTGGCGAACTTATTACCAGCCGTTGCGGAGGCTAGGCTTACTGGTGAAAAGCTGGTGCTGCTCACTGCGGATCGTCCGATGGAGCTCGTTGGCTGTGGCGCAAACCAAGCGATTAACCAGTTGGGTATTTTTTCACATCATGTCTCGGCCAGCTTGAATTTACCAAGCCCAACTTTAACAACATCGCTTAATTGGTTGCTGACCTCTGTTGACGAAGTGATGTTTACTCAGCAGCTTCAAGGCAGTGCTGTTCATATTAACTGTGCATTTCCAGAACCTTTGTATTCCAATGGTGCAAAAGCGGATTATCAAACCTACTTAGACTCGGTAGCCGGATGGCGAAAAGGAAGTGGTAGTTATACCCAGCGTTTTAGCCACTTGTCACAGGCGAAAATCCCGTCTTGTGCGGATAAAAAAGGCTTGGTTGTGATTGGCAGCTTACCGCTTGAACAAGCGCGGTCGGCGCAGGCATTTGCACAAAAGATGGGATGGCCAGTACTTGCAGACCCGCAAAGTGGTCTCAGTTCGGATTGGGCGCATTACGATGTATGGCTTCAACTTCCCGAGTTCGCAAACGCGCTTGAGTCTTGTGAACTTATTATCCAATTTGGTAGCCGAATCATCTCCAAACGTTTGAACCAATGGATTGATAAACAAGTTTCGAAAAATCAACAAAGTAAAGACGTTCAATACTGGTATATCTCGCCGCGTATGGACCGTAATAACCAAAATCATCTGGCGCAAATGCACTGGGTTGAGTTTCCTCAAACTTGGGTTTCTCGCATTAGCTTTGAGAAGCCAATATTTGCTGGTTGGGCTGATAGGTTAGCGAATGGAGTTAAGCGAGTTCATCAACGTATCGAAGAAGCCTTCCTATCTGATTCAGCTTCTGCCATTGATGAAATCGCGTTGGCAGCAGACATCAACGAGCGCAATAAAAACGCTGATGTCTTTTTGGGTAACAGTTTGTTTGTTCGACTTGTCGATATGTACGGCAAACTTGATGATGTAGAAGTGTTCACTAACCGAGGCGCGTCAGGAATTGACGGTTTGTTTGCTACCGCATCTGGTGTGCAGCGAGCAAGAGGTAATCCGTTACTGATGTATATTGGTGACACATCAGCACTGTATGATCTCAATTCACTAGCGCTGTTTTCTCACACTAAACTGCCGACGGTGCTTGTGGTCACAAACAATGATGGTGGCGCAATTTTCGATATGTTACCGGTGCCTCAGGAGCATCACACTGCTTACTACCAAATGCCCCACGGTTATCAGTTTGAACATGCAGCCAAACAGTTTGGTTTAAAGTATGAGAAGCCAACTACGTTAGAAATGTATCAAGCAATGGTTGCCGAGCACCTGTCGAGCGGCCAAGGCACACTGCTGGTGGAAGTTCAAACCCCACCAAGCCAAGCCGCAGAGTTGATAAAGGCATTTAATAAGAGCCTGCATGCTTCACTCTGAGCGTCTCTCTTCAACTGAAAAACACCAAAGTGGCGACCTTCCCACTCTGGTGTTTTTGCATGGCTTTTTAGGAAGTGGTGCTGATTGGAAAGCTTGTTTGGATGAGCTGACTCAGTTTGAACGAGTCGTTATAGACCTTCCTGGTCATGGTCGTAGCCAGTTTACAAAGTGCAACGATCTCGATGATTGCTGCAAACTGCTTAATTCCACACTATCTTTATTATTTCCTCCGCAACAACCACTTATTTTGATTGGTTACTCGATGGGCGGCCGTATTGCGATGCATGGTATTGCCAATCAATGCTTCTCAGATCTCAATATTGTGGGCGCAATTGTTGAAGGGGGAAACTTCGGGCTTCAAACTGAGTCAGAGAAACAGGTGAGATTGGAGAATGATGCTCGCTGGGCAAAGCGTTTCAAAACAGAACCACTTGAACGTGTTTTGAACGATTGGTATCAGCAAGCGGTGTTTTCTTCACTAAACCATGAGCAAAGACAAACATTAATTGCGAAGCGAAGTGATAATCTTGGCTCGGCGGTCGCGAGCATGCTGATGGCAACATCGTTAGCCAAGCAGGCGTATTTGTTGCCCACACTGAAAAAGCAGAATATACCGATGTATTACTTGTGTGGCGCGAAAGACCAAAAATTTAGCCAACTGGCACAACGTAGCGGGTTGGCGTATCGACAAGTTGAAGGCGCAGGACATAACGTTCATCAAGAGCAGCCCCAACAATTTGCGATGCATATTAAGCACATAATTCAATCTCACTTTGGTGAGAGTAACGAGAACAATGGGAATCACCATGGCTAAAACAGTAGGCATTTCTGAAGAAGAACTTTACGCTCCGGTTCAATGGAAAGATTGCAGCGAGAAATACGAGGATATTCACTACCATAAATCTGAAGATGGTATCGCGAAAATTACCATTGCACGCCCACAAGTGCGTAATGCATTCCGCCCTCAAACAGTAAAAGAGATGATTGATGCGTTGGCAGATGCGCGTTATGACTCTGGTGTTGGCGTGATCATTCTGACAGGTCTAGGTGAAGACGCATTCTGTTCTGGCGGCGACCAGAAGATCCGTGGCGACTACGGCGGCTATAAAGATGAGCAAGGTACACACCACCTAAACGTATTGGACTTCCAACGCGATATTCGAACTTGTCCAAAACCTGTGATCGCATCAGTTGCCGGCTGGGCTGTTGGCGGCGGTCATGTACTGCACATGATGTGTGACCTAACAATTGCAGCGGACAACGCACAGTTTGGTCAAACGGGCCCTAAAGTAGGTTCATTTGATGGTGGTTGGGGCGCGTCTTACATGGCTCGTATCGTAGGCCAGAAGAAAGCTCGCGAAATCTGGTTCCTATGTCGTTTCTATAACGCGCAAGAAGCGTTAGACATGGGCTTGGTCAACACGGTTGTGCCGCTAGAAGAGCTAGAGAAAGAAACCGTGCGTTGGTGTCGTGAAGTTCTTCAGCATAGTCCAATGGCGCTACGCTGCCTGAAAGCTGCCTTGAATGCGGACTGTGATGGTCAAGCAGGCCTTCAAGAGCTTGCGGGTAACGCAACGATGATGTTCTACATGACCGATGAAGGCCAAGAAGGTCGTAACGCATTCAACGAGAAACGTCGCCCAGACTTCGACAAATTCCCTCGTAACCCATAATCCGTATAAAAAGAGGAGTGTTTTAGCTCCTCTGTTCCATTTTTCCTGAGCGCCTCGCCCTCTGGGAGGCTGGTGAGATTGCTCGCCAGAACGCTCAAATATACGGCATTACATAGGACTCGAATTATGCGTGAAGCGAAAATTTATCGTTATATCTTGCCCATGGATAGTGGTGTCATCCTGCGAGACAATAAGCTAACAGAACGTGTTGGTTATGTTGTTGTGCTTTCTGAAGGTGACCAAATAGGGCTTGGAGAAGTCTCTCCTCTTCCTGGTTTTAGTTTAGAGAGCACCGAAGATGCTGGTATTCAGCTACAGGAACAAGCGGAGCGTTGGGTTGCTGGATTGGATGTGGATTACGCCAACATGTATCCATCGGTCGCGTTTGGTTTATCGATGGCACAGTTAGAGTTAGCTGGTGGCTTACCCCAACAAGGTAAGTATCAAACAGCGCCGCTGTGTACTGGTGACCCAGACGAGCTCATTCCAAAGCTGAACGAAATGGAAGGCGAGAAAGTCGCGAAAGTAAAAGTCGGGCTTTATGAGCCAATTCGCGATGGCATGCTTGTGAACCTTTTTCTTGAATCTATCCCTCAATTAACGCTTCGACTTGATGCAAACCGCGCTTGGACACCAGAAAAAGCGCAGCAGTTTGCTAAATACATTACTCCGTCTCTGCGTCAGCGCATTACCTTTTTGGAAGAGCCGTGCCGCTCTCCTGGCGATAGTCTCTCTTTTGCTATCAATACTGGTATTGCGATTGCTTGGGATGAAACGTTGCAAGATGCGGTTCGTCGAGAGGATTTCCGTCTTGAAGATCTAACTGGTGTGAAAACGATCATCATCAAACCCACACTCATTGGTTCGGTGGATTTTTGTATTACACTGATAGAGAAGGCGAAGTCACTGGGGATGAAAGCGGTTATTAGCTCGAGCATTGAATCCAGTCTCGGTTTAACGCAATTAGCGCGCTTTGCCCAATGGCAGCTGCCTGATGAAGTTCCAGGTTTGGATACGATTGGCCTATTCAAAGCTCAGTTAGAGCAAGGCTGGCCTAAGTGTGAACTTCCCGTTCTTCCTCTGAAAGATCAGGAGATTGTGTGGCATTCTGCATAGACAATGTTGCGAAGGCACCGTGGAAATATTGGGCTCAAACGAGCCCTTTTTCTATTGCACTCAAGACACCAACAGAAACATTAAACTGGCAACAACTCTCAGTACGTATTGACCAATACGCTCACTATTTGAATGACTTGGGCGTAACGCGGGGAGATGTGCTGACTTTGGTAGGTAAAAACCAAGTCGAAACTCTGCTGTTTTATCTTGCTTCCAAGCAGTTAGGCGCACTTGCCGCGCTGACCATGGTACAACCACTCGATACGCTACAGAGTAAACTTGCGACCCTTTATAAACCTGAACAAACTCGGTTTATCTGGTTTGCTCAGGAGTGCGCTTCGACCTTTTCTGAACATGATATACAAAAACTCAAGGCAACATTGCTTTCACCGCCCTTAGTTTCACAACAAGAGCGTGATGCGGTGATTGAAGATGCCTATCACCATGACAGGCTCGCTTCTGTGGTATTTACCTCTGGCTCGACAGGGGAGCCTAAAGCCGTGGTTCATACACATCGACAACACCTTGCATCCGCAGAAGGCTTGTTGCAAGAGTTCATTTTCACTCAGCAAGATTCTTGGCTATTGTCGCTTCCGCTTTATCACGTCTCTGGATTGGCGATTGTATATCGTTGGCTATATGTCGGAGCGACATTGAAAATCGGTACAGGAAAACTTGTCGAAGATATTCAGGGCGTGTCACACGCATCTTTGGTTGTAACGCAACTCAAACGGCTATTGGATGATGATGCTCACTTGTCATTGACGCATGTGCTATTGGGCGGCAGCCACGTTGCTCACGAGTTGGCGTTGCGAGCAACAGGACGAGGGATTGAGGCGTGGTTAGGTTATGGGATGACGGAAGCAGCCTCTACCGTTACCGCAAAGAGAATTGACAGTACCAGTAATGCTGGACACGTATTGAATCACCGTAAGATAAAGTTGGTTGACCAACGCATTTTTGTCGGTGGTAAAACATTAGCGGCAGGGTATTTTCATCAAGGTCATGTTACTCCGTTTCTGGATGAGAAAGGCTGGTTTGACAGCAAGGATCTTGGTGAGTGGCAAGGTGACGAGTTAAAGATCATCGGCCGTGCCGACAATCAATTTATCTCTGGTGGTGAGAACATTCATTGTGAAGAGATTGAGGCAGCATTGAACCAAATTGATGGCGTGGTGCAGAGCATAGTGGTTCCAGTCGAAGATGCGGAATTTGGTCATCGCCCTGTTGCTGTGATTCAGACCAATGATTTGCGCAGCAAAGCGGAATATGACCTGCATTTGCAACCCAGATTAGAGAAGTTTAAATGGCCAGTGGAATACCATCTAATGCCACAAGTGCTACTAGAAAGTGGGATCAAAGTTTCTCGGAAGGCAGTGAAGGAGTGGCTATTGCCATCAATTAATCATTAGTCAATTTTGCTATGTATTAGTCAGAAAGGGAATTTCGTATCCTTATAACTCTGAATCATAATTATGCTTCTTCGAGGAGAAAAAAGGCATAAGGTTCAGGATGGTAAAGCTAGTATTAATTGCGGCGGTAGCACTACAAATTGGTATTGCAATAAGCAGTGAAGGGCTCGCCCGCTCTCTTGCAGAGCTGACGGCTTTTTTGATCGCTATCGCATTGGTTGTTACATACAAAAACAGCAAACTTGAGCCGTCGTCATCTCAACACGATGAGAAGACCACTAATATCTAAACAATAACCAACTTAGAGAAGTGGTTGAAATTAACACCCACAGAGTTACACCAAACAACAGTGGCTTAGCTCCAGCAGACCTCAGCTTCGAAATTGAAATGCTGCAACCAATCAGGAACAGGCACACCACCAAAGCTTGTTTCGCTCCAACGAAAATACCGTGATAGACCATTTCAAATTGAGGGAAGAAGTCGCTAAACGCGATGGCTGCGCAGTACCAAAAAATGAAATAAGGAATAACTAACTTTTTCGTCCCATTCTCTTTCTGGTCTCTCGAAAAGATCACGGCACTGATCAGTGCGACAGGGATGATCCACAAAGCTCGTGCGAGTTTTAACGTTGTTGCTGTAGTTAGTGCTTCTTCACCGTAGGCTGAGGCAGCCCCAACAACAGAAGAAGTGTCATGAATAGCAATCGCGGCCCATGTACCAAATGTGTGTTGATCTAGCCCTAAAGCATGCCCAACCACAGGAAACACGAATAGTGCGATGGAGTTTAGGACAAATACCGTTGCCAGTGCTAATCCAATCTGTTCGTCTTTTGCTTTAATCGCTGGTGCCACCGAGGCAATTGCACTACCACCACAAATTGCTGTACCTGACGAGATTAAGTATGCGGTTACTCGCTCCAACTTAATTATTCTGGCAATGATAGTGCCTATGATCAGTGTGCCCGCAATCGTGGCGATAATCAGACCGATACCATCCGATGTAACAGAGAGTGCTTGCTCAAAGTTGATGCCAAAGCCTAAACCAATAATCGAGTAGGACAACAGCTTTTTAGTAAAAGAAGCAATGGGCAGTTCTGAAGGCACAAAACCAAAACTTGCGAGTAGAAAACCAATAACTAGGGCAATAGGAGAGGAGACAAAAGGGGTTAAGCAAAAGAGTAACGCCAATCCAAACAAGAGGTAGTTTCTATTCAAGGTTTTTATTCGCTGTTGTGAATGAAAGCGCGAGTATATCGCACTGAGTGTGGTCAGTTTGTCTTAATGATTTGAACACATGTTCAGTTATTCTAAACATGTGTTCAAATGTATTTTTATCGCCAGTCGCCTCTAAGTTGATGCACTCTATCGAACATCGTTTTTGCCGTTGCTTCATTTGGTGGAACCGGCTGTCCGGCCTCAATTTCTAGCTTTGACCAAAATCGAGTCGGTAAGCCACAACATGCGCGGCCTTTCGCGCGGCTGAAATAGCTTCCCCATAAGCCTTTGAGTGCCACGGGTATGACAGGTACTGGGCTGCGACGCAGAATAATATCAATGCCACGCATGAATTCATTCATTTCACCGTCTGAGGTTAATTTCCCCTCTGGGAAAATACAGACGATATGTCCTTCGCTTAATGCGGTTTCTACATCATTAAATGCACGCCTGATGGAGTTTCTGTTACTCGCTGAAATCGGAATTACCCCAGTTCTGCGTAAAAAGCGTCTTAGTGGCGGTAGGTTGGCGTAATCTTCCTCCATCACAAAACGAATCAACCTTGGGCATACTGCGCTAAGTAGCAAGGCGTCCATATAGCTCACGTGATTACATACGATCAACGCACCGCCTTGTTCTGGCAAGTTATGTAGGTTTTTATGTTTCACTCGATAAATAGTATGAGTTAGCATCCAAACCACAAAACGGACAACGAATATCGGTATTTGCAAAAAAATGTAAGCGGCGACCAAGAAATTCAAAATGGCTAACAATGCAAACAGCTGAGGAATTGTCATCTTGATTACACTCAGGCACACAATACCTAAGACAGCACTGCCGACCATAAACAGAGAGTTAAAGATGTTGAGCCCTGCGATGACTTGTGCGCGCTCGGTTTCCTTTGCTCTATGCTGCATTAATGCGTAAAGCGGTACAATAAACAGCCCGCCAGAGGCGCCAATCATCAATAGATAGAAAAATAATGGCCAAAAAGGCTCATATCTAAAGAAGTCTACAAAGTTATGGAAGATAGGTAGGTCACTTGGAATGGAGGTTGCCATCAAGTACCCAAATACCGTAATGCCAAGTGCGCCAATAGGCACAATACCGACTTCGATACGATGATTCGAGATCCAATTGCAAAGAAGCGACCCTAGCGCGATACCAATAGAAAACAGAGCAAGTAAGAAAGACACCGCACTCTCGGTGCCATTTAAGTAAATCTTGGTGAAATTTGGGAACTGGGTTAGATAGGCGGCGCCTAAAAACCAGAACCAGCTTATCGCCATAATGCATTGAAAAACAACACGATCTGATTTTGCGATGGATAGCGTGTGTTTAGTTTGTTTATACGGTTGCCAACGAAAAGAAAGGTTAGGTGCGCTGGCGGCTGCAAAGGGTATTGAGCGGCTCGACAAATATCCCAACAATGCAAAGAGTACGACACAAAATGCGGCAAGGTATTTTGCGTTGTCTGCTGAGGCGATAATTCCAGCACCTAGGGTACCAATAAGGATGGCGATAAAGGTACCAGCTTCAACAAGGGCGTTGCCTGGCACTAACTCTTTCGCGTTTAATTTTTGGGGCAAAAGGGCATATTTAACCGGTCCAAAGAATGCTGACTGTGTGCCCATTAAGAACAGTAGCAGCAAAAGCACACCATAACTTTCGGTTATAAAACCAATGGCACCCAAAAGCATGATGGCGATTTCAAACAGCTTTACCTTGCGAATAAACCATGATTTTTCATATTTATCGGCTAATACGCCAGCTGAAGCGGAGAATAGAAAGAACGGTAGAATGAACAAGCCAGCCGCTAAATTGATGAACAAGTTGCTCGAAATAGGTAGTGCGCTGGATCCCGCGAAGGCGACAAACAGCAGCAAAACGTTTTTAAAAATATTGTCGTTGAATGCGCCAAAAAACTGAGTAATAAAATAGGGTAGGAACTTTCTTTGCGTAAGTAAGGACGGCTGTCTGTCGGACGACATGGATAATCCTTTGTTACCAGTTTGTGAGGTAGTTAGAAAGCAGGTTACTGATTAATTCTTTACCATCAATGGGTTCACTAGAGAAAAATTTATCATCAACACTGAGTAAAGTAATACCGTGTACGCCAGACCAAAGCACTCGACTGGCTTGAATCACTTCGGACTCGGTACGATGTGGTGCGATTTGAGCCAATAGTGACTCCAGCATTCCTGTCATCCCGTCGATACGTTTGGCATGCCATTCTGGAAGCTCTGCACCATTCATGTTGTGCTCGAAGACTAACTGCCAACGGTAAGGGTGCTTTTGAGCGAAATCGTGGTAGCAATAAGCCAGCTCAAATAGAGCTTGATGAGCGTCTTTACTGCTATTGGTCGCCTTCAGTGCTTCTTGTGAGAGTTCGTCTAAAGTTTGCGCGACTACGTGTAAAAGTAACAGGTTATAGTTGCCAAAAATGTTGACTAATGTGCTTGGCACGTAACCAATCATGTTAGCGATTTTACGAAGACTGAGTTCGTGGTAAGAATTCTCATCTAAAAAGTTTTTGACTGTTGTTAAAGTCAAATTCACTAACTCTTCTCTGGTGTGATCGTTTCTGCGCGCCATACTCTCAAACTGCTTTATTGAACATCGTTCAATATGATAGTCAGCTACCTATTAACCGTCAACAAGGCAATATACTCAAGTGACGTCAAGGTCCAGGATTCTGAGCTGTGTCACTGATTCTAATTCAAGTAAAACATCCCCGAGTAGTAGCGAGTTCATTCCCAGCAGTTCTAAACGAACCAAGTATCTCGAAGTTAACCGAGAGCAGTCTGTATCGTTGGCAATATTCTGATACATGTCAGCTTCTGTAAGCTGTTTTCATCAACAGGCATACAGAGTATGATGACGCAACAATAATCTTTGGCGTGCTACTGTTTGAAACAATCGTTGTTTCGTCTGATAGAGCACAATCTTAGATAGCTAACTTTAAGGATAACGATGAAACGTTTATTTTCTATTGTTGCTCTGTTGATGTTTACCGTTGCTGTAACGCCTATCGCGGAAGCGAAGAAGTTTGGTGGCAGTAAGTCTTTCGGTAAGAGCTACAAAACAGCGCCAGCACCAAAACAACAGCAACAAAACACCAATACGGTCGGCAAAGATCAGACGGCGAAGTCTTCAAGTAAAAAAGGCTTAATGGGTGGTCTGCTAGGAGGACTTCTTGCTGGTGGTCTACTTGCTGCATTCTTTGGCGGTGCTTTTGAAGGTATCCAGTTTATGGATATCTTAATTATTGGTTTGATTGCCTTTGTCATCTTTAAATTAATGCGCGGTATGCTAGGTGCGAAGCAGGGCAGTATGAACCAGCATCGCCAGCAACCTGCATTTGGTGGTAACGCATCTAAGTTTGAGCAACCAAACATGCAAAACTTTGAGCAACAGCCAAACACAAATAATGGTGGCTTTGGTGGTTTCGGCGCTCAAACGGACGTACCACATAACTACCCACCGGGCTTTGACCAAGCAGCGTTCATTAACGGCTCTCGTGAACACTACCGAATCCTGCAAGGAGCGTGGAATCACAATCAACTGGAAACTATTGAAGAATATGTTTCTCCAAGCTTGTTTGAAGATCTGAAAGCAGAGCGCGCGAAGCTCGACGGTGAGCAGCATACTGATGTAATGTACGTTGATGCAGAGATCGTCCGTGCCGATTATGATGCAAATAAAGCACAGCTTAGCCTGCAGTTTAGCGGTCGTTACCGTGACACAGTAGAAGGTGTTGAAGAAGAAATCGAAGATATCTGGCACCTAGAGCGTGACCTGACTGTGCCTAATGCACCATGGTTAATCGTTGGTATTCAAGGCTAGTCACCTTTAAACCAATTTAGTCACTAATAAAAATCCCGCACCCCCTGCGGGATTTTTTGTATCTGTCGTTTGTATCTACGAAAGATATTTTTATAAAACCTGCCAGGTGGAGCCTTCATCATAGCTCGCGCTTAACTCTGCCGAATATCTTTTTTGCTAGCCAGTCCTCAAGTGCTTTACTGAATGTTTTTAGCATTCACATATGGTCATTGCGATAAAACAAGGACAAAGTGCTAGTACATTGTTTGTATTACAACGACCAGATCCAAACTTTGGCCGGAGATTCGCTTCGGCCCAGTTGTTAAAGTAGGATCCAAACAGAGGGAGAATAGCGAAGAAGTTGGGTTAAATAAGGAAGGGCTTGTTACTTTATCAAGAGTCTGAAACGAAAAAAGCCAGCTCAATGAGCTGGCTTTTTCAATATGGTGGAGGGGGACGGATTCGAACCATCGAAGGCAGTGCCGGCAGATTTACAGTCTGCTCCCTTTGGCCACTC
>NZ_JBSUGE010000020.1:0-99677 GCF_054064075.1 Vibrio sp. JZG10
GGTAGTTCAGTTGGTTAGAATACCGGCCTGTCACGCCGGGGGTCGCGGGTTCGAGTCCCGTCCACTCCGCCACTTATATTAAGCCTCAGTCGAAAGACTGGGGCTTTTTTCGTTTTGGTTACCCGGCATCCCTTAACCCTCATTTCCATCATATTGAAATCTTGTATCGAGAGATATACTCCTTTCTTTTTATGATTTCTAGGCCCTTTCATGAACGAGTTGATGCGCAGTTCTGTGTGATTTCTAGTCCGTTTGGGGGAGTGAGCTCGCAATCATCCTCAATGCTTCTTTCTCTATACAAATACAAAGTCGCTCATTGTTAAGTGTTGTAGAAGTTTAGGGAGCCTATATTGCCAAGGGAAGAGAAGTGATGATGAAAATGCTTAAACTAAAAGACTCCCTCTATGGATACTATCTATCGGCAATAGTTAGTATCTATGAAACCGTAGCGTGACGATTATTCGGATATTTAACTGTATATCAAAGAGTAACAAGCGTTTTGTTCTTGAAGGGGAGTCCGAAGATTAGATATGAAAAAGCAGCTAGATAGCTGCTTTTTCATCTATTAAGTTACGTGCCTTTAAGAGTCCACTGGCTCCGTATGCTCTGGAGTGGTTATTGCTTGGTTGTTCTCTTCCATTTTCTTCTCTTCATCTTTTGCTTTTTCAATCATTGGGGTGATTGTTGAGCCTTGAATGAGGATAGAGAAAACAACGACGGAGTAGGTCATTACAAGAATAATCTCTTTTACATCGATTAACTTATCTTGAATCACCCAAATACCTGATGGAATAGAAAGTGCCATCGCTAGTGCCAGGCCTCCGCGTAAACCGCCCCACGTCAAAATACGCACTGACCATGGATTATATTTTCTGTAACGTTTAAAGCCAATGTACGAGAGAAATACGCTTAGATAGCGAGCTGCTAGTACAAGAGGGACTGATATAGCCATCATGATCCAGTCTTCTTTGTGGAATTCAAATAGCAGCATTGACATACCGATCAGTAGGAATAACACGCCATTCAAAAACTCATCAACAAGCTCCCAAAAATGGTCAAGGTGATCTTCACTCTCTTTTGAAAAGCCAATAAAGCGTGTCCAGTTGCCAATCATAATACCGGATACAACCATCGCGAGTGGGCCTGATACATGGATGTATTCAGCAAATGCGTAACCTGCCGTTGGGACACCAATGGTAAGTAACAATTCCATTGAGTGATCGTCGGTGGCACTGATTAAGTAGTGGAATAGCAAACCGAGTACGAAACCATAAGTGATACCACCGATAGCTTCTTGGATGAAGAGTAAGGTGACACTACCTACAGTTGGTGCCTCAGTACCAAATGCAATCGTAAATAGAGTGACAAAGATAACCAAACCGAAGCCGTCATTGAAGAGCGACTCTCCTTCAATCTGGGTGGAGATACGTTTGGGAGCATCGAGCTTTTTAACTATAGCCAGTACAGCGATTGGGTCAGTTGGCGATATAAGTGCACCGAAAAGTAAGCAGTAGACTAAATCAAATTGGATGCCAATTAACTGACAGAATCCGTAGAGCGCAAACCCGATAAAGAAAGTGGAAAACAGGGTGGCTCCAAGGGCTAAAACAGTGATCTCCCACTTTTGATCTTTAAGGTTCGGGAGTTTGATGCCTAATCCACCCGCAAATAGTAAGAAGCCAAGAATGCCCTTGAGCAAGAAATCTTCAAAGTTGATCCTTGTGACCGTCTCCGTCGCAATTTCGGTGAGATGGAACCAGTTGTTTTGGCCCGCAATTAAGATTAGAAGTGAAAGCACCATTGAACCTGCGGTAATCGCAATGGTGGTTTGCATCTTTCCTATCTTGCTGTTTACAAAAGCGATTAGCATTGCAGCTGCGGATAGAAAACATAAAGTATGATAGACCGACATAGAGCTCTCTATTTGTAACATTTTATGAATGGGATTCTCGACTGATGCTGCTTAAATAGCAAACATTTTTTCGCGATTATTTTGTAAGTTAAGAAGGAGATAAAATAATCATTAATTCCACGTTTAGACGTCTAGACTCCTTAAGTTTGTGTGATAGGATGGAAAGATAACTAAAGGAATGAGGCTGTACTGTGGGAAGTAACGTAAGACAACAGATTGAAGCTCAATTGAAGCAACGTATTCTTTTGATTGATGGCGGTATGGGAACCATGATTCAGGGATACAAACTTGAAGAGCAAGACTATCGAGGAACGCGCTTTGCGGATTGGCATTGTGATCTAAAAGGTAACAACGACCTGTTGGTTCTAAGTCAGCCTCAACTTATCAAGGAAATTCACGCTGCATATTTAGAAGCGGGTGCAGATATTCTCGAAACCAACACGTTTAACGCAACAACCATTGCGATGGCTGACTACGAGATGGAAAGCCTAAGTGAAGAAATTAACTTTGCAGCTGCCAAGCTTGCACGTGAAGTTGCAGACGAATGGACCGCAAAAACACCCGATAAACCACGTTATGTCGCAGGGGTTTTAGGGCCGACAAACCGAACTTGTTCTATTTCTCCTGATGTAAATGACCCCGGATATCGAAATGTTTCTTTCGACGAGTTAGTTGAGGCTTACTCTGAATCGACTCGAGCGCTGATTAAAGGTGGTTCTGATCTTATTCTTATCGAGACCATCTTCGATACTCTTAACGCTAAGGCTTGTTCATTTGCTGTTGAAAGTGTGTTTGAAGAGATGGGTATTGAGTTACCTGTGATGATCTCGGGGACTATTACCGATGCTTCCGGTCGGACATTATCCGGTCAAACCACAGAAGCGTTTTACAACTCATTACGTCATGTTAAACCGATTTCGTTTGGTTTGAACTGTGCGCTGGGCCCAGATGAGCTTCGTCCTTATGTTGAAGAGCTCTCGCGTATATCAGAATCTTTTGTTTCCGCTCACCCAAATGCTGGGCTTCCGAATGCATTCGGCGAATACGATTTGTCGCCAGAAGATATGGCTAAGCATGTTAAAGAGTGGGCTCAAAGTGGCTTTTTAAACTTAATTGGTGGGTGTTGTGGTACAACTCCTGAGCACATTCGCCAAATGGCACTCGCGGTTGAAAATATCGCCCCTCGTAAATTACCTGATCTTCCCGTTGCTTGTCGCTTGTCTGGCTTAGAGCCGCTCGCGATTGATAAAGACTCTTTATTTATCAATGTCGGTGAGCGTACTAATGTAACCGGTTCTGCGCGTTTTAAACGCTTGATTAAAGAAGAGCTGTACGATGAAGCGCTCGATGTGGCTCGTCAACAAGTTGAAAATGGCGCTCAAATTATCGATATCAACATGGATGAAGGCATGTTGGATGCACAAGCTTGTATGGTTCGCTTTTTAAACCTTTGTGCGTCAGAACCTGAAATCTCAAAAGTACCAATCATGGTTGACTCTTCCAAGTGGGAGGTTATTGAAGCCGGTCTTAAGTGCATCCAAGGCAAAGGCATTGTTAACTCGATCTCTCTCAAAGAAGGCAAAGAGAAATTCGTTGAACAAGCTAAGTTGATCCGCCGTTACGGTGCGGCTGTGATTGTGATGGCGTTTGATGAGATAGGGCAAGCAGATACACGTGAGCGCAAAGTGGAAATTTGTACCAACGCTTACCGAATTCTCGTTGATGAAGTGGGCTTTCCACCAGAAGACATCATATTTGACCCAAACATTTTTGCCATTGCTACGGGTATCGAGGAGCATAATAACTACGCGGTGGATTTCATTGAAGCCGTTGGCGATATCAAACGTGATTTACCACACGCGATGATCTCGGGTGGTGTTTCTAACGTCTCATTTTCTTTCCGAGGGAATAACTATGTGCGTGAAGCGATTCATGCCGTATTCCTCTACCACTGCTTTAAGAATGGCATGGATATGGGGATTGTGAATGCGGGTCAGTTAGAAATCTATGACAACGTGCCTGAAACACTGCGTGAGGCTGTGGAAGATGTCGTTCTTAACCGTCGTGATGATGCCACTGAGAGGTTGTTAGATATTGCGGCGGAATATGCAGGCAAAGGAGTCGGTAAAGAGGAGGATGCCTCTGCACTTGAATGGCGAACTTGGCCTGTTGAAAAGCGTTTAGAGCACGCGCTAGTGAAAGGAATAACCGAGTTTATCGTTGATGATACCGAAGAGGCTCGTGTCAACGCTTCAAAGCCATTAGAGGTGATTGAAGGCCCACTCATGGATGGGATGAACGTCGTCGGAGACTTGTTTGGTGAAGGTAAAATGTTCCTTCCTCAGGTCGTAAAATCTGCCCGAGTGATGAAGCAAGCAGTAGCGCATCTCGAGCCCTACATCAATGCAGAAAAGCAGGTGGGACAAACAAACGGTAAGATCTTGCTAGCGACGGTCAAAGGTGATGTACACGATATCGGGAAAAATATCGTTGGCGTTGTATTGCAGTGCAATAACTACGAAATTATCGATCTTGGTGTCATGGTTCCTTGCGAAAAGATCTTAAAAGTAGCGCAAGAAGAGAACGTCGATATTATTGGTTTGTCAGGGTTGATCACGCCTTCATTAGACGAAATGGTGCATGTTGCAAAAGAAATGGAGCGTCTCGACTTTAACTTACCTCTTCTCATCGGTGGCGCAACAACGTCAAAAGCCCATACAGCAGTAAAGATTGAGCAAAATTACAAGCATCCAGTTGTTTACGTGAATAACGCCTCACGTGCAGTGGGCGTATGTACTTCTCTATTGTCAGATGAACGTCGCCCTGAATTTGTTGAAAAACTTGAAGCTGATTACGAACGAGTACGTGATCAACATAATCGAAAGAAACCGAGAACCAAACCAGTGACATTAGAAGCGGCTCGAGCGAATAAAGTTGCGATCGATTGGGAAACTTACACCCCTCCAGTGCCTGTTAAGCCTGGTATTCATATCTTCGATGATTTTGATGTTGCCACGTTACGTCAATACATTGATTGGACACCATTCTTTATGACTTGGTCACTTGTAGGTAAGTATCCAACAATTTTCCAACATGAAGAAGTCGGTGAAGAAGCAAAACGTTTATTCGAAGATGCCAACGAGTTACTTGACCGAGTTGAGCGAGAAGGCCTGTTAAAAGCGCGTGGAATGTGTGGCTTATTCCCTGCTGCGAGCGTGGGGGACGACATTGAAGTTTATGCTGATGAAACTCGTACCGACGTTGTGAAAGTACTGCGTAACTTGCGTCAACAGACTGAGAAACCAAAAGGGTTCAACTATTGTTTGTCTGACTACATCGCACCTAAAGAGTCGGGTAAACATGATTGGATAGGGGCATTTGCTGTCACTGGTGGTATTGGTGAACGAGAGCTTGCTGATGAATACAAAGCACAGGGAGATGATTACAACGCAATTATGATTCAAGCGGTGGCGGATCGCCTAGCCGAAGCGTTTGCTGAGTATTTGCATGAGCGTGTCCGTAAAGAAATTTGGGGTTATGCTGCGGATGAAGATTTATCTAACAATGATCTCATTCGTGAAAAATACCAAGGTATTCGCCCTGCGCCGGGTTATCCAGCGTGCCCTGAGCATACTGAAAAAGGACCGCTTTGGGAGCTACTTAATGTGGAAGAGAATATTGGCATGACTCTAACCTCCAGCTATGCAATGTATCCGGGCGCGTCAGTCTCTGGTTGGTATTTCTCTCATCCTGACTCACGTTACTTTGCGATCGCACAGATCCAAGAAGATCAGCTAGAGAGCTACGCCGATCGCAAAGGGTGGGATAGGATCGAGGCTGAAAAATGGTTAGGGCCAAACATTAACGGTTAAATTGATGTTTACCTCGTTCAAATGTAACAACTATTTAAACAACAAAGGGCTGCAGATACGCAGCCCTTTGTTTTATTGAGTTGAACTTACTTCTCAAACAACTCGGTGTGGAGTTTTTGTATGGCTTGTTTCGATACCGATTCATGGAGCAAGAAGCATAAGTTGTGAGGGCTAGCGCCATAACAAATCATGCGTAGGTTAAAGTCTTCTAGCGTGCCAAAAACCTGTTTCGCGTAGCCTTTACTCTCACTCATGTTGTTACCAATGAGAGCAACGAGGCATAGGTCATGTTCAACTTCTACCTTACATAACTCTTCTAACTCTTCTCGTACAGCTTGCGGCAGCTGCGGCGCGCCGCCGGATGTATCGGTTTGATCAAGTGTTAACGATACACTGATTTCAGATGTCGTGATCAAATCGACCGAGATCTTATGCTTTGCAAGGATCTCAAAGACCTTTGCTAAGAAGCCGTATGCGTGGAACATGTTGGCGCTGCGTAGCGTTACCATGGTTTGGTTACAACGCAAAGCTAGCGCACGGAACAACGGTGAGCTTTCGACTTGGTGGCGAATCCAAGTTCCCCCTTTTTCTGGCTCTTTCGATGACCCTACAAATACCGGAATGTCGTGGCGCAATGCGGGTACTAGCGTAGAAGGGTGAAGGATTTTAGCGCCAAAGTTAGCCATTTCTGAAGCTTCACTAAAGCTGATCTCGGGAATTGGTGAGGCTTTTGGCGCAATTCGCGGGTCTGTTGTGTAGATGCCCGGAACATCAGTCCATATTTCTAACCCTGCCGCTTTGACGCTCTCAGCAATTAAGGCGGCGCTGTAATCGCTGCCTCCTCGACCTAGTGTTGTTGTATTACCGGCTTCGTCAGATCCTATGAAGCCTTGAGTAACAACAACGGATTGTTGGCAAAGTGGTACGAGTTTATCTTGCGCAAGCGTCGAAATTGCTTCAATGTTTGGCTCCGCGCGACCAAAGTTGTCATCAGTACGCAGCACATCGCGGATATCAAAGCGCACAGCTTGAATGCCTCGCTCACACATTAACTGAGTTAGAATATGCGTCGACATGAGTTCGCCACATGCGACTAAATGATCGGTTAACTTCGCACTAGCTTGGATAGATGCAGCCTCGGCCAGGCTGGTTACGGTATCTAATATGCCATACACCTCGGCAGCAGTTTTCGTGCTGTCTTCGAGCTGAGTTAAAATGGCGTCATGAATGTTGGCCAGATTTTGCAGCAGCTCAGTACGGTGCGTTTGATCCTGAACACCGTTGGCGAGTTCTACCAATAGGTTGGTGACGCCAGAGCAAGCGCTGCTCACGACCAGTCGAGTATTTGGATTGTTTTCGATAATGGTGGCGCAACGACTCATTGCCTCAAAGTTAGCAACACTGGTTCCACCGAATTTAGCTACGTTAAATGCGCTCACTGCGTTCTCCCACGACTTCCTAAAAAATTGTACATCCAATGTTTAGTGAGAAAAGGAACAGAGCAAAAAGAGAGGTATTTAGAATGCTATTTGAAAAATTTACCCTCAGAAGCCCTTCATCAGACTGCGCTGATGACAGTTGATGGGATTCAGCCCAATTCAACCGACAAGTCAAATCCTGCAACTTTGACTTACCTCGGCACTACTCCCCCTCAATGATTGGTGTTGGAATTGCGGTTCCACAAATCATCTACCTGGGTAGCGCTCCTCTTCTACATAAAGCTCAAACATTGAACGGTTTTGAGGCCTTAATGTCAATCAATATTTCAACCTTTATGGTGTTTTTTATTAACGATTTTGTGACACTGGTTTGACCTCCATACTTACGGCTAATTGCTGATAGAGGAAAAATCTATTAGGGTGAAGAACCCTACACCTGAGCCATGTTATTGAATAGAACTTTTAGAATGCTCAGGATAAAAGATAATCAAGGAGCTGACATGTCGATCCAAAGCTTTATTCCGCCTCACCGTATTTTAATGGGACCTGGTCCTTCTGATATTTATCCTCAAGTGTTACAAGCACTAAGCCGTCCTACGGTAGGTCACCTTGATCCTCTGTTTATCGGTATGATGGATGAGCTCAAGCAGCTATTGAAGTATGCCTTTCAAACTGACAATGAGTTCACTATTGCGGTTTCAGCGCCAGGTAGTGCAGGGATGGAAACCTGCTTTGTAAACTTGATCGAGAAAGGCGATAAAGTGATCGTCTGCCGTAACGGTGTATTTGGTGAACGCATGCGCGAAAATGTCGTCCGTGCTGGTGGTGAAGTTGTTATCGTCGATGATGAATGGGGGACGCCTGTTTCCATTAATAAAGTCGAGCAAGCACTCGAACAGCACCCAGATACAAAAATTCTTGCTTTTGTGCATGCGGAAACCTCAACTGGTGCAGTCAGTGATGCTCAAGCATTGGGTAAGCTGGCGAAACAGCATAATGCATTATCTATTGTTGATGCGGTGACGTCACTTGGTGGTGTGCCGTTAAAAGTGGATGAATGGCAACTGGATGCGGTTTACTCTGGCAGTCAAAAATGTTTGTCATGTGTACCAGGGCTCTCACCAGTGACGTTTTCTCCTGCCGCGATTGAAAAGATTCAAGCAAGAACAACACCAGTACAGAGTTGGTTCCTCGATCAGAGTTTAGTTTTGGGGTATTGGAGTGGAGAAGGCAAGCGTAGTTACCATCATACGGCGCCAGTTAATAGCTTGTATGCGCTTCATGAAGCTTTACTGATACTGAAAAATGAAGGATTAGAAAACGCTTGGGCTCGTCACCAACTGATGCATGAAAAACTCAAAAATGGCCTACAAAAGTTAGGCTTTGAATTTGTTGTGGACGAAGCCCATCGTTTGCCGCAATTAAATGCGATTTACGTGCCTGAAGGAATTGATGAAGCAAAAGTTCGTGCTCACTTGCTAGAAACCTATAACCTAGAAATTGGTGCAGGCCTCGGGGCATTAGCTGGTAAAGCGTGGCGTATTGGCTTAATGGGTTACGGCGCTCGACCTGAAAACGTTGCACTGTGCTTAAAAGCGTTAGAAGAGTCACTCACTGAATAAAGCTATACCGCAATGAGATAAAGAAAAGCGAAGGTCATCCCTTCGCTTTTTTGTACTTATTACTCTGCACCTGAAGTGGGTGCTGGTGAGGCAGAGATTGCTTGAGAAGGTGGTCGGTAATTGACGTCACTGAAATCAATCTTCGGGAACAAAAACTGCGCTTCAGCTCTGATTTGCTCCGCTTTACTTGAGTCATCTAAGCCTTGGTAGGCCAAAATCAAATTATTATAAAATGCAGGGCGAGGCTTATCTTTGATGATTTTTAGCGACCAATCGATATAAGGCTGAATCAAGGTTGCGTCTTGTTGGTACAGCCCAATGTTTAAAAACGTGCTATAGACATCCCAATCAAACCTGTCTTTCCAAACTACAGGGTTACTGACTTGATTCAGAATATCAGGGTTAGTTGGCCTAGTGGTCTCAAACTTCGTCAATACATAGTTCGTATGCAATGCGCTTACCATGTAAAACGTAAACGTAACGGGAAGTACCAAACTAAAGACTCGCAGCAAGCTTTTGGTCACATTACTAAAGCCGACTTGTCGATAACGAGAGACGCGCTGATCGACCCAGTACAGCAGGATAACGAAGATCAACCAATGTACGAGAGAGTGGTAGAAAGGGTATTCCAGTTGTGAGTGCAATACGATAGGTATAAACAAGGCCAGCAACGCAAGACGAGTTCCGCGTTTGGCTTGATAGATTCGATACAGTACCAGTGCCATCGCTAAGAAGATGCCGAGTATTGGCAGCAAACCACCTTCTACTCCCCAGTAAAGTAGCTCGTTATGCGGATGATCCATGGCTGGCAAACCAGCTGGGTAATTCTCATTTAGGGCATGTTGACGAGCCGTATACAGCATGTACTCAGATTCAAACTTGCCATATCCATAGCCAGTAAAAGGCTTTTCAATCACCATGTCTAATGTTTGCGGAAAAGTATACGCTCGAGGAGACTCCATGTTTACTTTTTCTGCGGCTAACCCACTTCCATCAGGAAAGGCAAGATACATGACAACGACTGAGAGTGCGAGCCCAGTGACAAGCGACGTAACCCAGCGGATAAAGCGCCCTTTGGTCGCAAAGCGATACATGTATGGGATGACCAACAAAACGGCGATGACCGAGGCTAACCAACCAGTGCGTGAAGCCAACGCCACAATTAGTGGTAAGGTTAAAACTGGCACGGCATAGAGAAGATAAACATCGCTTAACTTACGGTCGTATTTGTAGGGCTGACGTGCAAGTAAATAGCTGGCAATCACCAATCCTGTCGCAAGAAAACTGGCCATTACATTAGGCTGTTGGAAAATACCATAAGGACGATTGGCCATCGTGTCGTAGCCAAACGGATTGCCTGGTTTGAGATACAGATATTGTGTCAGACCAAAAATGGCTTCGATAACAACCGCAAGGACAATGAACCATAACAGGCGTTGGCGATGTTTATTACTGAAATGAAATTGTTGTAAGACAATAAAAAACAGGACGCCACACCACAGACCAATGAGCTTGTTGGCTGCCAAACTGCTATTCGCATTTGGGTACAGAATGGGCACCGTCATGATAAGAGCACTAATGAACAAGCCGATGGTTAATTTTGAGTAACGTAGCGCTCGATTATTCGCGAGTTGGTAGCACCCAATGCCTAATGCAAAGCTAAAAGCAATCCAAGTTGTCGCATTGAAGGAAAGTGAAAGTCCTGAACCGCCGGGGTTGGGCATGAAAAAGTGCATTGCCAACACAAATAGTGTTGCCAAGGCAATGAGAAACTTGCGATTGAGGGGAACCTGTACTTTTTCGGGAGAAAGCTTTGTTCCACTTACATGTATAGTAGCCATAGTTATTGCGTTGTTTTGAATGAAAAAAGACCAGCACTTGCTGGTCTCGGTACTTTACCTGTTTTTTCTACTTCAACATAGGCTTAAGGAAGTGAGCTGTGTGCGAACCCTCGATTTGCGACACATCTTCAGGTGTGCCTTGAGCGATTATCTCGCCGCCACCCTGTCCCCCTTCAGGCCCTAGATCGATAATCCAGTCCGCAGTCTTAATGACATCTAGGTTATGCTCGATCACCACGACAGTATTTCCGTGGTCGCGAAGTCTGTGCAATACAGTGAGCAACTGCTGGATATCATGGAAGTGCAGGCCGGTTGTTGGTTCATCCAAAATGTACAAGGTTTTTCCCGTATCACGCTTGGATAGCTCTCTCGCTAGTTTCACACGCTGTGCTTCACCACCGGAGAGTGTCGTTGCCGCTTGACCTAGGCGAATGTAAGACAAGCCAACATCCATTAGAGTCTGTAGCTTACGTGCTATAGCAGGTACGGGTTCAAAGAACGTTCGGGCGTCTTCGACTGTCATTTCTAGCACTTCATCAATGGTTTTGCCTTTGTAACGAACTTCAAGTGTTTCACGGTTGTAGCGCTTACCTTTACATACATCACATGGCACATAAACGTCTGGTAGGAAATGCATTTCAACTTTAATGACACCATCACCCTGACAGGCCTCACAACGACCACCGCGTACGTTAAAGCTAAAACGTCCAGGCTTGTAACCGCGAGAACGCGACTCTTGTGTGCCTGCAAACAGTTCACGGATTGGGGTAAAGATCCCCGTATAAGTAGCAGGGTTGGAGCGAGGTGTACGACCTATTGGGCTTTGATCGATATCGATAACTTTATCGAAGTGCTCTAAACCTCTAATCGACTTATAAGGTGAAGGCTGAGCCGTTGTTGCTCCGTTGAGTTGGGTGTGGGCAATTTTAAAGAAAGTATCATTAATCAGCGTTGATTTACCTGAACCAGATACGCCTGTAATACAGCTGAATAACCCAACAGGAATAGAGAGATTAACGTTCTTAAGGTTATTACCTGTTGCGCCTAAGAGCTCAACCGTTTTTTTCGGATCACGCGGCGTGCGATCTTTCGGTACTGCTATTTCTTTAACGCCACTTAAGTACTGACCTGTCAGAGAATTCGGGTTTGCGATTATCTCTTCCATGGTGCCTTCCGCGACAACATTACCACCGTGTACGCCAGCGCCAGGACCGATATCTATGACATGATCCGCACAGCGAATAGCATCTTCATCGTGTTCTACCACGAGTACGGTATTCCCCAAATCGCGCAAATGAGTAAGCGTTTTTAATAAGCGTTCATTATCTCGCTGGTGGAGACCAATCGAAGGTTCGTCCAGAACATACATCACACCAACAAGACCCGCACCAATTTGGCTGGCTAAGCGAATACGTTGAGCTTCACCACCAGAGAGCGTTTCGGCGCTGCGAGACAGGTTCAGATAGTTCAAACCAACGTTAACCAAGAACTGCAGGCGATCGTTGATTTCCTTCATCACTTTTTCAGCGATTTGGGCGCGTTGACCCTCCAGTTTCAAGGAATGGAAGAATTCCAATGCATCAGCAATGCTGAGTTCAACAATCTCAGGCAGTGTCGTATCAGCAATAAACACGTTACGTGCTTCAAGGCGAAGACGAGTACCACCACAGCTTGAACAAGATTTAGTGGAGATGTATTTCGCAAGCTCTTCACGGACAGAGTTGGATTCTGTATCACGATAGCGACGTTCTAGTGTATTCAGAATACCTTCGAATGGATGGCGCTTAACGCGAATATCGCCACGATCGTTGATGTATTTAAACTCAATCTCAGTACGACCTGAGCCCTTTAGAATGACATCTTGCGTTTTCTTTGGCAGAGAATTAAAAGGGGCATGGAGATCAAAACCATAATGATCAGCCAATGACGTGAGCATTTGGAAGTAGTAGTAGTTCTTTTGATCCCAACCGCGAATCGCACCTTGTGCCAAGCTTAATGAATCATCTTGAATTACTCGGCTTGGATCGAAGTATTGCTGCACACCCAAACCATCACAAGTGCCACACGCACCAGCAGGGTTGTTGAATGAGAAAAGTCGCGGCTCTAACTCTTGCATGCTGTAACCACATTGTGGACAAGCGAAGTTGGCGGAGAAAATAATCTCTTCACCGTCGCCACCCATTGGCGCGACAACCGCAATTCCGCCTGATAATTCGAGCGTTGTCTCAAAAGATTCTGCTAAGCGCTGTTGCAGGTCTGGACGAACTTTAAAGCGGTCTACCACGACTTCAATGGTGTGCTTTTTATGTAGCTCTAGCGTTGGAGGATCAGATAGATCGCATGTCTCTCCATCAATACGCGCACGAATAAAGCCCTGAGCCGCCAGGTTCTCAAGCGTTTTAACATGCTCACCTTTACGCTCTTTGACAATAGGGGCCAACAGCATCATTTTGCTGCCTTCTGGCATCTCCAAAACTTTGTCCACCATTTGACTGATGGTTTGTGCGGCAAGAGGGGCATGGTGCGTTGGACAGCGTGGTTCGCCTACACGAGCATACAACAGACGCAAGTAGTCGTAGACTTCGGTAATTGTACCGACGGTTGAACGCGGGTTATGAGAAGTAGACTTCTGTTCAATAGAAATCGCGGGTGATAACCCTTCAATATGGTCGACATCGGGTTTTTCCATCAGAGACAAAAACTGACGAGCGTAGGCAGAGAGAGACTCTACGTAGCGTCGTTGGCCTTCTGCATACAATGTATCGAAAGCGAGAGAGGATTTACCGGAGCCACTTAGTCCAGTAATGACAATCAGTTTATCGCGAGGGATTGTAAGATTAATGTCTTTGAGGTTATGGGTTCGGGCACCGCGAACTTCTATTTTATCCATCGTTTTTGCTCTATGTATAACCAAGTGGGGCAAGTATTACATAGTGTGAGAAATGTGCAAAGAAAATTACTGGATAAAAAAACAGTAAAAATAAAAGCCCAACATAATGCTGGGCTTTAGAAACAATAATTTCGTACTACGACGATGCTTTATACCGCTTTTTGTGTTGCGTGTTTACCTAACTCTGAAGCTTTTTCATCTTTTAGATACAGGTTTTCAAAACAGTAGTTGGTTGCTTCGATGTAACCTTCAACACTACCACAGTCAAAGCGTTTGCCTTTGAATTTGTAAGCCAAGACACAGCCCGCTTTTGCTTGTTTAAGCAGCGCGTCAGTGATTTGAATTTCACCACCTTTACCTGGCTCTGTGTTTTCAATCAGTTCGAAAATATCAGGGGTCAGAATGTAGCGACCAATGATCGCAAGGTTGCTTGGTGCCGTGCCTTTCTCAGGTTTTTCTACCATGTCGTCTACGCGGTAGATGTCATCTTTGATCATTTCACCAGAGATAACGCCGTATTTGTGAGTCTCATCTTCTGGGACTTCTTGTACGGCAACGATAGAACAACGAAACTGTTTAAATAGCGCCACCATTTGAGCTAGCACGCCTTCTTCTTCGTTGACACAAAGGTCATCAGCAAGAACGACGGCAAATGGTTCGTCACCCACCAGTTCACGCCCGGTCAGAATCGCGTGGCCTAAGCCTTTCATCTCGCGTTGACGGATGTAAGTGAAGTTTGCAGATTCAATGATTTCACGGATATCTACCAATAGCTCTTCTTTATTGGTACCGCTAATCTGGTGTTCTAGTTCGTAGTTCTTATCAAAGTGGTCCATGATAGAGTGTTTGCCACGACCTGTCACAATACACATGCCGTTCATACCAGCTTGAATTGCTTCTTCTACGCCGTATTCAATAAGCGGTTTATTCACGACTGGCATCATCTCTTTTGGCATAGATTTCGTTGCCGGTAAGAAGCGAGTGCCATAGCCTGCAGCAGGGAACAGACATTTTTTAATCATTGGGGGAATATCCTATCTCGTTATTATCAAGAATCTGCGCATAACTTTAACACGAGAGTCGTCAATGAATCATGAATAAAGTAGGAAAAAGTGTGAGACTCAGTGCGGAAAAAAGATGAGCGACTCGTCATTTCAGTCATTAGAGTCGCGGCATCGCATCATGACATTAAGTTTTGATCTGCCCACGCGATTGCCTGAACGCGATTCTTCACTGATAGCTTTTTGAATATCTGATACAAGTGCGATTTGATGGTGAATTCACTGACAAATAATTCCTCGGCCATTTGGCTGTTTGATGCGCCAGCTTGCAAGCAACGCAGTACTTGCAGCTCGCGAATGGTTAGGTCTACCGTGGCTGGGGCAGTATGAGTATTAATGACGTTACGGTAATAGTGTAAAAGTTGACTGGTTACATTACGCGGCAGCCAGTTTTGACCGTTGACAATGCCTTTTAATCCCTCTCCAATTTGCTCTAGCGTATCTTCGGAATAGAACAGCCCCTTTAATTGACCAAATGAAAGAAGCTCATCCGTGGTCAGCCTTTTAGGGACATTGAACACAACGGTTTCAAAGTTCTTCCATACCAGCGGTAAGTTTTTGATCGATTGAACGAGTGATTTATGTTCACTGAAGTCGATCAGTAGGATTTTGTTACGATGCTGTGGCTTAGCTTCCATTAGTGCTTCGGTCGAAATCACCGGGATGCTCATATCAATGTACTTTTCGAGTGCCGCCACCTTTTTTTGCGCATTATCTTCCATACTGATCAGAAATAGCTTTCTTGCGTAAGCCGACTTTCTCACGTGTTCAAATCTCCCAGCGTTCAATAAAGGCCATAAGTTGGCATTAAAGAGAGGTTATAACCATAGCTTTACTGAATAAATGCGTTCGAATTCAAAGCTTCACGAAACGATGTCTGCAAAGCGAATCAAAAATGCTACATGCGTAAGTTGAAATGTGATTTGGGTTCTAGTAGGTGACTCATTAGATCACAATGGTATTAGACTTTAATCAAAACATTAAAGCGTGCTATTCTAATGCGCTAAAATTTTATATATCCAGAGTGAAACGGAGCACATCATGGCCAGCCGTGGAATTAACAAAGTTATTTTGGTGGGGAATCTAGGTAACGACCCTGAAATTCGTTACATGCCGAACGGCGGTGCAGTAGCAAACATTACTATTGCGACTTCTGATTCATGGCGTGATAAAGCGACTGGCGAACAGCGCGAAAAAACGGAATGGCACCGTGTTGTGTTGTTCGGCAAACTTGCGGAAGTAGCAGGTGAGTACTTGCGTAAAGGTTCTCAAGTATACATTGAAGGCCAACTGCAAACTCGTAAATGGCAAGACCAAAGCGGTCAAGATCGCTACTCAACTGAAGTCGTTGTTCAAGGCTTCAACGGCGTGATGCAAATGCTTGGCGGTCGTGGTCAAGGTGGCGGCGCACCAATGGGCGGTCAACAGCAGCAGCAAGGTGGATGGGGTCAGCCTCAACAACCAGCTCAGCAGCAGTACAATGCGCCTCAGCAACAGCAACAGCAACAACAGCAGGCTCCGCAGCAACCACAGCAGCAGTACAATGAGCCACCAATGGATTTTGACGACGATATCCCGTTCTAAATTCTGCTTATGCTTGAATCGAAAAGGCCGCGAATATCGCGGTCTTTTTTATTGTCTCTATCTAATGATCTCAAAGGCTTATCTCAGCAAGGTTAGGCGTAACAATAAAACTTATCAATGAGTGTGATGTTCTTTATGCTCCAGCCTCTCACTATCAGACGAATCCGATTGTTTGATGAACTCTTATCAAGTATAAATATTTCAATAAGGTATATGATGAATAAAAAAGGAATTTGGTATTCATGAGGTATACCCCAACTCTTAAGTTAAGCACACGGCTGGTGGCTTTTGTCACCATGATCGTCATCTGCGCCATGTTTATCTTGTTTGTCGGTGGCACCCTCTCTTTTAAACGTCTTGGGCAGGAATATCTCACCCATTATTTAGAAGGGATCGTAGAGGTGGTCGACAAGGAGATGGAAGATCCTGACGCTGCTTATTCTATGCAGCGCTGGATGCCGAAAATGCTGCAGGCTTCCAATATTGTCGAAATGACATTGTCGACCAACAATGCGGTTGTTTATCGCTTCAAAGATACTTCTCATCAAATGGAAGCGTCAGTCTTGTTTGAGACAGAATACCAACTGACTCACAATCAAGATTACACGATTCATTTTAAAGCGATCCCGCCTTACTTAGGTTACAGCTACTCAATGCAGGCGCTTTGGTCGATCACGCTTGCCGTTATCTTGATCATCTTCTGTTTAATGCGCGGCGTTGCGTGGCTTAAGGAGCAATTAGAAGGCTCTGAAATGCTCGAAGAGCGAGGCAGGATGATCCTTGCTGGTCGGGTAGAGCAGTATGCAAAAGGTGACAAAAAAGAATGGCCTTATACTGCCAGTGAAGCGCTCGATGTATTAATTGAAGAGTTACAAGATGCGCGTCAAGAGCGAAGCCGATTTGATACCTTTATTCGAACTCAAACCTTCCTTGATAAGTTAACAGGTACCGCCAATCGAGTGCTGTTTGATAGCAAACTGGAATCGGCGTTACTAGAAAGTGGGGCTCGCGGCGCCGTGTTGCTAGTACGTATTCAAGACTGGAAACTGGTTGAAGAAGAGCAAGATAAGCAAATTACGGATGAGTTTATTGTTGAAGTTGGGAGTTTATTATCCAACTTAGTTCAGCGATACCCTGATGTTGTATTTTCTCGTTATTACGATGCTGATTTTGCGTTATTTCTGCCGCATCAAAGTGCTAAAGATGTGGCTAATTTGGCATCACAATGCATTCGCCAGTTAGAAAAATTAATGCCGCCAGAGCCACTCGACCCAGACAACTGGTGCCATATAGGCATCACTACTTATAAAGAGGGTGAGCGACACAGCCAAATCATCGATGAGGCAGAGACAGCTTTGCGTAGTGCGCAACTACAAAATAACAATAATTGGAGTCGCTTCAAAAAATGGAACCACGATGAAGAAGCTCGCGGAAGTGTGAGGTGGAGAACGTTATTTGACACAGCACTTACACCAGAAAATGTGATACTCTACGCACAATCTGTGCACCCAATAAGTGACGCAACGCATAAAAAATCATTATATGAAGAGTTAACATGTCGGATTCGCGATCCTGAGAATGGCATTGTTAAAGCGTCTCGGTTTATTTCTGCGATCAGACAGGTTGGTTATGAAGCGCAAATGGATAAGTCAGTTATTAATAAATTCTTAAGAGAATTTAAGGATAATTTTGATAACTCAAGATCGTATGCGCTCAATTTGAATGTAACGCCTTTTTCTAACCGAGAGTACTTTAAATGGTTTCGTGATGAACTCTTACAGTTGTCACGTGAACAGAGAAAGTGTCTCAGTTTTGAGTTTGTTGAAGCACAATTTGTAAGACACTTAGACTTTATGCGACCAGTCGCTAAAATGCTGGCCGGTCTAGGGTGCCACTTAATGGTTGGGCAGGCTGGACGAACCATCGTCAGCACTCACTATTTAAAAGAAGTGGATATTCGTTACCTTAAACTTCATCGCAGTTTAGTAGCAAAAATCGACCAGCGACATGAGAACCAGCTATTTGTCCGCAGCATGCTAGGTGCCGCGGCAAACAGTAAAACTAAAATCATAGCAGTGGGAATTGAGAATCAAAACGAGCTCAACACGTTAATTGAGCTCGGGGTTTATGGTGGGCAAGGGCGCTACTTTTCTGCAGAGCAGCAGTTTCTTCCTCGTCCACAAGCATTGCCAAGTTCTCAATCAGAATCCCAAGTGAAATTGGGAAGACGAAATCGCTGGCGTAAAAAATAAAGATAATAATCATGGATTTCAAAGCACTACTCGACAAGCTCAAACGATCATCTGGTGGTGGTCGTTCCTGCTTTTTGGTTATTCAGCCAGACGCCGTTTATTTATCATCTTCAATAAAAAGTGGCCGCCCATACCAATTTGATATTTCTGAATCCAATTGGGAGAAAGCCGTAGAGCAAGCATTGAGCGTTGCTGCGAGTGCGTATGATTCTCTGACGGTTGTCCTTTCTCATAACTATTATCAGATGTATCAAATTGACAAACCTGTCATGCCGCGCCAAGAATGGCCTGCAGCATTACCGTTTTTGTTGAAAGAACTGATCTCTGAGCGTGCCGTTGACATCATTGCAGATGCGGTAGAGTTACCCAATTCAACCAAAGTGCAAGCTTACGTCTTATCACGAAAAATGTTGGATAAGATCGTGTTACTGGCCAGTCGCGCCCAGTTGCCATTAGAAGCTATTCTTCCTGAAGACGACATTTGGGGAGAGACCGCAGGTGAGCTAGGTAACTTCCTATTATTACAACGCAGTGTGCGTGGTCACTTCCGTATTAGCGCTTTTGTCGAAAATACTATTGCGTTCCATCGTTCGATTCGCAGTGTGACGCCACCGTTAACGGGTGTTCCGTCTAGCGAGTTACAGATGGATAGCCTCTCGTTAGAACTGCAACGTTCGATTGATTATCTTTCTTCTCAGTTGCGCCACGTGCAGCTGCATCAATTGAAAGTGTGTTGTGATGAGGAGGATGAGAGTGAGCTTGTTCAGTCTCTGAACTACCGTTTAAGCACTAAAGTCTCTCTGTTATTACCACCAGAACATGAGCTATCAGGACACGTTTTAGCAGATGCTGCTGCGGCTTCTAATACTCGACGCGTTAACTTATACCCTGATTACTTAAAGCCGAAAAAAGAGCTCCTGACACTAAGAAATATCGCGTTATCTTGGGGTGTCGCGGCTGCGGCCATTCTACTCTCTTACGGCTATGTGACTTGGCAGAGCAGTGGTTTAGAAGATGAAATTGCTATTGTAAAAAGCAAAGGCGATATCATGAAGTCAGAGCTTGAACGCTATCAAGTCAAGCTACGTAAGCATCAACCCGACAATAATAAGCTGGCAGCTAAAGCCCGCTTAGAGCGTGAAGTCAAGGCGAAGCGAGACTCGCTTAAAGCCGTCGGGAAATACGATGACTCGCAGCGCACGGGTTACTCTGGCGTGATGCAATCATTAGCTAAGCTAGGAAACCAAGAAATTTCTTTGTCCGAAATTCGAATCAATAACCATACCTTAGATCTGAAGGGACTGGCGAAAAAGCCGAGCTCAGTACCAAGTTGGGTTAACCAATTTAAAAATGAAATTAGCTTGGTTGGCCGGACGTTTGACGACGTCAAAATTGGCCGAAATGATAAGGATATTGTGACGTTTGAACTAAAAACGAGCGAGGATAAAGAGAAATGAACGAATTCTGGCTCTCATTAGAAGAGCGTTTTGGCGAAATGAGCGCGCGTGAAAAATTGCTTATCGCGCTGTGTGGTTTAGTTGTCGTGATCATGTTGCTTTTTACGCTGGTACTGGAACCAAAGCTTAACGAGATCATCAGTAATGAGAGGCAACTAAGCAATTTAAAGCAAGCCAATCAAAAGATTGAAATCGACACGCTACGTATTCAAGCGCAGCTGAAGAAAGATCCAAACGCTGAGATTGATCGCGCGATATCTAACCTGCTAACAGAAAGTCAGCACCTTTCGATGCAGCTAGCGGAGATCATCGAACACCTTATTACACCTTCGCAAATGGCTGAGCTGCTGGAAAATGTATTAGAGCAGCAAAGTGGCATTCACCTTTTGTCTTTGCAAACTTTGCCATCTGAGCCAATTACGGAAGATAAAGAAGCATCGCAATACTCTGGTTACTACGTGCACCCTGTACGCATGGAGCTGACTGGCGACTACTTTTCTATTGCCAATTATCTAAATAAGTTGGAGAGCCTTCCTGCCAGTTATTATTGGCGCAGCTTTAGTTACAAAGTCGAAGAGTACCCGAAAGCGAAGCTTGTGCTGGAAGTCTACACACTAGGATCTCGAGAGGAGTTTATTGGTGGTTAAAAAACTCATCATCTCATTGCTTGTCATGGCAGCGGCAGGAACCGCTTGGGCGAACCAAGATCCAACGGCACCACTTGGCTGGGAAAAGCCTGCGGTTGAAACGTCAGCGAAACCAAAAGCAAAACAGTACCGACTGCCTACGCTCAACAGTATTGTGTGTAAGCCAAGTACTGCTTGTGTCGCGATTATGGATAACAAGCTTGTTGAAAAAGGCGAGCTATTTAAGGGTTATCGCGTCGCGAGCATTAATAGTGAATTTGTAACTTTAAAGCGTGGTAACCGTCAGTGGGACCTAGAGCTTTTTGGTTTAAACGTAAAAAAATAATAACCAGAGCCTGATCAGATATGCGCAAATTAGTTGTAGGAATAACGATTGCTTCTTTAATGGGATGTTCAATGGGTCACCGTGACCCTGTGGAAGTCAAAGAAGCGCTCAATGAATCTATCAATCAAGCGAACAGCCGCACGTTAGAAGAAATTCCTTCTTCTGTCGAAGCGGACCTGATGCCTAACTTAGACTCGAATGTTGCTTCAGAGCAAGGCACCTCGAAGCGTTTCCGTATTCAAGCGAATGCGGTCGATGCACGAAGCTTCTTTGCCTCTCTAGTCAAAGGCACTGAGTACAGCGTGGCGATTCATCCAGCGGTACAAGGTAATATCACCGTCAACTTGTCAGATGTTACGTTGGATGAAGTCCTGAGCGTTGTACAGAACATGTATGGCTATGATGTGGTGAAGTCTGGCAAAGTTATTCAAATCTACCCTGCTGGTATGCGTACGGTAACCATTCCTGTTGATTACCTCCAGTTCAAACGCTCTGGTCGATCATTGACGAGCATTGTCACGGGCTCAGTGACCTCGGCTGGTACGTCTAATTCTGGCGGTAGCTCAGACAGTTCTGACTCATCAGACTCTGACAATGAAAGTAACAGCGGCGATAGCTCGACGACTTCAACGGGCGGTACGCGCATCGAAACTATCACTGAAAGTGACTTCTGGCCGATGCTGCAGCAAGCCGTTGCGAATCTAATTGGTTCAGGCAAAGGACAAAGCGTTGTCGTAACACCTCAAGCAGGAGTGATTACGGTTCGAGCGTTTCCAGATGATATTCGAGAAGTCCGTGAGTTCTTAGGTGTATCGCAGGAGCGCATGCAGCGTCAGGTCATTCTTGAAGCTAAAATTCTAGAAGTGACGTTGAATGATGGCTACCAACAAGGCATCAACTGGTCGAACTTATCGGCGTCAATTGGTAACTCGGGTAGTGTCGTAGTGAACCGCCCTGCGTCGGCATTACCACCGCTGGATGCGATTGGGACGCTATTGGGCGGCCAAACCAACGTGACTATCTCTGATGGCAACTTCAATGCTGTGTTGAGTTTTATGTCTACGCAAGGTGACTTGAACGTTCTTTCGAGCCCTCGTATTACCGCAGCCAACAACCAAAAGTCGGTCATCAAAGTGGGTACCGATGAGTATTTTGTTACCGAGTTATCGAGCAATGCAGGCAACGGTGAAAACTCAAATGCCGTTCCAGAAGTGGAATTGACACCATTCTTCTCAGGTATCTCTCTCGATGTGACTCCGCAAATTGATAACAAAGGCAATGTGTTCCTGCATGTTCACCCTGCGGTTATTGAAGTCTCTGAAGAAGTGAAGAAATTGAACTTGGGCGGTGAGTTCCAAAACATCCAATTGCCATTGGCAAAAAGCTCTATTCGTGAATCTGACTCGGTTATTCGTGCTAAAGATGGCGATGTTGTGGTTATCGGCGGTTTGATGAAACAGCAAAATCGTGAGCTTGTTTCTAAAGTCCCATTCTTAGGCGATGTGCCCGCATTGGGGCATTTGTTCCGCAACGTAAATAACGTGACTGAGAAAACAGAATTGGTCATCTTGCTAAAACCGACCGTAGTTGGTGTGAACTCTTGGCAGAAAGAGCTAGAGCGCTCTCGTGATCTGCTGCAAGAGTGGTTCCCAGATGCGCAATAAGCGCGGGGAAAGGTTCCGTTTTTCAATGAGTTTGTGATTCGAGTATGTACTTGTCACATTTTGGATTTCGAGTTCAGCCTTTTTCGTTAACCCCAAACACAGAAATGTTCTTGGGGTTAGTCCCTCACTATGAGGCGATCCAAACCATTTTAGCCGCTGTGCAAATGGGAGAAGGGGTGATTAAGGTGACGGGAGAAGTCGGCACCGGAAAAACCATGGTGTGTCGTAAGTTAATTGAGCAGATTGAATCTGAAGTCGAGCTGATTTACTTACCCAATCCAGTTTTGAATGGAGAGCAGTTGCAGTTTGCTGTCGCCAGAGAGTTAGGCATCGAGAACGATGACCCGCTACGTATTGTTTCTCTCATTCAAGAACACCTGATTCAAGTGCATTCTGCGGGAAAGAAAACCGTCTTGATCGTCGATGAAGCGCAAGCTCTTTCTCCACAAGCTTTAGAAACATTGCGTCTGTTCGGTAACCTAGAAACGGAACAAGATAAACTCATTCAACTGGTGTTATTCGGACAACCTGAGTTGGATGAGCGGTTAGCCAGCCACGAGCTAAGGCAGTTTCGTCAACGTATTACGTTTAGTTGTCAGCTGCGTCCTCTTTCTATCGATGAAGGCGTGGCTTACATCAATAATCGTTTAGACAAGGCAGGCAATGGAGCGCACATTTTTTCTATTGAGCAGAAAAAAGCGATTTGGCGTTCATCCATGGGGATTCCACGTTTGATCAACCAAATTAGCCACAAGTCGTTGCTTGCGGCATTTAATGATCGTTGCACACTATTAAAAAATCATCACGTTTACGCAGCTATGCACGATACGTTTGATGCCCGTAAACCTAAGTTTAAAACACCCGTATTTTGGGGATGGAGTCAACCTTGAGTGCCATCAATAAAGCATTATCAGAACTCGCTGAAAAAACATCACCGTCAGAGCTTACTCGTGCGGACATTCCCAACGTTTCACGCAGTAAACCTTGGCTTTGGCTCGTTGCTGGTTTCTCGTTAAGCCTTGCGGTGGGCGGCTGGGCGGTCTCTCGCGGTCCTATCCCTTCAGGCGAGCTTTCATCTGCTCAAACAGAAACCATGCCATTGTCGTCAGTGAATGCTTCGTCAATCACATCATCAGAGAGTACTCATTCGCCAACGAGTAAAATGACGCCCGAAACAACCCATGTGGTTTACACGAAGCCAGTGACACAACCGGCTGCGCAACAGCTTCATATGCCTGAGACTGATAGGTTCACGCCAAGAGCGGAGGTAAATGCGGTCTCTGAAGATGCAGTGCTACTCGCGCAAGTGGCAACGATGCCAAGCGATGAGCAATCTAATCACGTAACCCGCACGACAGCAGAAAACAGTTCAATGCGTATTGAGCAGGTTGAGCTGACGCACCGCCAGTTATCTCTTAAAGCGGTTAGCCGAGCGGAAAAAGCACTGGATGCTAACGATATGCAAACGGCGTTGTCGGCTTATGCTGAGGCGTTACGTTATGAGCCAATGAATGCAGACACGCGTCAAAAATTATCGGCGTTGTACTTTGGCAAAGGCGACACGCGTAAAGCGTATGAGATTATCCAAGAAGGGATCAACCTTGACACGAACAACCAAGTACTTCGTTTGGCCTTGTCTAAGTTGTTAGTGAAAGCTAATCAACCTGAAGCGGCGCTGAGTCCGCTTGTGCATTTGCCTCCAATACCAAGTCGAGATTACTTGGCGATGCGTGCGGCATTAGCACAAAAACACAAGCAGAATGATATTGCGCTTGAGAGTTATCAACTCCTTACTCAGCGTGAGCCGGAAAATGCGCGCTGGTGGCTAGGTTTAGCGATTCAACAAGAGCGCACGCTGACGTTTACAGCCGCGATCAACTCTTACAACCAAGCTCTGGGTAAAGTTGGCATTTCGAATCAATCGCAAGCGTTTATTCGTGACCGTTTGAGCATCTTGAAACAGCTGGAGAATGCACAATGAAAATTCAGTTGAGAAAACGCTTAGGCGATCTTCTGGTTGAAGAAGGCATCGTCTCAGAAGAACAAATCCAGCAAGCACTAAACGCACAACGTAGTACCGGGCAGAAGCTAGGCGATGCGTTAATTGATCTCGGCTTTATTACTGAGAAGCAAATGTTGGACTTCTTGTCCCAACAACTTGGTTTGCCATTGATCGATCTTGGTCGCGCCCCTGTGGATGCGGAAGCGGTACAGATTCTACCAGAGGTACACGCACGTCGCTTACGTGCGATGGTCGTTGCTCGAAATGGGGACACGTTGCGCGTTGCTATGAGTGACCCTGCGGATTTGTTCATCCAAGAATCATTGATGAATTTGCTAGGTGAATACAACCTTGAGTTCATCGTGGCTTCAGAGCGCCAACTCATTTCAAGCTTTGACCGCTATTATCGCCGCACCAAAGAAATCGCTTCTTTCGCGGAACAGTTGCATGAAGAGCATAAAGATGAGCAAAGCTTCGATTACGGTATTGATGGAACCGACAGTGAGGAAGTTACCGTTGTAAAGCTGGTTAATTCCATGTTTGAAGATGCGGTACAAGTCGGGGCATCGGATATTCATATTGAGCCAGACGATCAGATATTGCGCTTACGTCAGCGTATTGATGGTGTACTGCATGAAACCATCCTGAATGAAGTGAATATCGCATCGGCTTTGGTTCTTCGATTGAAGTTGATGGCGCACCTAGACATCTCTGAGAAGCGCTTGCCACAAGATGGCCGATTCAATATCAAAGTGCGTGGTCAATCAATCGATATTCGTATGTCGACGCTACCAACGCAATACGGGGAGTCCGTGGTAATGCGTCTGCTTAACCAGTCTGCTGGTTTGCGTCCATTAGAAGAGTCAGGTTTGCCGCCAGATTTGCTTGCTCGTTTACGTCGACAGTTGGCTCGTCCGCACGGCATGATCTTGGTGACGGGGCCGACAGGTTCAGGTAAAACCACCACGCTTTACGGCGCATTAAGTGAGCTCAACGAACCTGGGAAAAAGATCATTACAGCAGAGGACCCGGTTGAATATCGCCTGCCTCGCATCACTCAGGTACAGGTAAACAGTAAGATCGATCTGACTTTCTCGCGTGTGCTTCGAACCTTCTTGCGTCAAGACCCAGACATCATTCTTGTTGGTGAGATGCGTGACCAAGAGACAGTAGAAATTGGTCTGCGAGCTGCACTAACGGGTCACTTAGTATTGAGCACTCTTCACACCAATGATGCTGTCGACAGTGCGTTACGTATGATCGATATGGGCGCACCGGGTTACTTGGTTGCTAGTGCGGTCAGAGCTGTGGTGGCGCAGCGTCTTGTTCGCCGTGTTTGTCCAGATTGCAAAACAGAAGACCATCTAGACGAGTCACGCCAACAGTGGTTAGCTGGGCGTTTTCCAAACCAAGTGGGCACCACTTTTTATAAAGGTGCAGGCTGTCAAAACTGTAACGTGACTGGTTATCGAGGCCGAATCGGTGTGTTTGAAATGCTCGAACTTGAGCAAGAGATGATGGATAAATTGCGCGCTAATGATGCGGTTGGCTTTGCGCAAGCCGCGCGCCGCTCAGAAAACTATAAGCCACTGCTTGCTTCTGCAATGGAACTGGCGCTACAAGGTACCGTCAGTTTGGATGAAGTGATGACCCTAGGTGAGGGCGATGCTTCTGGTAAGACTGATCCCATTTTCATATAGGTAAGTGAATGCCAACTTTTCGTTATCAAGGCCGCACGCTAGACGGCTCATCCACTAACGGCAAAATCGAAGCAGTGAACTCAGAAGCTGCAGCGGAAGCGTTGATGAACAAAGGGGTCATCCCGCTCAACGTACGGTTAGAGAAAGAGTCGGCAAAAAGCCAAATGACCTTGTCTAAGCTATTTGTGCCAGCCATTCCATTGGAAGTGATCATTCTTTTCTCTCGCCAGTTGTTTAGCTTAACTAAAGCGGGCGTACCGTTGCTGCGTTCTATGCGTGGCCTGCTGCAAAATTGTGAAAACAAACAGCTCAAAGAGGCACTGGAAGATGTCGTTTCTGAACTGAGTAATGGCCGAGGTTTGTCTTCTGCGATGCAGCAACACAGCAAAGTATTCAGCCCACTGTTCGTTTCTATGATCAACGTAGGTGAGAATACGGGTCGACTCGATCAAGCACTATTGCAACTGGCGAATTACTACGAGCAGGAACTCGAGACTCGCAAACGCATCAAAGCGGCGATGCGTTATCCGACGTTTGTGATTATCTTTATCACCATCGCCATGTTTATATTGAATATCTTGGTGATCCCTGAGTTTGCATCGATGTTTACGCGCTTTGGTGTTGAGTTACCACTGCCGACGCGTATTTTGATCGCGACTTCTAATTTCTTTGTTAATTATTGGGTGTTGTTGATTGTGGTAATGATTGGCGCGTTTGCGGTTTTCAGAGCCTGGGTGGCGACGGCTGATGGTCGGGAAAAGTTCGATAAGTTTCGGCTTCGGCTGCCAATTGTAGGCGATATCGTTAATCGCGCGCAGCTTTCCCGTTTTGCCAGAACCTTCTCGTTGATGCTGAAGTCAGGCGTTCCACTTAACCAGTCTTTAGCTTTAGCCGGGGAAGCCCTGGGGAACCGCTTTTTAGAAAATCGAATTCTTGAGATGAAATCCGCGATTGAAGCGGGTAGCACCATCTCGGTTACCGCTATCAACAGTAAAATCTTTACCCCTTTGGTGATTCAGATGATTGCAGTAGGGGAAGAAACTGGTCGTATTGATGAGCTGCTGCTGGAAGTGTCGGATTTTTACGATAGAGAAGTTGATTACGATCTAAAAACACTGACCGCAAGAATAGAACCGCTACTTTTGGTGATTGTCGCAGGCATGGTCATGGTGCTGGCACTGGGTATCTTCCTGCCAATGTGGGGAATGCTAGACATCATCAAAGGCGGCTAATAGGTGGTTGAAAATCAAAGTCGAGCGACGCTAATCTTTTTTGGGGTAATTGCTACCATCATTGCTGTTGGCTTGGCGGTCAAATTACGTCCTGTTACCGAGCAGGCGCAAGTTACTGGAGCGAAGTTGGCGAGAGTTTGGATGCAAGATAGTGTTCAGCGTTATCGTCAAGCTTGGCTCGTAAAAGGCGAGCCAGAACATATGCTGATGGATGGTTTTAACCTCACCATGACTGAGGGCGGGCTAGTATCTCCCTTTACTCAAGAAGGTGTTTTAGATTGTGGTTATTGGCTAGCAGTGCATTATCCACAACGTAAAATAATGACCAATAAGTTAATAGATATCAGTGGAGCAATCAAAACTGATCGTTATGTCTGTCACTATACTTATGAAAATGGTCAGTCGATTGTAGTTATTTCAACAGCTAATCAGCTGAAAATGGATGTCGAAAAGTCGGCGGAGTGAATTTTTTGACACCTAATCACTATAATTGGTATTGAAAGTCGGTATAATGCAATCATTACCATAAGTAAGACGCTGTAATAGAGGGTAAACAATAATGTGTTTTTCTCATTGCAGCATGAACTGAATAATGGCGAATCGTCATTCTGCTCAAGCGGTAGATACAGTATCCACTTCACGGTCAGTTTTAGTGAACGTTGCTGCCCCAAACCGTTTTGACAATATCCAAAATGGTCGCGTGACCTAAACGAAACTTTGCAGTTGTACTGCATGCTTACATAGAGAGAGTAAACAATGAAAAGACAAGGTGGTTTCACCCTTATCGAATTGGTAGTGGTAATTGTAATCCTAGGTATTCTAGCGGTCACTGCGGCACCACGTTTCCTTAACCTGCAAGATGATGCTCGCAAAGCAGTTAACCAGGGCCTGAAAGGCGCAATGGATGGCGCTGCGGGTATTGTTTACGGCAAAGCAGCGGTTGAAGGGAAAGAAACCAAAACAGCTGCAGATACCAAAGTTGAAGACATTACGATTTATTTGGGTTACCCAACAGCAAATGAGGCTGGTATCGGTAAAGCGGTACAGGGCCTTAGTGATACAAATGACTGGACGTTGATTAAAACAGAAAAGCGTACAGCTCAAGCTGGCACTACAGATGGAGTTCCAGGTAAAGTCATTTACGCATCAGAAAGTGGTGTGGACCAGTGTGTTCAGTATGCTGAAGCATATAAAAATAAAGATGGCGATGTTTTGCCAGCTAAAGCATCATTAGTGACTGAATGTACTAAAGTTGCATCTGGCTCATAGAGTTTAGGGGCGAAAGCCCCTTTTAATTTTTTAGGGACTGAGCAGTGAAAAGCATCAGAGGATTAAGCACTACTGAATTTATCGTGCTGCTGACTTTTTTCGCCGTCGCTGGCTACGTGCTATTGCCTCGGTATATCAGTTTTGGACCAGAAACATACGAAGCAAAATGGGAGCAAACCAAGCAAACCGCGGAGCACGTTTCTGAGACGCTAAGCAATAAAGAAACTTACGATCGAATTGAAGAAGAGATTAGTCGTTCAAAGGGGAAAAATAACTAGACATTGGTTATTTGTTCGTCTGTTCACATTTCGAATCGAAAAATTATAAACCTATCATTAATCTCATAATTTCATCGTATACTTATCTCGCTTGTTCTAAGCCTAAGGTTGGGTTATGAAAATTCGCAGCTCTGCATTAGGGTTTACGTTAATGGAGTTCATCCTTGTGATTGTTCTCCTCTCTATCCTTTCATTGTTTGCTGCCAGCCGTTTTATGGGCTCTGGCAGTTTCTCTGCATATGCATTACAAGAACGCGTGATTTCTGTGATTCGCCAAGTGCAGGTGAATCGTATGCAGTCGAATATCAGCATACCAAACAAGTTTTATCCTGAAAGGTGTCTACCTAGTAGCTACAAAGCTGGAGAGGACTCTAGCTACACTAACTTTTGTTTGTCGATTACGAGTACTTGCATAGGGTCTAGTGCTGCATGCGGCCTGGCTAGCAAGGAAAGAGACACTCGTAGTGACATGGTTGTTGATAAATCCGCAAAGTTTTCACTGACCAATGCTGTAACTAATCCAATCGAGTTTGATTTATTGGGTAATCCAATAAACTCAGCGAGTGGTGGGGTTTCAATCCTGATTGAAGATAAGTATGGCCGAAGCCGCTGCCAAGTTGAAATTAATACTCAAGGTTATGTTTCAAAAGGTACATGCTCATGAAGAAATCTAGTGGCATGACTTTAATAGAAATGATCATCGCAATTGTTTTAATGGGTATTGCGATGGTGGCGTTTACTTCTTTTCTTGTCCCTCAAATTCGAGATTCCGCCATTCCTCATTATCAAACCCGCGCTGCCGCATTAGGCCAAGGTTTTATGTCTCAGATATTGGCGCGAGGCTTCGATGAAAACAGCGACTTTGATGGTGGTTTAGTACGCTGTAGTGAGACTGTCCTTGGTGGTAAGAATTGTTCAACAAGTCTTGGGGCAGATAGCGGTGAATCAAACCCAGCTAGTTTTAATGATGTCGATGACTATATCGGTTGCTGGTATACACAAGGTACAAAGGCCAGCTGTAACTCTACGCCGTTATACGAGCTGAGTAACGTTCTTGGCACGTCTATGGCAAATGATTACAAGAACTTTCGAGTTGAAGTGAAAGTGCAATACGTTGAATCAGATGGAACGGGTGTCAATAATCCTTCACAGGAAGATATCACGCCTTATAAACGAGTCACTATGACTATTTACGCCGGACAAACACAGCCTTTAACACTGTCTGCTATCAAAGGGAACTACTAGTGAAAATACGTGGTTTTACCTTGATAGAGATGATAGTCACCATCGTCATAGGCAGCATTATTATGCTCGGCATCGCCGCTTATTTGCGTCTTGGCGCTCAAGGGTACTCTGACAGCATTGCGCGGCAAAGGCTGCAAACTCAAGCGCAGTTTGTGATAGAAAAAATGTCCAGAGAGATTCGTCATGCCGTGCCGAATAGTTTTGAGGTTACACAGGGAGGCCGTTGTCTTTCTTTTTTTCCTACCTCACTAGCTGGATTTTATAGTAGACAAGGCGTAGACAATATTGAATTTCTCGTTGGGAATGTAAAAGCAGATCGCACCGTTTACGATAAAGTTCCTGATGATTTAAGAATGATTATAAATCCTTCCTACTTTGATGATTTTTATAACTCTACGAGTGATATGGATGTTGGGGGAGAAGAAAAATCCAGTGTAACTGGTGTCTTTACAATTAGTGGCGCGAGCTCATTCAGTAGCGATTCTGTTGGCTCTCGCTTTTATTTGTTCAATCCCAACTTTGGTGTTCGTTACTGTTGGAATGAACAAAAGAACGTCATTGAACGGGGCAATATATCAGTTACCCATCATGAAGATATGATTAATGTGGAAACCATTTCTGCCAACGTTAGCTCTACAGCCTTTGAGTTTCAGCTTCGTGCCCTTCAATCGGGTGGCATTGTCCATATGGACTTTGTGTTTGAACAAGATGGAGAGCGCAGTGTTTACCAACAAGACGTGCAGGTGCTGAATGTTCCGTAAAAAACATCAACAAGGAAACGTTTTAGTCATCGTGTTGTTCGTCATCGTTGTGATGGGGTATTTAGCTGCCTCACTAATGCGCGTCACTTGGTCCAACCAAAGTGGCGTCACCCGCGAATTTTTGGGTACACAAGCTTGGTTTGTCGCTCAATCTGCGAATGAATGGGCATTAACTAAGTTATATCCACTCAACGTTTCGAGTGCTAGTGCTAGCGTTTCCACACTCTGTAAAAATCAGGTAAGCAGTGCAACGCCTAATGTCACACAAGGGACAGGATGCAGAATTAACTCAATGAGTTGTGTAGATTTAGGAACTCTGAACAAAGATACGTCTGCAGCAGAGTCATTATTTAGGGTGCAAGCTACGGCCGTTTGTGGTTCTGGACTGTCTCAAGTACAGCGTCAGCAAGAAGTTTGGGTTAGGGAGTAGAACAATGAAAAAGCTTATTTTCTTGGTCATGATATGGGTGATGAGCTCATCAGCCGTTCTCGCTAAAGAGTACGATATTACACCAGAGGCGACTTACCGCTGGTGGGGTTGGAAGTTTGATGGATGGGTGCCTAAAGATGCGGATAATTTATGTAGTAACGGTTATCTAGAGGGCAAGGACTCTAGGGAGCCTATACCTACAACCTACGTATGCCCTAACGGTCTCATGTTAAATAGCGGTGATACCATTGTGTCTGATAGCGAAATGTCTATTCGCTCATGGGGAGAGATTCTGCTCAAACGTAATAATTATATCGGCAAATCAAATGGGCCTATTAACTTATTCAGTATCGGTGAGGTAAAAACCGAACAAGGTACCAATATTATTATTGGTAATGTCACCGCTGATAGAAATATTACGTTTAAAGGAGCAACAGTTGAAGGTGACGTGACAAGTAAAGGTGAGATAAAAACCGAACAAGGTACCAATATTATTAATGGTAATGTCACCGCTGATAGAAATATTACGTTTAAACAGACCACAGTTGAAGGCGATGTGACAAGTAAAGGTGAGATAAAAACCGAAGACGGCACCAATACTATCAATGGTAGCGTGACAGCTAGCGGCAATATTACACTTAAAAAAACTCAAGTAGGTGGCGCAGTTACCAGCCAAGGCGGTGAAGTAAAAACGGAAGCCGAAAATAATATTATTCTTGGTAACGTTACTGCCAGCGGCAATATTACACTAAAACAAACCAAAGTAGGTGGCGCAGTTACCAGCCAAGGTGGGGAAGTAAAGACAGAATCAAATAAAAATGAAATACAAGGTGATATTTGGGCGCGAAGCAAAGTTACGTTAAAGCAAACGAAAGTTACTGGAGATGTAACTAGTGAAGGTAATGAGGTGATCCTCGAGAGCCATAACCAAATACACGGAAATATTTTAGCCCATCATAAAGTAGATATTAAAAACTCTTTAGTCTGTGGTCAGGTTAAATCACAAGGCAGTGAAGTATCGCTTAATAGTTCTAAAATTAATCAAGGGCAGGGGATTTATGCGCTTGATAATGCAATTTATTCTTACGGAAAAGCCACAGTTAAAGGTTCAACGGTTTGTGGTTCTGTCAACTCACTATCTAATAATTACGACTTCAACAACTATGCCATTTATTGTGGTGTTGATGATCCTAATTGCCAGTCACCTCAAACAGGCGCATGTCCTATAGAAACTGTTACTTCTCTTTGTCCTGAATTAGTGCCTGAAATTCCACCAACGCAGCAATGTACACCATTACCAGAAGAAAATTTCAATTCAGGCTCACTATCAAACTGGTCGGTGATGGGCTTTGGTACCAGTGACGAGCCCCATATTTCTGGTGGACGTTTCATCTTAAACTCAAATAAACCAGAGCAGGCAACAGCCTCTGCGTATAACTATATTTTTCCTTCAGATCAGAACTATTTAGAGATTGAGTTTGATCACGATGCATATGGTGGGAATGGTGCTGACGGTGTTGCGCTGGTGATTTCTGATGCGAGTGTCCCTCCTCAAACCGGGGCATTTGGTGGTCCGCTTGGTTACGGGATGAAGCTTCTAAAGAATCACTACCCTGAAGTCACCAAAGATGTAGAAGGCTTTGCTGGTGGTTGGCTAGGTATTGGTATTGATGAGTTTGGTAACTACATTCGTGAAGGGAGCGAGAAAATCGTTTCAAATAGTGTTGCTGATAATGTTGGGGTGCGTGGACAGGGCGTCAAAGATGCGAATGGAAAGTGGTTGAAAGGTTATCCGTATATCACTGGCAAAAAATACAGCAGCTCATTGGATAATCGAAAAGGTAAAGAGAAACTGCATCGTTATAAAGTAGTTTTAAATTCGCGTAACGCCGATGCCGATACGATAACGCTGGCTGTATTTCGAAAAGTCGGAAAAAATGGCGGATGGGATCCTGTTATCGAAGAGTTTAACGTTTTGGAAAAAGGTGGTTTTAACTATATTCCAGAGAACTTCCGTCTGTCGGTAACGGCATCCACAGGTATGCTTACCAATACGCATGATATTGATAACTTCCAAGTCTGTGCGGACAAGTACTCGCGATTAACAGATGGTATTCATCATTTCGAGTTTGACTACTCTGGCTCGGGCAGTACGTGTCAGGCTTCTGATGTGACACTTAGAGCTTGTATGAATGAAAGTTGTTCTGAGCAATATCCTAGAGATGCATACGATGATGGCAGCTTAACGCCTCTCTCTGTCACTTTACTTCCATCTGTTGGCAATAATGTTGCCAACTGGGTTGGCGGTACAAATGTACAGTTTGAGAATGAAACTCAGCTTGAGCTGCAAGGTTCAAGAGCTGGCGATGTTACTTTAGGTATCGACCAAAGTTCCGTACCACAGTTTGGCTTTGAAGGGGCGCGATGTCGAATTAATGGCGGGCCACTATCTGCTAACAACTGTAATGTAACCTTCGCTTCAAATGTGCTTGCGGTGAATGTTAATGATGTAGTTGCTAGTCGCGAAACTACGGGGGAGGACTACCTATCGTTTTGTTCAACTCGAACTGAAGACGGCGGTGAATCTCGCGGTGTTAATATGTCGATTGATTATGAAGTGGCACCGATCGATAGCTCTCAACCTGTCGTGATTTCTTACAAGAAAAAAGTGAAAGATCAGGCTGTGGAATGGAGTTCAAATGTCGAGCTAACCAGAGCTAATAAATACCTGCCTAATGTTTATTTTGATGATGAAGGCAAGGCATTCTTTAAGTTGAGATACTCTGAAGCTGGAAAGGTCAAACTTAAAGCCAGTGTTGAAGGTGTTGATGACTCGGATGGATTCGGCAGCTTCGTTAGTTTTCCTTCAAAACTGAAAGTTACTGCAAAGAGTGGTGATAAGAGCGGAGAGTGCACCAACAGTGAAAATGGCTGTTCTTCGGGGTTTGTTGCTGCTGGTGAAGTTTTTGAGTTAACCATCTCGGCATTGCAAGATGATGATACGGTTGCTGAGAACTATCAAGAGAAGACTATTACGGTTAGTAATAAAGTGAAGTACCCGTCTAATGGTTCATTAGCCAAACTTCTAAATGAGAAGCTACCAGAATCAAGTAAATGGTCTCGTGGCAGTGTGACGTTTGATCAATCGGTTTCAGAAGTCGGTGTTTTCGAGCTTATTGCTGAGGCACCAGTTGCTAAAGATGAAAATGGCGATGATATTGGCACATCTCTATATCTTGGTAGTAATGCATTTAAAATAGCCGATGGTAAGTCAACCATTGGGCGCTTCTATCCGGATTACTTTAAAGTCACCGGGACAGAGTGGACCTACCCTGATAATCAGAATCAATCTGTATATATGGGACAGAATTTTGAATCGGTTAAGTTTGAAGTCACAGCATATAACGCTAACGGTTACACAACTCAAAATTATGGTGGTTTTGCCAATTCTTTAAAAGCAGATTTGTATTTGGCTGGTGGTTACTCAGATAGACTTAGCATTTTGGATTCCGATTTGACTAGTGATAACTGGTCGGGAGCTGTGTGGAGCAAAACTTGGGATAACTCAGTTTATTGGCGTAAAGATTTATCTTTGCCGAGTCCCGATGGTCCATTTAATTCAAAACTACCGGCAGACAAGGATAGTTCCATCGAAACGTCTATTTCGCTTTCACTTAATAATAATGGAACTAAAGTATCTGGCTATGTTGATCCTACGATGTTCTTAAAAGAAGGGCAAAATAGCACTGAAGATAGAATGGTTTCGCAACAGCTACTATCGCAACCTGATGTCAGGTTTGGTCGCATAGCTCTGGATGATGTGGGAGTGAATCAGGGTAAATCTGTTAATATCCCCCTTAGAGTGGAGTATTGGAGAGATACCCGATTCGTTTTAAACAGTAAGGATAACGGGACAACAGTGTCCCCAACTCTAAAAAGCCAGGAGCCAGTTTGGCCTGATGATGGCTCCGACTGCGACATTTTACTTGAAGGCGTCAGAACGACGGTTAACGATGGTGCCATGCGTGAACTTATTGCTAAGCAAGAGCGCGCAGACTGTGGACGTCAACAAGCTGAAGTTTGGCTTAATCTCGACCCTAGTGGTAACAACCTCCCTTGGCTCAAATACGACTGGGATAAAGATGGCTCCGAAGAAAACCCATCCTCTGTCGTCACCTTCGGTATTCATCGTGGTAACGATCGCGTGATTTACCGTGGTGAGCCAGGGTTAACCGGACAGTAACAACTTAGGTTTTTGCCCTTAAGTTAGGAAACTGCAAGAAATTGAGGCTTTCTGCTCATGTTTGTGTACCAATACCTTGCTGTGACAGCGAGGCATTGGTACATTTAGAGCAATTTTTGTCTTCTATATTTTTGCAGGATGAGCGAAGAGTATGTTTAAGAAACTTCGTGGCATGTTTTCTAACGATCTATCTATCGATTTAGGTACAGCCAACACTCTAATTTACGTAAAAGGGCAAGGTATTGTCCTTGATGAACCTTCTGTAGTTGCTATTCGTCAAGATCGTGTAGGTTCTGCAAAAAGCGTTGCTGCAGTCGGTCACGCAGCAAAACAGATGCTTGGTCGTACACCTGGCAACATTTCCGCTATCCGCCCAATGAAAGACGGCGTAATCGCTGATTTCTACGTAACCGAAAAAATGCTTCAGCACTTTATCAAACAAGTGCATGACAACAGCATCCTAAAGCCAAGCCCACGTGTTCTTGTTTGTGTTCCTTGTGGTTCTACCCAAGTTGAGCGTCGCGCAATTCGTGAATCAGCTCTCGGTGCTGGCGCGCGTGAAGTTTACCTAATCGACGAGCCAATGGCGGCAGCAATTGGTGCTGGTCTGCGCGTGTCTGAGCCGACAGGTTCAATGGTGGTCGATATCGGTGGTGGTACAACTGAAGTTGCCGTTATCTCTCTAAACGGTGTGGTTTACTCATCGTCTGTACGTATCGGTGGTGACCGCTTTGATGAAGCGGTAATTAACTACGTACGTCGTAACTACGGCAGCTTGATTGGTGAAGCCACGGCTGAAAAGATCAAACACGAAATCGGTTCTGCTTACCCTGGCGATGAAGTTCAAGAGATTGAAGTTCGCGGTCGCAACCTTGCAGAGGGTGTGCCACGCAGCTTTAGCCTGAACTCAAACGAGATCCTTGAAGCGCTTCAAGAGCCGCTATCTGGCATCGTCTCAGCAGTCATGGTTGCACTAGAGCAGTGTCCACCAGAGCTTGCTTCAGACATTTCTGAAAACGGCATGGTTCTGACTGGTGGTGGCGCGCTACTGAAAGATCTCGATCGACTATTAATGGAAGAAACCGGTATCCCTGTGGTTATCGCGGAAGACCCACTAACGTGTGTTGCGCGTGGTGGCGGTAAAGCACTAGAAATGATCGACATGCACGGTGGCGATCTGTTCTCTGAAGAATAAAGGTTTAGGTGAAGCTCATGTCGGGCTTCACCTTCATTTCTGCTCTCTCTGTAATTCAAACATGCTCCATACCTAAAAGTATTTATTTAAGTATTTTTAGGTTGCCAAGTAAGGCTCAATAATCATGGAAGCAATCAGGTCAAAAACAAGATGAAACCGATTTTTGGCAGAGGTCCGTCTCTGCAATTACGTCTGTTTTTTGCTGTCATCGTGTCGGCGAGCTTAATGCTGGCTGATAGTCGTCTAGATACGTTTTCCAACGTCCGATACTTATTGAACAGTATGGTTGCGCCCATTCAATACGCAGCCAATTTGCCTCGCAGCATGTTCGATGGCGTATTTGAACGTTTTAATACTCGTCAGGCATTAGTTGAAGGCAATCGCAACTTAAAGCGAGAAGTGCTACGCCTGAAAAGCGAGCTGATCTTGCTCGATCAATATAAAGAAGAAAACCAACGTCTACGCAAATTGTTAGGCTCTTCATTTGTCCGGGATGAAAAGAAAGTCGTAACTGAAGTGATGGCGGTTGATACCTCACCTTATCGTCATCAAGTGGTGATTGATAAAGGACAAATAGACGGTGTATACGTCGGACAGCCAGTGATCAACGAAAAAGGCATTGTTGGTCAGGTCACGTTTGTCGCAGCGCACAACGCACGTGTTCTGTTGCTAACGGATGCGAAAAATGCGATTCCTGTCCAGGTGATCCGTAACGATATTCGAGTTATCGCGTCGGGCAATGGTGAAATGGATGAAATCCAACTGGAGCACATTCCAACCAGTACTGATATTCAGGTTGGCGATCTATTGGTGACATCCGGCCTAGGTGGGATTTACCCAGAAGGGTACCCAGTCGCGACGGTTACCAATGTGGATCACGATACGCGCCAAGAGTTTGCGTCAATCAAGGCTGAGCCAGTTGTAGAGTTTGATCGTTTACGTTACCTACTGCTGATTTGGCCGAATGAAGATCGTCAACACAAAGTGCTGCGATCCAATGTGGATGAAGGGCTAGAGCAAGAAGAACAAGAGGTAACTGATGGCCAATAATGTAGTGAGCAGCCGAATGGTGATTGGTGTCAGTTTCTTCGTTGCGCTGGTATTGCAAACCATTCCGTGGCCAGGTGTGTTGGATGTTTTACGTCCATCATGGTTGTTTCTTGTCACTTGTTATTGGGTGTTGGCACTGCCGCACCGAGTGAACGTTGGAACCGCGCTAGTGCTGGGCTTATTATGGGATATCTTGATCGGCTCAACGCTTGGAATTCGCGGCATGATGATGTCGATTGTCATCTATCTGGTGGCGTTGAATTTCCTGTTGATTCGTAACATGGCATTGTGGCAACAGTCGATTTTAATTGCCTTTTTTACTGCGTTATTGGAAGTTTTGATATTCTGTGGGGAATATTTGAACCAGGACGTAGTATTTAATCCATTATCTCTGTGGACGGCGGCAATAAACTGTATACTTTGGCCATGGATGTTTTTATTAATGCGACGAGTTCGTCGTGCATGGCACGTAAGGTAAAGCGGTGAAGAAAAGCTTATCTCTCGTTCTCGCATCGGGTTCTCCGAGAAGAAAAGAGCTGCTTGCTCAACTGGGTTATGATTTTGAGATCGTATTGCCTGATATTGAGGAAGCCAAACAGACTCATGAGCAAGCACGAGATTACGTGTTGCGTCTTTCTTTGGAAAAAGCTCAGGCAGGCTTAGCATTAGCTAAGCCTGATTCCGTTGTATTGGGCTCTGACACGGTCGTAGTATGCGATGACCGTGTGCTAGAAAAACCAAAAAGTTTTGAAGATTCAAAGCGTATGCTTACTGACTTATCCGGTCGTCGTCATCAAGTGATGACTGCGGTGAGCGTCGTATCATCGGAACAACAACATTCAGTGGTCGTCACCACTGACGTGTGGTTCAAACAACTGACTCACGAAGAAATCGAACAATATTGGCAGTCAGGAGAGCCATGCGATAAAGCTGGAAGTTATGGTATTCAGGGACTCGGAGGGCGATTTGTCACCCGAATCGAAGGCAGTTATCACGCTGTAGTAGGCTTACCTTTGTTCGAAACCGATCAGCTAATTCAAGAATTTTTATAATTGTTTTGAGGTGTGCACATGAGTGCAGAATTGCTGCTTAACGTGACCCCGAGTGAAACTCGTGTGGCCATGATTGAAGGTGGAGTACTACAAGAAATACATATCGAGCGCGAATCGCGTCGTGGCATTGTGGGCAATATATACAAAGGCAAAGTCAGCCGAGTACTGCCAGGTATGCAAGCGGCTTTCGTCGATATCGGTTTAGATAAAGCGGCGTTTTTACATGCGTCAGATATTGTCCCGCATACCGAATGTGTGGCAGAGAACGAAAAACAGCAGTTTCAAGTCCGTGATATCTCTGAGCTGGTACGTCAGGGACAAGACATTGTTGTACAAGTGGTCAAAGATCCGCTCGGTACGAAAGGCGCGCGTTTAACGACGGATATCACCTTACCTTCGCGTTATCTTGTTTTTATGCCGGGGGCCAGTCATGTCGGTGTTTCGCAGCGTATTGAGAGTGAGAAAGAGCGCGAGCGTCTGAAAAAAGTGGTGAATCATTACTGTGATGAGCACGGTGGTTTTATCATTCGTACCGCCGCGGAAGGCGCAGATGAAAAAGAGCTTTCTCAAGACGCGGCATTTCTTAAGCGCTTGTGGCTAAAAGTCATGGAGCGTCGTTCAAAATACAAAACACGTTCAACGCTTTACGGTGAACTTGGTTTAGCCCAGCGCATTCTGCGTGATTTTGTCGGCACAGAGCTCGATAAAATCATGGTCGACTCCCGCCTCGAATATGAAAACCTGAAAGAATTCACTTCTGAGTATGTACCTGAGTTAACAGACAAGCTTGAGCTTTACGAAGGTGACAAGCCAATCTTTGACATGTACGACACCGAGAATGAAATTCAGCGCTCCTTAGAGCGCAAGGTTGAGCTAAAGTCGGGTGGCTATTTGATCATTGATCAAACTGAAGCTATGACAACTATCGACATCAACACTGGTGCATTTGTTGGTCGTCGTAATCTTGAAGAGACCATCTTTAATACCAACATTGAGGCAACGCAAGCTATTGCTCGTCAGCTGCGTTTGCGCAATCTCGGCGGCATCATCATCATCGACTTTATCGATATGGCGTCTGAAGAGCACCGTCAGCGAGTGCTCACCTCATTGGAAACGGCGCTGGCGAAAGACCGAGTAAAAACCAACATCAACGGCTTTACTCAGCTCGGCTTAGTCGAGATGACGCGTAAGCGCACACGAGAAAGTATTGAACATATCTTGTGTTCTGGCTGTCCTACTTGTGAGGGCCGTGGTAGCGTGAAAACGGTTGAAACCGTGTGCTTTGAGATATTACGAGAGATTACTCGTGTAAACCGTGCTTACGATGCCGATAATTTTGTTGTGTACGCATCGCCGTTTGTTGCTGAAGCGCTGTTGGGTGATGAGTCTCATGCATTGGCTGAGCTCGAAGTATTTATTGGCAAGCAAGTGCGAGTTCAGGCTGAGCCCCTGTACATTCAGGAACAGTTTGATGTCGTAATGATGTAATTTGGAACATTTGTGAATTCTGGTGTTAACCGTTTTGGGCGTTTTTGTGCGTGGAGTTTAGTTACTGTACTGGTGTTATTGGCCATATTAGTAACCACACTGCGCGTCACATTGCCACAACTTAACCACTTCCAAGATGAGATCAAAACCTGGGTCAAGCAGGACACAGGTTTTGACTTTTCTATCGCCAACGTCGCAGGGACGTGGCGCAATAATCACCCCTCCATCGCGCTACTCGGTTTAGAAGCGAATCTGCCGAATATTCAGGATGCACGCTTTGCCGTTGAAGAAATCCAAATTGAATTCGATCTCATTCAATCTCTTTTGCAACTCAAACCGGTGGTCGCTGACCTCACCATCCATAACCTCGCTCTGGATATTCACACCGTAGACATTCTGCCGACCTCTAGTCGTCAAGAGCAGGAACCGAGTGTGGACAAGAGCGAAGTGAAGCTCATCGACCAACTCGACTCACTTCTTTTACGTCAGTTTGAAGACTTCACCATTACCGACTCACGGATTTGGTATAAATCGGTATCTGGTGAGACTCGCCGTTTAGATATCGAGCAGCTCCGTTGGAGCAACCAAGGCAAGCATCACTTAGCTGAAGGCACCGTGAACATTGCCGATGTTCGTCTGAATTCACTGTTAGTGAGCGCTAACTTTAAAGACCATGGTTCGCTGCGTGATGTGTCTGGTGAGTTTTACGTAAGTGCCCAAGATGTCTCAGTGACGCCTTGGTTAACCACTTACATGCAAGAAGAGTCGGGTGCTGAGTCGGGTAAGGTCAGCTTAAACACTTGGCTGACGTTGAAACACAGCCAACCGAATGATGCGTATGTTGAACTGTTGCCTTCTGAGCTGGTGTGGAATGAAAACGGTCGTCATGAGCTGTTTATCGAGTCAGGTATTTTCAACCTTCGACCTGATAAACAAGGTTGGAAAGTAAATGGTCACTCACTTCGTATCAGAACCGACAACACCCCTTGGCCGGAACTAGACGCAGCGTTTGATTGGCAACCGAATGGTTGGATGCTCAACCTTTCTCAACTCGATATCGAAGTACTTATTCCGCTCATCAAATTGGCTCCAGAGTCGGAATCGACCAGTGATCTTATCAACAAATTGGCACCGAAAGGCCGAGTTGAAGATGTTCGCTTGTCCATGAACGGTGGTTTAGACACGTTACGCTACTCCGCGGAACTGGATGAACTTGCGATGACGCAATGGGAACTGCTACCAGGATTCCATCATGTACAGGGCAGTGTATCTGGTGATTTAGATCAGGCAAAAGCGAAAGTAACCGTCATTGATGATGTATTTCCGTACGGTGATGTATTTCAAGCTCCGCTGAATATCAAACAAGGTGAAGTCGATATTATCTGGCAACAAGATGAGAGCGGCTGGCGCTTGTGGTCTGATAAAGTGACGGCAGCGACACCGGATCTTCAAGTACTAGGAGCATTCCGTCTTGATTTTCCAAAAGAACAAAGCCCATTTTTATCGTTTTATGCTGAAGCAGATCTCTATAACGCAGGTGAAACATGGCGTTACCTGCCGACTCTGGCACTTGGACAAGACTTAACGGATTACCTATCGACTGCGATTCAAGGCGGTAAAGTGAATACGGCTAAGCTGCTGTGGTATGGCGAGTTAGGGGATTTTCCTTACAAAGATCATAATGGCATGTTTCAGGCGTGGGTCGGTTTAAAAGACGCGAAATTTAGCTTTGATACGGCGTGGCCAACCATCACTGATCTGCAGCTGGACTTGCTGTTTGAAAATGATGCCATGTATTTGGATTCAAAGTCCGCTACGCTAAATGGTGTTCATGCCAAGCGTATTACTGGGCGAATCCCTGAGTTGGCGGAAGGTGGGCACATTGAGATTGAAGCCAAAGCGAGCGCGCCGGGCAATGAAGTTCGTGACTACATGATGGCGACGCCATTGGTGGACTCGGTCGGGGCAGCGTTGACGGCGCTGCAAGTGAGTGGTCCGGTTTACTCTGAGTTCCAGCTCAACATTCCGTTTGATTTTGAAAAAGAGTCCCGTGCTTGGGGTTATGCCGATTTAACAGAAAATCGTGTCGATATTGAAGCGCCGCCAATGACGCTGGAGAAAGCCACAGGGCGTATCCACTTCGATAATGATGTGGTCACCACATCGGGTTTGTCTGCAGAGTTGCTTACCCAGCCTATCTCCCTCGATTTTCGTGGTGAGAGTGCGGAACAGGGCTACAATGTGACGATTAATACATTAGGGGATTGGGACGTTGAGCCTCTCAAACCTTATGTTGGTGAGCGTTGGTTAAAGCTTGTTTCTGGGCATGCGCCGTGGCAAATGGACATTGACTTACAACTTAATGATGTAGGCTTCACCTATCAACTTGATGTGTTGGCGCAGCTAAATCGTTTAGCGAGTCAATATCCCTATCCGCTAGCGAAACAAGTTGGCGAGTCCGGGCAAGCAAAACTGCAGGCATCCGGCAACCAAGAAAGTATTTCAGCAAGACTACAGATCCCAAATGCTAAGTATCAAACCGAGATAGATATAACTGGCGAGGTACCTGTTCTGACGGCGACTCATTTAATGGTCGGCAAAGGTGGTTTCAGGATCAGCCCTATTGTCGGACACGATGCATCAGTGCGTGTCGGTGAGCTTAATTTAGACCAGTGGGCAGAGCTGATTCAGGGCTCGGAAGGTAAGCAATCCTCATCTGTTCTGGCAAGCATGAAGACGCCGAGTATTCCATTGCCTACACGGATTGATGTTGAAACGCCAAACTTGCAGCTTGGTGGGATTGAGTTTCATGATGTGGACTTCTCCGCAAGCAAAAAGAATTTGAGCTGGCAACTCGATGTGGACAGTCAAGAGGTTAAAGGTAAGGCTAACTATCTGAAGCCGTATGACTTATCGGTCTCTTTGGAGCACTTGCACCTGTATATTCCAGGGTTTGAAGAGATGACCAAAGAGCGTAGCTCGCTCTTTGCCAGTGAGGATCAAAACGCGCCTTTGATTACCAATTTTGACCGCCAGTTTCACGCTGAGATGCCAAACTTAACTTTGAACATCGATGATTTCTGGTTGCAAGGTTACAAAGTGGGGAAGGTGAATGTTGATTTGCAGCGTCGCGAGAACCGTTTGGAGTGGAAAAATATCACCTTTAGCAGCGGCAAAAACCGTATTGATATGAGCGGTTGGTGGGACCTGACAAAAGAGAATAGCCATTCCAACTTAACCATGAAAATGAAAGGTGATAACAACACTGATCTTATGGAGCGCTTTGGTATCACATCGGGTATTCAGCAGGCACCATTTGAGATCAATGCCAATATGGAATGGGACGGCGCGCCTTGGTCGATGAAGACACAAACCTTGCAAGGGAATGTCTCAACGGAATTTGGTAAAGGCGTGATCAGTGAAGTCAGTGGTGCGGCACGCTTGTTAGGTTTGTTCAGCTTGGATTCTATCATCCGTAAGATGCAGCTCGACTTTACCGACGTATTCGACAAAGGCATGGCGTTTAACTCGATCACTGGCACGGGCAAAATCCAAGATGGCGTATTTATCACCAACGATATCGTGATGGATGCGTTAGCAGGAGAAATGCAGATCCGCGGCATCGCCAATATGAACAGCAGAATGGTCGATGCGGAAGTGAAGTTCACCCCAGACATCACATCAGGCCTACCAATGCTGACCGCGTTTGCAGTAGCGCCACAAACCGCGTTGTATGTTTTAGCCATCTCAACAGTGATTTCTCCGGTGGTTGAGGTCTTCACTCAAGTCAATTATGAAGTGAAAGGCCCACTAGATTCCCCAACGGTGAAAGAAATTTCGCGAAGTAAAGGTGAATACAAACTGCCAGAAAAGCTGCGTGAACAGGCCAAATAACTCACCGACTAAAATGGAATAAGGAGGAAACACATGGAACGTGTTGGCATTATTCAAATGACATCGGGTCCGGATATCACTGCGAATCTGGACTTTATTGAAAAACAGTGTGCTTTGGCGAGTAAGCAAGGTGCCAAGCTTGTCCTTACCCCTGAAAATACGGTGCTGTTTGCCAACCGCGAAGCGTACCATCAACATGCAGAGCCACTTGGGAGTGGCGTGATTCAACAGCGGCTCTCTGAAATCGCAAGAAAGAACCAGTTAACACTGATTGTCGGAAGCATGCCCATTCAAACCGCAAAAGGTGTCACGACCACAACGCTTGTATTGCCGCCGCACGGTAAATGCATTGCTCACTATGACAAACTGCATATGTTTGATGTCGACGTAGCCGATGGTTATGGTAGTTATCGTGAGTCGGATACGTTTATGGCGGGTAATCAAATAGTCGTGGCGGAAACCGATATCGGCAGCGTTGGATTGAGCATCTGTTACGATCTTCGTTTCCCTGAGCTTTATAAAGTATTGCGCCAAGAAGGCGCGGATATCATTGTGGTGCCTGCTGCGTTTACCGCTGTGACGGGGCAAGCTCACTGGGAAGTATTATTGCGAGCTAGAGCGATTGAGACACAATGTTGGATTTTGGCAAGCGGACAAACTGGAACGCATCCATGTGGACGAAAAACATGGGGACACTCAATGGTCGTTGACCCTTGGGGACGTATTCATAAACAGCTTCAGGATGAAGTAGGCTTATTGGTGACAGAGATAGATTTGTCACAAAGCCAACAAGTAAGGCAGAATATGCCGCTGACTCAACACAGTCGCTTTCAAAATGAATTGAGACGGAAATAAAAGAGCTAACTATGAGCACAAACCAAATAGAACAGGCACTCCTTGCCCCAAATGGTCTGACAGAACAAGACATTGCTGACACGCTTGCCAGCATTGCGACACGCCAGATCGATTATGCGGACATTTACTTTCAGTCCAGCTGGCATGAGTCTCTGGTTCTAGAAGACAGCATCATCAAAGATGGCTCTTTTAACATTGATTGTGGTGTTGGTGTCCGCGCCGTAACTGGCGAAAAAACAGGCTTTGCCTACTCTGATCAAATCCAGCCTGAAGGCCTGAAGCAGAGTGCAATGGCGGCGCGCGGTATTGCTCAGCAAGGGCAAAATGGCAAAGTTCATGCGTTTAAACGTACGGAGAACCAAGCGTACTACGCGGCTGTGAATCCACTAGCTGAATGGGAAAAGCAGCAAAAAACAGAATTACTTAAGTCTCTAGATGCTTACATCCGCACTAAAGAACCATTGATTAAAGAAGTCTCGATCAGCATCAGCGGTGTGCATGAGCAGATGCTTGTTGCGGCAACAGACGGTACTTATGCAGGCGATATTCGTCCTTTGGTACGTTTGTCTATTAGCGTGCTCGCTCAAAAAGGTGAACGACGTGAACGAGGTAGCGCTGGTGGCGGTGGCCGTTTTGGTTACGATTTCTTTTTAACGGAAAGCAATGGTGTGAAACAAGCTTTCCATTATGCAGACGAAGCGATTCGCATGGCGTTGGTTAACCTTGAAGCAGAAGCCGCGCCAGCAGGTATGATGCCAGTGGTATTGGGCTCAGGTTGGCCAGGCGTATTGCTACATGAGGCGGTAGGTCATGGCTTAGAAGGTGACTTTAACCGTAAGGAATCTTCGGTTTTCTCTGGCAAAATGGGTCAACAAGTGACGTCTTCACTGTGTACCATTGTTGATGACGGTACATTAAAAGACCTTCGTGGTTCACTGAATGTGGATGATGAAGGGGTGAATGGCCAGTACAACACGCTCATCGAAAATGGCGTGCTGAAAGGTTACATGCAAGACAAGCTAAACGCGCGGTTAATGGGTGTGAACCCAACAGGTAACGGTCGTCGTGAGTCTTATGCACATTTACCAATGCCGCGTATGACCAACACCTACATGCTACCAGGTGAACATACGCCAGAAGAAATCATCTCGACGGTCGAGAAAGGGTTGTATGCGCCAAACTTTGGTGGCGGTCAGGTGGACATTACTTCGGGTAAGTTTGTGTTCTCCGCATCGGAAGCGTACTTAATTGAAAATGGCAAAATTACGCGCCCAGTTAAAGGGGCGACGTTGATTGGCTCTGGTATCGAAGCCATGCAGCAAGTGTCTATGGTCGGTAACGACCTAAGTATCGACAAGGGCGTTGGCGTATGTGGTAAAGCAGGCCAAAGTGTGCCAGTTGGCGTTGGTCAGCCGACCTTGAAATTGGACTCACTGACGGTGGGTGGCACTGAGTAACTCATTCGAATCGTTATAAAAAGAGCGCTCATCAGAGCGCTCTTTTGTTTTGTGAGTCGATGTCGACTACAGGTTCTCTTCGGCAAACTCTGCCAAGCGGCTACGAACCACGCCGTTAAGGTGAATATTCGCGCTGCCTTCAAAGTTCTTGAAGCGTTCAACCATGTAGGTCAAACCAGAGGTCACAGGGGTGAGGTATTGGGAGTCAATCTGCGCCAAGTTACCGGAGCAGACGATTTTGGTTCCTTCGCCGCAGCGGGTGATGATGGTTTTGATTTGTGAAGCGGTGAGGTTTTGACACTCATCAAGCAGCACAAACGCATTTTGAATAGAACGGCCACGCATAAAGTTGATCGATTTAAACTGAATATTGGCTTTATCGCAGATGTACTTCAATGAGCCTTCAGTGCAGTGATCGTGTTTATGTAGCGCTTCCAAGGTATCGGTCACCGCCGCTAACCACGGCATCATTTTCTCCTCTTCTGAGCCGGGTAGGAAGCCGATGGATTCACCGATGTCTGGCGTGTTACGCGTCACGATAATTTTATCGAACATGCCTTTTTCAATGGTTTGCTCCAGTGCTGCTGCCATGGCTAATAGCGTTTTACCACTACCAGCGGCACCGGTTAAAATCACTAGGTCAATATCCGGGTCAAGTAAGGCATCCAACGCCATTCCTTGGTAGATGTTTTTTGGTGTGATGTCCCAAGCCTTACGGTGCATCATGCGTTCGCGGCTCAGGTCGAGTAGCGTTAATTTGTCTTCATTGATGGTTTCCACGCGGCCAGCAAAGTCGCTGTCTTCATCAATCACATATTGGTTAATAAAGGTTGGTTCAAAAGGTTCACGACTGAGCTTGTGATAGGTTTTTCCGCCCAGCGCATAACTTTCCACTTCCTCAATATCACTCCAGAAGTCCCCCTCACGCAGTTGAAAACCTTTGGTGAGGTATTGAATGTCGTCAATCAGTTGATCGGTTCGGTAGTCTTCAACAAAACGTACGCCAGCGCCTTTGGCGCGCAGACGCATGTTAATGTCTTTCGTGATCAGTACCACTTCACGTGGTGCTCGCTTGTTTTGCAGATAAAGCACCGCATTGAGTATGCGGTTGTCACCGGCTTTGTCGGCGAAGGCTTTGACGGTTTCCTGCAGTTCAAAATCCGCCAAAATGGAAATGGTGCCTTGGTCGGGGCTGTCTTTAGAAACAGGAATACCTTCAGAAATTTCATCGGGCGTTGCTTCTTTAAACAAATCTTCCAAAGCGCGAATAGCCACGCGAGCGTCTCTTGCGACATCGCGTTTGCTGTCTTTGATTCGGTCGAGTTCTTCCAACACGGTCATGGGGATAACGACATCGTGTTCTTGGAAAGAGAAGATGGCAAAGGGTTCATGAAGAAGAATGTTGGTATCAAGTACAAACAGTTTCCGATCGGTATCGCCCATAGCGTCTCCTTGCCGTAATACGGCTCTGCATGCGAGTGGTTAGGTCGTTCTCAAATAGGTGTGAAGCGGCCTAACTCTGATTGCTTGCAATAGAGGTTGTCGGGCTGATGTCGGTTAGTGTGCAACCGAGTAGCAAGACAACTTACTGCAAACCCGTGTTGATCCTAATCGTGTACTAACGCGCTTAAATCATATGCAATGGTTTTAAACGCCCCTCACTAGAAGTATACGTAATATTTACGTTCTACAACTTAATAATTGGCATGAGTATTTTACAATTTGATTGCATTTATAGTTTGGGGAAAAAAAGTTTCTGCTTGGTGCGGTTTCGGCGTGACCTAAATCACAGCTTCAAGTAAGATTAGCGACCTTTTTCTGCGTATAGGCTACGTCCGATTTATCATGTTGAGCTGGCTTAAAAATACTCAGTTCATACTGGAATGACGAATGCTATCGGCATAGCAGAAGCCAGAATCAGATCTAAACTATTATCCATGCCTACGGGCATGAGTAGACCAACAAGAAACACGAATCAAGAACTAATAACGAGGTAGTCAATTCATGACATTTGCTTTGGGGCAGCGCTGGATTAGCGATACGGAAAGCGATTTAGGTTTAGGTACCGTTGTAGCAATGGATGCTCGTACTGTGACATTGATGTTTGCAGCGTCAGAGGAAAACCGAGTTTACGCACGTAACGATGCACCTGTTACCCGAGTCACCTTTAACGTTGGTGATGTCATCGACTGCCAAGAAGGTTGGTCTCTAAAAGTTGAAGAAGTACTGGAAGATGAAGGTCTATACACCTATTTCGGTACTCGTGAAGACACGCAAGAAACCGCCGTTGTTCTGCGTGAGATTTTCCTTAGTAACCAAATTCGTTTTAATAAACCTCAAGATAAGTTGTACGCCGGTCAAATTGATCGCATGGACAACTTTGTTCTGCGTTACCGTGCGCTAACCAACCAGTTTGAGCAGCATAAGAGCCCAATGCGTGGCCTATGTGGTATGCGTGCAGGTTTGATCCCTCATCAGCTTTACATCGCGCACGAAGTTGGCCGTCGCCACGCGCCACGCGTATTACTGGCGGATGAAGTTGGTTTGGGTAAAACCATCGAAGCGGGCATGATCATCCACCAGCAAGTGCTGTCTGGCCGTGCAGAACGTATTTTGATTGTGGTACCTGAAACACTGCAACATCAATGGCTGGTTGAGATGATGCGTCGTTTCAACCTGCATTTCTCTATCTTTGACGAAGAGCGTTGTATCGAAGCATTCGCGGATGCAGAAAACCCATTTGATACCCAGCAATACGTGCTGTGTTCTTTGGACTTCCTACGCAAGAGCCGCAAGCGTTTTGAACAAGCACTGGAAGGCGAATGGGACCTACTGGTTGTCGATGAAGCGCATCACCTTGAGTGGAGCCAAGATAAACCGAGCCGTGAATACCAAGTAGTGGAAGGCTTGGCTGAACGCACTCCGGGCGTACTGCTACTGACGGCAACGCCAGAACAGCTTGGTCGTGAGAGCCACTTTGCTCGTCTGCGCTTGCTGGATCCTGACCGTTTCTACGATTATGAAGCGTTTGTCGAGGAAGAAGAGCAATACGCACCTGTAGCGGATGCGATTACTTCACTTTTCTCTGGTGAAAAACTGCCTGATGAAGCGAAAAACCAGATTACTGAGTTGTTGTCTGAACAAGACGTAGAACCACTTTTCCGCATTATCGAAAGTGAAGCGGACGAAGAAGCGAAAGCGTCAGCGCGCCAAGAGTTGATCGACAACTTGATGGATCGTCACGGTACGGGACGAGTTCTGTTCCGTAACACACGTGCGGCTATCAAAGGGTTCCCTGCGCGTAACGTGCACCTGATGCCAATGGATATCCCACCGCAATACACCACGTCAATGCGTGTTGCTGGGATGATCGGCGGTAAGATGAGTTCGGAAGCACGTGCAATGAAGAACCTTTACCCAGAAGAGATCTTCCAAGAATTTGAAGGCGATGATGCAAGCTGGTGGCAGTTTGACTCGCGCGTGAATTGGTTACTTGAAAAGGTAAAAGAGAAGCGCAGCGAGAAAATTCTGGTGATTGCCTCTCGTGCAAGTACGGCTCTGCAATTGGAGCAAGCACTGCGTGAGCGTGAAGGCATTCGTGCGACCGTCTTCCATGAAGGTATGTCGATCCTTGAGCGTGACAAAGCAGCCGCTTACTTTGCGCAAGAAGAAGGTGGTGCACAGGTTCTTATCTGTAGTGAAATCGGCTCTGAAGGTCGTAACTTCCAGTTTGCCAACCAATTAGTCATGTTTGACTTGCCGTTCAATCCTGACTTGCTTGAGCAACGTATCGGTCGTTTGGACCGTATCGGCCAAAACCGCGACATCGACATTCATATTCCTTACCTGAAAGGTACCTCGCAAGCCATTCTTGCTCGCTGGTTTGATGAAGGTTTAAACGCTTTTGCAGAAACTTGCCCAACAGGCCGTGCCGTTTATGATAAGTACTCTGATGATCTGATTGAAATCCTTGCTTCTGGTGACACCAGCACGCTAGATGAGATCATTGAAGCGTCAGCAAGAATGAATAAAGAGCTGAAATCCCAATTGGAGCAAGGCCGTGATCGCCTGTTAGAAATGCATTCAAATGGCGGAGAAAAAGCACAACAAATCGTTGAGAAAATTGAATCAACCGACGGCGATACCAACTTGGTCACCTTCGCACTTTCTCTTTTTGATACGATTGGCTTGAACCAAGACGACAAAGGTGAAAACGCACTGATTGTGACCCCATCTGAGCACATGATGGTACCAAGCTACCCAGGCCTGCCATACGAAGGGGCGACGATCACGTTTGATCGTGATACGGCTTTATCTCGTGAAGATATGCACTTTATCAGTTGGGAGCACCCAATGATCCAGGGTGGTATCGATCTTCTGATGAGTGAAGGGGTGGGGACGTCTGCGGTATCTCTACTGAAAAACAAAGCGTTACCAGTCGGGACCATTCTTCTTGAGTTGATTTACGCGGTAGATGCGCAAGCGCCAAAACGCAGTGGTATCGCGCGCTTCTTACCGAAAACGCCAATCCGTTTGATGATGGACTCGCGTGGTAATGATTTGTCTGCTCAAGTGGAATTTGAAAGCTTTAACCGCCAGCTCAGCCCTGTAAACCGTCACTTAGGCAGCAAGTTGGTCACGTCGGTACAGAAAGACGTACACCGCTTAATTGAAGCGGGGGATAGTCTTATCGAAGCGAAGGTTGAGGAAGTACGCAAGCAAGCTCATCAAGATATGCAGCATAGCTTGAATGCAGAACTTGAGCGTTTGCAAGCACTGAAAGCGGTAAACCCAAATATTCGTGATGAAGAAATTGAAGCCATTGATGCACAAATTAAGGAGCTCACTGGTTACATCAACCAAGCTCAAGTGCAGCTCGACTCGCTACGTTTGATTGTGGTGAGCCACAACTAAGTAAGCATTTATTGTTCATTAAAAAAAGGTCTTCAGTTGAAGACCTTTTTCTTTATTTGCGGTTTAGTTTCTTTATGCGGAATGCATTAATCACTGATAGCTACCTCATTTACATCAACCACTTCCACCAGATAAATACAACCAAGAAGCCAAACAAGTAAATCAAACCGGCAATCGACAACCACTTCAATTTAGGTCCAACAGCCAAAGGTTCAGGTAACTCGGTTTTGCTCACTAATGTGTAATTTAGCAGAGCAAAGAATGGCGTGGTCATAAAGGCGAGGATCATCGCAAAGTTCAGCATAGGCAATAACGCAGAAGCCCAGAAAACCACAATACCTAATGCAAGTAAGGCGACCACCAGCATGATCGCTGACGTGGCTTTAGGGTTAGTGTCTGGTTGTGAGCGCAGTAGACGTTGAGAGTCAGAAATAACGCGTGAGTAGCCATCAATAACGGTAATCGTGCTGCCAAAGATACAGAAAAACGCAATTACCGCGATTAAGTAACGAGACCATTCGCCAATTGTTGCCGCATATAAGCCAACCAATTGGTGGGAGAAGCCAACGCCAGAGCTTTCAAGCGCAACGCCAGAGCCATAAAGCATCAAAGAACCTAATGATACAAAGATAATGGCAAGAAAAGCCGTGCCAATATAACCGACATTAAAGTCAAATAGAGCAGAGCGATACGTTACTTCTTGCTGGCTTGATTGGCGTTTTAGCCATGCAGAGGTTAAACAGGAGATCTCTATCGGTGCTGGCATCCAGCCCATTGTTACGACGATAAAGCCAATTGCCGCAATCGACCAAGGTGACGGTGGCTCGAAGTTGGCCACTTGCTCAACAGGGTTACCAAAGGCGATAGAAACGGCAAGTAAAGTCGCGATGGTTAACACCGACATGATCACCTTAGATAGCGTATCGAGCGCTTTGTAATGGCCAGCAAATAATATGATCAGGCAGGTGACAATCACAATGATACTGAGTGATGCCATTGATAGTGAAAACGGAATGAAGTAGCCCAGCAAGCTAGCACTAAACATCAACAAAGCGGCGGTATTGATTACGGCTGAGACCACGCTCAGAAATAGAAATAGCCATAGATAAGGCCGACCTAATTTCGCGTAGCCCTCAACCAAGGTGAGCCCTGTCCCCATGGTGTACTGTACGCCCGCTCGGAAAAAAGGGTATTTAAACAGGTTTACGAGCAGAATCAGTGCAGCCAATTGCCAGCCATAAATCGCACCAGCTTTGGTTGATGCGACTAGGTGAGAGCCACCGACCGCAGCAGATGCCATTAATATGCCGGGGCCTAGCGAACGAAAAAATAAGGAAAGTTTGGATTGGGGTTTATCTATAACGGCGGAGTCCATTGCTTATTGTCCTTTTTATCTTATGTATCTTTCTAAAGAGATACATACCGCAGTACATGACAAGCTGAGCGCTCGCCCTATACTGCGCAACGGTAATATCTTTTAAATGCTGTGTTTTGATGTATTTATTTTAAGTATTCTTTGCGAATATCATGCTGTGTGCATCTAGCACTCTATTCAGTTATGCGTCTTGTTGTCAAACTAAATTTACAACGTGCTATTTTTAGTTTTTATGCTAAAGGATTGACTTTGTTTTATTGGTTTGAACTTTTCTTCAGCACCCTGCATCTGGGTGCTATTTGGGTATATAATCGCGGCGTTTTTATTTTGTAGAGATCTCCCATGGCAATGCTTGAATATACCCCTCCCACCGACCCTTGGGTCGATATCGTTTTTGAGGATGACGACATTCTGGCAGTGAATAAGCCATCTGGGTTACTGTCTGTTCCTGGTCGACTTGCAGAGCATTACGACAGCATGTGGAGCCGCCTCAAGGAAGTGCATCCAGAAATCCAAGTAGTGCATCGCTTGGATATGTCGACATCAGGGTTGATGCTGCTGGCGAAAAACAAACCTTCGGAGCGAGCATTAAAAAAGCAGTTCCAATATCGTCTCACCCACAAGGTGTATTACGCACGTGTTTGGGGGCATGTTGAGCCGCAAGAAGGGAATATTGATCTTCCATTAATTTGTGATTGGCCAAATCGTCCGCGACAAAAAGTATGCTTCGACGACGGCAAGCCATCTCAAACTTTATTCCAAGTGGTGAAGCGTGAAGTGCACCCTGATGGCACCCATACGACCGTTGTGCGACTACTGCCCATTACTGGTCGATCGCATCAGTTACGCGTGCATTTGATGGCGATTGGTCATGCGATTATTGGTGATGAGTTTTATGCAACTGAAGAGGCGTATCAGTTTTCAGAGCGTTTAGAGTTGCACGCTGCGGAGCTAAGTTTTTATCACCCAGCCACGGATCAGCTGAGTAGTATTTTTGTACCTTGTGACTTTTATCCTGAAGCCGAGGCGGCGATCTTTAACCATTTTTCTCCAGAACGTACATTGCCTGATTATAAAACGTTGCCACACCCTTAATGCCAACCGCAGTCAACAACGGTTCTTTCTAGTTCGCTATTTCGTTACTGTGGTTGATGTATCCTGTCTTTCAGCCGTGAACAAGGAGTTGTTATGTCTTTGCCGACCATCGTATTTTTGGACCGTGCGACCATCCCAGAACATATTGAGATCCCACGACCTAGCTTTCAGCACCACTGGCGTGAGTACGACTTAACCGCGCCAGAGCAGGTAATAGAAAGGTTAGCAGATGCAGATATCGTGATTAGCAATAAAGTCCTGCTTGACCAAAATGTATTAGAGCAACTACCACAATTGCGGATGATCGCGGTTGCCGCAACTGGTTTTAACAACGTCGATGTGGACTACTGTGCTAAGCAGGATATTGCGGTTGCCAATGTACGTGGTTACGCGACGCGTTCGGTACCTGAGCACGTGATGGCGATGCTGTTTGCTTTACGCCGAAATTTATTTGGTTACCATCAAGATATTGCCGCTGGCGAATGGCAGCGTAATAAGCAGTTCTGCTTTTTTACGCACCCAATCGGGGATATAGGTGGTAGCACACTAGGTGTTATTGGCAGCGGCGCTTTAGGGCAAGCGACAGCACAGTTAGCTAATGCGCTAGGCATGCAGGTGATCTTTTCTGAGCGTAAAGGTGCACCGGAATGTCGACCTGGTTATGTACCGTTTGAAGAAGTGTTGAAACGTTCTGATGCGTTGACTTTGCACTGTCCGCTCAACGAGCATACTCAGAATTTAATTGGTCAAGCAGAGTTGCAACAAATGAAGTCCAACGCCATTCTAATTAATACGGGGCGTGGAGGCTTGGTTAATGAGGAAGCGCTGGTGGATGCCCTAAAGCAGGGAGAAATCGCTGCGGCTGGCTTTGATGTCTTTACCCAAGAACCAGCTGATGAGAGCAATCCGCTGATTGCCAATATGGGTTTACCTAATTTGTTACTGACACCGCATGTTGCATGGGGCAGCGACTCATCGATTCAACGTTTAGTGGAAATCTTGATTGAGAACATTAACGCTTTCGAGCGCGGAGAGCGTATTAATCGCTTGGTGTAACGCTGACATTTAAGTAAAAGATAAAAAAGCAGACATCATGTCTGCTTTTTTTCGTTAATTGAATGCTCGTTGGAATCGAACCGTCGAATTAAAACTCTTCTTCGTTCAGACCTTTTAGGATCTGGAAGATTTCGCGGTACGCTTTTGCTGGTTTCCCTGCTTTTTTCTCTTTGGCTGCTTGGCGAGCCAATTGGCGTAGACGCTGACGATCCGCCTCTGGGTACATTTCCATTACGTCATCAATGGCTTTGTCACCTTCTTCCACCACGCGATCACGCAGAGCTTCAAGCTTGTGGAATACCGCCGTTAATTGAGAGTGCTTGTTACGAATCTTATCCAACGCCGCTTGGATTGGCTCTGGATCTTCATAACGCATCAACTTACCAATACGTTGTAATTGGCGACGACGTGCTTCGTTTTTAAAGCGTTGTGCGTCTGCAATTGCTTCTCGCAGGTCTTCGCTCAATGGAAACTTTTCGAGAACTGCAGGTTTGAGGCCGACAAGCTCCTCACCTAGCTTTTGCAGTTCTTCCATGTCTCGCTTCATCTCGGATTTGCTTACCCAGATGATCTCTTCTTCTGGTTCCCATGGCGCTTTTTGATTCTTACGTGCCATTTCAGTTGCCTGTGTTTTGATTAATATTATGACTATTTTAACAAGAATCGTGGGGAGAAAGCGAAATTCTTGTTATCCTATTGTTCATCAAAGACAAGATGTGAAAGACAATGGATATTAAACAGCAGGTTGCTGAGCAACGTACCGAGCTAGAGCAAGCCGTCGCAAGAGCCTTAAAGCTTGCATCGGCAAAATCTGACGCCGCCGAAGTCGCAATTACCAAAAGCACTGGTTTAAGTGTATCTACTCGCATGGGCGAGGTAGAAAATGTCGAGTTCAACAGCGATGGTGCGCTGGGCATTACCGTTTACCGAGGTCAACGTAAAGGCAGTGCTTCCACGTCTGATTTAAGTGAAGCTGCTATCGAGCAAACCGTTATTGCGGCGCTGGATATTGCACATTACACATCTGAAGATCCATTTGCAGGGCCCGCAGCCAAAGAATACATGGTGCAAGAGATCCCTGAGCTTGATCTTTTCCACCCAGACGCCCCCGATCCCGATTATGCTGCCGATGTGGCGATCGCCGCTGAGAAAGAAGCGTTAAGTTATGACAGTGCAATCAAGCAAAGTGATGGCGCGAGTTATGATAGCCACTACGGTGTAAAAGTGTATGGTAACAGCCATGGCTTATTAGCAAGCTATGCGTCTAGCCGCCACAGTACCAGTTGTTGTGTGATTGGCGTTGGTCAAAATGGCGAAATGGAGCGTGATTACAGCTACACAGTGGCACGTCATCGCGATGACTTATGGACACCAGAAACGGTGGGTCGTAAAGCGGCAGAGAATACGATTAACCGCTTAGATGCGCAGCGCCTAAAGACAGGTAAATACCCAATCATGTTTGCCGCTGATGTTGCAACTGGCTTGATTGGTCACCTTGTTATGGCGATCAGCGGTGGTAACCTGTACCGTAAATCTTCTTTTCTACTTGATCACCTTGGTAAGCAAGTGCTTCCTGAGTGGTTCAATATCTCGGAGCGTCCACATGTATTACGTGGTTTGGCGTCAAGCCCCTTCGATAGCGAAGGCGTGTACACTCAAGATCGTGAGATCATCACTGACGGTGTGCTAGCGACTTACCTGTTAACCAGTTATGCCGCACGTAAAATGAAGATGGCGCCGACAGGTCACGCTGGTGGGATTCATAACTGGTACGTGAAGTCGACAGGCCAAAACTTCGAACAAATGCTTAAAGAGCTCGGTACTGGTCTTCTAGTGACAGAAGTGATGGGACAAGGCGTGAACGTGGTAACAGGTGATTACTCTCGCGGTGCTGCAGGCTTCTGGGTTGAGAACGGTGAAATCCAATACCCAGTATCGGAAATTACCATCGCTGGTAATCTGAAGGACATGTTCAATAAGATTGTTGCCGTAGGTAGCGACGTTGAAACGCGCTCGCAAATTCAAACGGGTTCAATCTTACTGGATGCGATGAAAGTGGCGGGTGAGTAAGTTCTCCCAATTCAGAATTAAAAAAAGCCTGATGTGTTCATCAGGCTTTTTTGTTTTTGCAGTTAGGTAATCAGTATTGTGGCAAGCCCTAAGAATACTGATAAACCAATTACATCCGTTACGGTCGTTAACGCCATACCACCAGCTAAAGCTGGGTCGATGTTCATTTTCTTTAAGAGGATTGGAATCGTTACTCCGGCAACCCCAGCGACCAATAAGTTGGTCAGCATCGCTGCGGAAATGATTCCCCCTAGCATCCAGTTACCTTTCCAAGCGACAACAATACCGCCAATAATCAGCGCCCACATGATGCCGTTGAGTAAACCGATCGAGGCTTCTTTCATCAACAGTTCTCGTTTGTTCGAGTCACCGATATGACCAAGAGCAAGACCACGAATCACTAGTGCGACGGTTTGGTTACCAGCGACACCACCCATGGAAGGAACAATCGTCATCAATACGGCAATGGCAGCCATCTGGTCTAGCGTGGCTTCAAACATGTTAGAAACAGAAGCGGCAGCGAGTGCGGCCAACACGTTAGCCCCAAGCCAGATACTACGTTTGCGAGCTGATTTTACAACGGGTGCGAAGGTATCTTCGTCATCGTCCATACCTGCCATACTCATCATCGAGTGCTCGGCATCTTCACGGATAACGTCAACTACGTCATCGATAGTGATACGGCCAACGAGATGCTGATTCTCGTCTACGACAGGAGCAGAGACCCAGTTACGACGTTCGAACAGACTAGCAACATCTGAATCACTGGTATCGACAGTAATCGCTTCGTCAGCATCTTCCATGATGTCGACAATTTTGACATCAGGCTGGGTCGTGATCAGCAGAGTAATGGGTAGTTCACCAATCAGTTTGCTTTCTTCATCAATGACATAAAGTGCATCCGTTGCTTCTGGTAGTTCACCTTTCATACGCAGATAACGTAAAACCACGTCCACATCTACGTCACCACGAATCGTGATAACGTCGGTGTTCATCAGTCCACCTGCAGTGTCTTCTGGGTAGGACAGGGCGGTTTCGACACGCAGACGGTCAGAGGAGTCCATTTGCGACAGGACTTCGCGTGACAGGTTGTCTGGCAAGCTACGCAGTACATAAGCCACGTCATCGGTATCCATGCCTTCTGTCGCTTCTGCAAGCGCTTCTGGTGCCATTTTGGATACGAGACTATCTTTGACGTCTTCGTTCAGTTCGTCGAGGATTTCACCGTAGTCTTCAGGGTCGGTGAGTTGCCAGAGAACTTCACGGCTTTTGCGTGGAGAGGCTTCTAAAAGGTGAGCTATATCCTCAGGTTCCATGTCCTGTAACTGACGACGAACATGGACGAAGCGGCCATTTTCTAGCGCTTCTGTGACTTCTTGGAGGGCTTGGTGAGCTTGGTCGAATTCAATTTGCTCTGCCATTCATTCCTCCCAATTCCTGATATTTACAATGCGTTGAATAATAACTTAATTCTAGGCGCCTTTTAATAACAACTTATGATACTAAGCAAATTTATTTCTTGGAGCTGTGAGGGGAAGGAGAGTGAGAGGTAATAAAAAAGCGAGTAAATTACTCGCCTTCATCAAATTTATCTTCGATTAAGTGGCAAACGGCATCCAGTGCTTCTTCTGCTTGCTCACCCGCAGCGTGGATTGTGACGTACTGTCCTTGAGCAGACTCAAGCATTAATAAACCCATTACGCTGTCTGCTGTGGCGGTTTTGTCTTCTTCATTGTCGATAGTGATGACCGCTTCAAAGCTCTGGGCCAGTTCGACCAGTTTGACGGCTGCGCGAGCATGTAAGCCAAGGCGATTTTGAATCAATACTTTACGACTTAACTCCACAGCTACTCCTTAGTGTTTTTCTCTAGTGAGGTATGGCGAATTTGCACTTGGTGTCCTTTATTGGCGAAGTACTCACCGATTTGCTGAGTTAAGTACACCGAACGGTGTTTACCACCGGTACAACCTATTGCAACGGTCAAGTAGCTGCGGTTGTTTTTCTCGAGCAGAGGTAACCAATTCTCTATAAAGTTTTCAATTTGGTATTTCAAACTTAACACCGATTGGTGCTGCTCCAAAAATGCGGCGATAGGGGCATCCAAACCCGTAAGTGGGCGCAACGCTGGTTCCCAATGTGGGTTGGGCAAGAAGCGAACGTCGAATACGTAATCGGCATCGGAAGGCAGGCCATATTTGAAGCCAAAAGACTCAAATACCATAACAAGCCCTTTGCGATCTCTGCCTTCAACACGCATACGCACGGTTTCACTCAACTCATGCAAAGATTGTCCGCTGCTGTTCAGTACAAGATCGGCATGCGCTTTAAGTGGTGTTAAAATTTCTTTCTCACGCTCGATGGCTTGGTCAAGGGAGAGAGAGGTGCCACCTAAAGATAAAGGGTGGATTCGGCGTGTTTCGCTGTAGCGTTTGAGTAGCGTTTCCTTATTGGCGTCCAAGAAAAGCACGGTCACATCAAGCTCTGTTTTCAACTGCTCCAGTGTACCAGTCAGTTCTTTTAGCTTTTTAGGGATATTGCGAATATCAATGCTTACCGCAACATTCTGCTTGCTGTCAGCAACAGAGTGAACAAATGCGTCCAGCAAATTCACTGGGAGGTTATCAACACAGTAGTAACCTAAGTCTTCCAGTACGCGCAGCGCAATACTCTTACCGGCACCTGAGTGCCCGCTAACCACGATTAGTCGCATGATGTCCGTCCTGCTTATTGGTGAATCATGATGTCGTAAAGTTCTTCATCACTCTGAGCATTGCGCAGTAGTTTCAATACTTGCTTATCGCTCAGACGTTCTGCCATAGAGGATAGAGTCTTGAGGTGCTCTTTGCACTGTTCTTCTGGTACAAGGAGCGCAAAAAGAAGGTCGACAGGTCGATTATCAATCGCATCGAATTCAATGGCTTCATCACATTGCAGCAAGACAGCAATAGCCTTGTCGCTCGATTGCATTCTAGCGTGTGGGATCGCAATACCGTTTCCGATACCAGTACTGCCCATTTTCTCTCTGTTGAGCATGCACTCGAACAGTTCGGTAGAATCTTGGCCCGTGTGATCAGCCACGATGCGGCTGATCATTTCAAGGGCGCGTTTTTTACTCGTGCAGTGGACCGCACTCTTGGTGCAGTCCAATGACAGTATTTCGCTCAGTTGCATGATTAATGACTGTTTAGTTTTTCTTTGTGCTTATTGAGTTGGCGAACCAATTTATCTACCAGCGAATCGATCGCGGCATACATATTTTCGTCATCAGCTGATGCGTGGATTTCGCCTTGATTTATATGAAGCGTAGCTTCCGCGATTTGAGTGATTTTTTCAACTTTTAGTACAACATGTACTTGATTGATATGGTCGAAGAACCTTTCGAGCTTCTGAAACTTAGAATTTACATAGTCTTGCATTGAATCGGTAAGATCAACGTGATGGCCTTGAATATTGATTTGCATAGACTTTCCTTTTCAGTTAGTGCCTTATAGTAGGCGTTTACGCTGACTTGAAGGGGCAATTCCCAAGGATTCTCGATATTTGGCTATCGTACGTCTCGCGACCTGAATCCCTTGGTCAGCCAGAAGAGCAGCAATCTTGCTATCACTCAGTGGTTTAGCAGTATTCTCTGCTGCGACCAGCTTTTTAATGAGTGCGCGAATTGCTGTTGACGAACATTCTCCGCCGTTGTCAGTACTAACATGGCTAGAGAAGAAGTACTTCAATTCAAAAATGCCACGTGGTGTATGCATAAATTTTTGTGTTGTTACACGAGAAATCGTGGATTCATGCATGTCCACTGCCAAGGCTACATCATTTAGTACCATTGGCTTCATGGCTTCCTCACCATACTCGAAGAAATCTTGTTGATGTTCAACAATACATCTTGCAACTTTGAGTAGCGTCTCGTTTCTACTCTCTAAGCTCTTAATTAACCATTTTGCCTCTTGCAAATTGCTGCGGATGTACTGGCTATCCGCGCTATTGCCTTTGCCTAATTGAGCATATTGTTGATTAACTTTTAATTTTGGAACGCTATCTGGGTTGATAGAAACGGTCCATTTGCCGTTGTCTTTAAAAACGGACACATCTGGAATTACGTACTCGGTATCATCCGGTGTGATACGGCTACCGGGACGAGGATCTAACTGCTGGATAAGTTTGAGGACTTCACGGAGATCGGCTTCTTTCAGCTTAGTCTCTTTGATGACTAGCTTGTAATCACGGTTCCCTAGGTGATCAATATGATCCGCAAGAATCATTTTGGCTTCAGCAAGCCACGGTGTGTCTTCTGGGAAAGTCGCTAGCTGTAGCAGTAGGCACTCTTGTAAGTTGCGTGATGCCACACCGAGCGGATCGAACTGCTGAATACGTTTACGAACGGCTTCTACTTCGTCTAACTCAATCTCTTCGTTATCGAAGCTCTCATGAATTTCTTCAGGAGATAGGGTTAGGTAACCGTAGTCGTCAACAGCGTCAATAATCGCTAATGCAATCGTACGATCAGTTTCACTGAATGGTGTCAGGTCAAGCTGCCACATTAGGTAGTCATGCAATGATTCCGTGGTTTCGCCTTGGTAGACGGGCATATCATCGTCAAGAGCTAAGCCAGTGCTACCGGTATTCGCGCTGTAGACGTCATCCCAAGTGGTATCGATTTCAAGTTCAGAGCTGATCTCTGACTTCTCAATCACGTCTGAACTGTCTGGAACGTCAATGTCTGCTGGTTCGTTAGCACTGTTGCTATCAGCAGCCTCGACCGCTGATTTATCTTCACCGTTTGCTAGAGGCTCATCTTGGCCTTCTTCAACTTCCAATAATGGGTTTGAATCCAAGGCTTCTTGGATTTCCTGTTGAAGATCGAGTGTCGACAGTTGCAGTAAGCGAATCGCTTGTTGCAACTGTGGCGTCATGGCTAACTGTTGACCTAGCTTGAGTTGTAATGAAGGTTTCATTCAGTGTTACTTACCTTGTAATGCTCAGAATCTTACCGTTCCTAATATAATCATAGACGGAATTGTTCGCCGAGATAAACTTGTTTCACCTGTTCATTATTGAGAACTTCTGCCGGAGTTCCCGATGCAATTAGGTGCCCTTGGCTTACGATATAGGCTTTTTCGCATACGTCCAGTGTTTCACGCACGTTATGGTCAGTGATTAACACTCCGAGGCCGCGATCGCGTAGATGCTCGATGATTTTCTTGATGTCATTAACCGAGATTGGGTCAACACCTGCGAAAGGTTCATCCAACAAAATGAATTGAGGGTTGGCTGCTAAAGCGCGAGCGATTTCCACTCTGCGTCGCTCACCCCCTGATAGTGCCATACCCGCACTGGTTCTGATGTGCTGAATGTGGAATTCTTCCAACAAATCTTCCAGCTTATCTTGGCGCTCTTCACGTGTCATTTCTTGACGAGTTTCGAGTACAGCCATGATGTTATCTTCTACCGACAGCTTACGGAAAATCGACGCTTCTTGCGGAAGGTAGCCAATCCCGAGACGCGAACGACTGTGCATCGGCAGAATACTGATGTCTTTATCATCAATGGTGATGGTGCCTTCATCTCGTGGCACCAAGCCGACAATCATATAAAACGAGGTGGTTTTACCTGCGCCGTTTGGGCCTAGCAGCCCAACAATCTGACCAGATTCAACTTCCAAGCTAACATCGGTTACGACTTTGCGCTTTTTGTAGCTTTTCGCCAAGTTTTTCGCACTCAGTACTGCCATATTAGTTCTCTATCTGATTGGGTTGCAAAATGGTCGTAACGCGCTCTTCCTTAGAGCTATCAGCGACTAGCTTTTGTTTACCAATTTGGTAACGAATCGAAGAACCTTTAATGGTGTTGTTGTCTTGTGCCAGTTGCGCTTGACCTTTCATGGTCAATTCGTCTGTAGAAATACGGTAATCCAGCTCCACAGCTTGACCACTCAGTGTCTTACCATCGTCCATCAGCTGAGAAAACTTCGCAGGTTTACCAAATGCTTGAATCTGTTTGATGGCTTCGGTTTTAGGATCGCGCGTTACCACGATTCTATCAGCATCGATATTGATGCTACCTTGCTTAAGAGATACATCGCCTTTAAAGATAACCTGGTTACTCTTCATATCCACCTGTTGGGTGTCAGAGTTAATGTAAACCGGTTGTTGAGTATCCGACTTAAGTGCCAGCGCTTGAGGCGCCGCCAATACCAGTGCCAGTAGGCTAAGGTGTAACGGTTTCATATCGACCTTGAACTTCGTCTGTCAGAGTTGCGGTATGCTGCTTTAAGTTGCCTTGCATTGCGCCTCCAGTAGTTTCAAATTGTGGCCCAACCAACATGACCTGTTGATCAGCTTTAAAATCACGATTGGTTAGATTAATGACTAACTTGTCTGTTGCCATGGTATCAAAACTCGCACCAGGCAGAAGATTTTGCATTAAGACCTTGTCATATAACGTTAAGACTTGGTCTTCATCTAACACGGCTCTTGTGGCCGTCACCTTCCATTCAATGACGCTACCTTCACGGTAAACCATCAAAGTCGGGTTATTAAAAATGGTATCTCCACTCTTAGCATAATGGTCTAAGTTCGTGGAGCGGATGATGTAACTGCGGACACCATCTTCACCATAGGTGATGTTTTCCAGTCCAGTACCACTGAACATGGGCAGTTCAGAATCTGGTGCTACTTGAATTGCGTCGTTGCCTTTTGGGGTCAGTAGGTAATAACCGCACCATGCGACAACGAAGATCAAGAGCAAATAAATAAGGCGAGTAAAACTCATATAATGAAGGCCTATCGTTTAGCTCAGTACTTCCCTGACCATTGCCTTTATTTGTGTAATAAATGATTTAAATGTTTGTGCTGATATTACATCACGCCAGCTTTTAGTAAATCGTGCATGTTCAGTGCACCCACAATTTTTTCGTCTTTACATAAAATCAGAGCGTTAATATTTTTATTCTGCATCAAGTTCAAACCTTCAACCGCTAGCATATCAGGGTGCGCTGTGGTTGGATTTGTCGTCATGACTTCGCCAATCGCGGTCGTATGAATATCAATGCGTTTGTCTAAGGTGCGACGTAAATCACCATCGGTGAATATACCAAGCATAGCATCGTGTTCATCGACGATAGCGGTCATGCCTAGCCCTTTTTCTGAAATTTCAAGCAGGGCATCGCGAATCAATGCGTTTGGAGAAACTTTAGGTAACGCTTCTCCAAAGTGCATAATATCAGACAACTTAAGCAGCAGTTTTCTCCCTAACGCGCCACCTGGATGAGATAGAGCAAAATCTTCGGCAGAAAAACCACGCGCTTGGAGTAGGGCTACGGCTAATGCGTCTCCCATTACTAATGTGGCCGTGGTACTGCTGGTCGGTGCCAACCCTAGTGGGCAAGCTTCTTGAGGTACCGTAATTTGTAGGTGCAAGTCAGACAGTTTTGCCATATTGGATTCTGGCTTGCCTGTCATACTAATTATCTTGATGTTCAGGCGTTTTAATACCGGAAATAGAGACAGAATTTCGTTTGACTCACCAGAGTTAGAAATTGCGAGCACAATATCTCCAGGGCTGATCATGCCCAAGTCGCCATGCGCTGCTTCGCCAGGGTGAACGAAAAACGCAGAAGTCCCCGTGCTTGCCAGAGTCGCAGCAATCTTGTTACCAATGTGGCCTGACTTGCCAATACCCATAACGACTACTTTGCCGCTGTTGGAAAGGATCAGTTCGCACGCTTTCTCAAATTGATCATCAAAGTAGGTATCCAGCTCTTGCAGAGCAGCAACTTCGATATCAAGAACTTGTTTAGCAGCAGCGCGAAAATCAAATTGATTGGACATATCAGTTCTCTACTTATTTATCGTGGTAATTAAGCGGCCATGTTTGCGAATAAGTACACTTGATAACCTAGAAAGCATGCAAACAAGATTGCACCTTCAATACGGTTAATACTGCGTGATTTACCCAAACACATCGCGACAAGTAACAGTGAAACGCCTAACATGACCCAGAAGTCACGCCCCATCGCGTACTCACTCAGCACCGATGGATTAATGATGCCAGGAATGCCCATTACGGCCAGAATATTAAACACATTCGAGCCAATAATGTTACCGACGGCCATGTCGTCTTCACCTTTTAAAACACCAGCAAGCGATGCTGCGAGCTCAGGTAGACTAGTACCGATGGCAATGATAGTCAGACCGATGACAAGATCGCTCATGCCAAAATACTTTGCAATAATCACCGCGTTATCCACTAGCATGCTTGCTGCCAAAGGAAGCAGTATCAGGCCAATAACCACCCACATGATCGCTTTAGGGTTGCTGACGCCTTCTGGGATCTCTGACTCTTGGTCATCAAGAAAAACATCACCTGATTTTTGTTCTTTGCGGCTGATCTGCAACATAGCAAATAAAAATGCCCCAAAGAGTACAAACAATAAGACACCTTCATAAAAACCGAGATGGCTATTCCAAAGCAGAATACCGGCGAGTACTGTTACAGCAATCATTAATGGCAGTTCCCGGCGGATGACCGCGGAGCTAATCGACAGAGGCTTGATGAGTGCTGTAATACCTAGGATTAACGCGATGTTCGCGATGTTTGAGCCTAAAACGTTACCCACTGCAGTATCGGTTTTTCCGTCCCAGGCTGCGGTTGCAGAAACCATCATCTCTGGCGCAGAAGAGCCCATCGCAAGGATTGTCATGCCGATGACAAGAGGTGAAATACCGACGTTGCGGGCTATCGCTGCAGAACCAAAAACAAGTTTATCTGCACTCCATACGAGCAAAACAAGACCGACTATAAGCAACGCTACGGCTTCGAGCATGAGAATTCCTAAGTATTAAATAAGTAAAATGAATAACCGCTAATTTTGACCTTTTGCGGCCTAAAATGGAAGATAAACGACGAATAAATTAAAGGTTAGTAACGAAAATGTATGCAAATGTCGTTCATTTAAATCAGCAATTCTTGTCTAGGATTTAAACACTTTGCGCTGATTTGATCGTAATCCACAAAAAATTGCAGGTATATACTCGACTTTATTTAATTGAACAGTGCTTTAAATTCAAAGCCAATGTGCTTATGATTGCAGCCTAATAAATGTACCGACGTTACTTTATTAAACGTGAAATTCAACTCCGTTGTGTGTCTGGTTGATGATGCCGTGAGTTGCAACGCTCCGACAGTAGAAGAGATGATATGTCGAACAACGATTTAGTCACCGTGAACAACCTCACTTTTTCACGGGGAGAGCGCAAGATCTTTGATGGTATTGATCTGCATGTTCCTGAGGGCAAAGTGACGGCCATTATGGGACCATCGGGAATAGGTAAAACTACACTGCTGCGTTTAATTGGTGGTCAGTTGTATCCCGAGCAAGGAGAGATCTGGTTTGATGGCGACAATATTCCCTCTCTCTCGCGTAAAAAACTCTACCATGCTCGAAAGAAAATGAGCATGTTGTTTCAATCAGGAGCTTTATTCACTGATTTGAATGTCTTTGATAACGTCGCCTTCCCATTGCGAGAGCATACGAATTTATCTGAAGAGCTGATTCGTACCATGGTGTTGCTTAAGCTTGAAGCCGTCGGTCTACGCGGCGCAGCACAATTGATGCCGAGCGAGCTATCGGGTGGCATGGCTAGACGCGCTGCGTTGGCGCGTGCGATCGCCCTGGATCCTGATTTAATCATGTATGATGAACCATTTGTCGGACAAGACCCAATCACCATGGGTGTCTTGGTTGAGCTCATTAGTAATCTAAATCAAGCGTTAGGTTTAACTTCTATAGTCGTTTCTCACGACGTGCCTGAAGTGATGAGTATTGCCGATTGGGTTTATCTGATGGCCGATGGCAAAATTATCGCTTTTGGCACACCAGAAGAGCTTAATCAGAATCCTGACCCTCGCGTTCAGCAGTTCTTACAAGGTGATGCAGATGGCCCTGTACCGTTTCGCTTCCCTTCTCAAAGTATCGAAAAGGACTTATTTGATGGTCGATAACTTTATGCATTTTGTCGCCTCACTAGGTAGACGAACGCTCTCCATCTGCGGAGCATTTGGTCGTGCGACTTTCATGCTGATTGGGGCACTGTTTACTAAGCCACAACCGCTTAAAAGCTTTCCTCTGCTCGTTAAACAACTTTATTCCGTAGGCGTCCAGTCTCTGGCGATAATCGTCGTATCTGGGTTGTTCATTGGTATGGTCTTGAGCCTACAAGGCTATGTTGTGCTGGTGGATTACGGCGCAGAGGGCAGTTTGGGGCAAATGGTGGCGCTCTCATTGCTACGTGAATTAGGGCCCGTTGTCACTGCACTTCTGTTTGCTGGTCGTGCAGGCTCTGCGTTAACTGCAGAGATAGGTTTGATGAAAGCGACGGAGCAACTCTCTAGCCTTGAAATGATGGCGGTAGATCCTTTGAAAAGAGTGATTGCGCCACGTTTTTGGGCTGGCGCTATTTCAATGCCATTACTGGCTATGATTTTCATGGCGGTGGGTATTTGGGGCGCCCAGCTTGTTGGTGTTGACTGGAAAGGTGTTGACCATGGCAGTTTTTGGTCAGCGATGCAGTCCTCAGTTGAACTAGGACAGGATATTGGTAACAGTATGATCAAGTGCTTTGCGTTTGCAATTACGGTTACTTGGGTCGCTCTATTTAATGGTTATGATGCTATTCCAACTTCGGAAGGGATCAGCCGAGCAACTACGCGCACTGTTGTGCATTCTTCTTTAGCAGTACTAGGACTAGACTTTGTACTGACCGCATTGATGTTTGGGAATTAATCATGCAACAAACACGTAAAACTGAATTATGGGTTGGCAGCTTTGTATTAGCGGGAATTTGCGCGATTCTTGTGATGATTTTTCAAGTTGCTGACGTAAAAAGCATTGGCTCTGGTGATACTTACACCCTCAAAGCTGAGTTCGATAATATTGGTAGTTTAAAAGTTCGCTCGCCAGTAAAAGTGGGTGGGGTTGTGATTGGCCGGGTAAGCAATATTTCGCTTAACCCAGATAACTTATTACCTGTTGTAACTCTATCGATCAATAGCAAATACAATCAATTCCCAGAAACGTCGAGCGTACAAATTTTGACGTCTGGCTTGATTGGTGAGCAATACATTGGTTTAGTACCAGGCTTTGTTTTTGACGATGAAGTCATGCTGGTCGATGGCGATACCATCGAAGACACCAAATCAGCGCTCGTGCTTGAAGACTTAATTGGTCAAGTGCTTTACAGCGTAGGTGGTTCAGACGATTCAAGTAAGGAATAACTATGTTAGCGAGATTATTACTTTCAGTTTGTGCTGTGTTTAGCGCGTTTGGTACAAGTGCAGCAGAAGTGGATAAAACTGAACCTTATAAGATGATGAAACAAGTGGCTGAAGTCACGTTCGAAAGGTTAAAAGCCGAGCAGCCGAAAATCAAACAAGACCCAGATTTACTCAAAGTGATTGTCGAAGAAGAGCTAATGCCTTACGTCAACTACCGCTATGCTGGGTTAAAGCTCCTAGGTCCAAACCTAAAAGGAGCGAAACGTGAAGACGTACTTGAGTTTATCGATGCATTTCGCGCGTACTTAATTGCTTCATATGCCCAAGTGCTAACGCAATACAGTGACCAACAAATTGAATTTGGTCCTGAGCCTAGCATTGATGACTCTAAGCGTATTACCAGCATTAAAGTTAATATCATCGATACGCCGCGTCCAAACATCAAGCTAGAGTTCAAATTGCGTAAAGACAACAAATCTGGCGAGTGGGAAGCGTTCGATATGATTGCGGAAGGCATTAGTTTACTCTCTAGCAAACAGTCAGAATGGAATAGCAAAATTCGTCAAGAAGGCATTCTATCTGTCGCGAAAGATCTAGAAAAATTAGCTGCGGAACCGGTTCGCTTTGAGGCGAAGAAATAATGGCCCAGACTCCCGCTCAGTGGCAATTAGATCAAAACATTCTTAAGCTAACAGGGGCACTTGATAGAGATACGGTGCCCTCATTGTGGGCGTATGCTCAGCAATGGCAACCAGCTCAAGCTGAGCTGGAATGCTCGTTAAAAGAGATAGAGCGCGTCGACTCTGCAGGAATGGTGATGTTAATCCACTTATTAGAGCATGCAAAAAAGCAAAACTGTCATATAATGCTCAGTTTCGTGCCGGCGCAACTGCGCACTTTGTTTCAACTGAGCAATGTTGAATCTTTAGTGGCCAAACACATACAGAATTATCAGGGGTAAATTGTGGATAGCGCAAAAGTACAACAGTTATTAGAAGAAGCACTAAACCTTCAAGAAGTGCATGTAAAAGGTGAAGGTAGCCACTATGAGGTGGTTGCTGTTGATGCTTGTTTCGATGGAATGAGCCGCGTTAAGAAGCAGCAGTTAATTTATGGTCCTCTGATGGAATACATCCAGCGTAACGACATTCACGCATTATCAATTAAAGCGTTCACACCAGAAGAGTGGGCTCGTGATAAGAAACTGATGTCGCTTTAAGGTTTATTGATGGAAAAGTTTCGAGTTATTGGGTCAGATAAACCACTCGTTGGTGAAGTGACCATTTCCGGTGCAAAAAACGCAGCACTGCCGATTTTATTTGCGTCTATCTTGGCGGAAGAGCCTGTAGAAGTGGCAAACGTGCCACACCTTCGTGATATCGATACAACCATGGAACTGCTTAAGCGTTTAGGCGCGAAAGTAAGCCGTAATGGTTCTGTTCACGTCGATCCTAGTAGCATTACTGAATACTGCGCACCGTATGATTTGGTGAAAACCATGCGTGCTTCTATTTGGGCTTTGGGCCCGCTCGTAGCGCGATTTGGTCAAGGTCAGGTTTCTCTACCTGGCGGTTGTGCTATCGGTGCTCGTCCTGTTGATCTGCATATTTCTGGCCTAGAGCAGCTGGGCGCAACGATTACGCTTGAAGATGGTTACGTTAAAGCTGAGGTTGATGGTCGTCTAAAAGGTGCGCACATCGTGATGGATAAAGTCAGCGTAGGCGCGACGATCACCATCATGTGTGCTGCAGCACTTGCTGAAGGCACTACAACGTTAGACAACGCGGCGCGTGAACCTGAAATTGTAGACACAGCGGATTTCCTAAATAAGCTTGGTGCAAAAATTTCTGGTGCAGGTACAGATACGATCACAATTGAAGGTGTTGAGCGCCTAGGTGGTTGTAAACACAACGTGGTTGCCGACCGTATCGAGACGGGAACATTCCTTGTCGCTGCTGCGGTATCTGGCGGTAAAGTAGTATGTCGTAACACTAACGCTCATTTGCTTGAAGCGGTTCTAGCCAAGCTAGAAGAAGCTGGCGCGCTTGTCGAAACGGGTGAAGATTGGATTTCAGTAGATATGACCGATCGCGAGCTGAAAGCAGTGAGTGTACGTACAGCGCCGCATCCAGGCTTCCCGACCGATATGCAAGCGCAATTTACGCTACTAAACATGATGGCGAAAGGCGGCGGCGTGATCACTGAGACTATCTTTGAAAACCGCTTTATGCACGTACCAGAATTGATGCGTATGGGCGCGAAAGCCGAGATTGAAGGCAATACTGTTATCTGTGGTGATGTTGAGTCACTCAGCGGTGCGCAAGTGATGGCAACCGACCTACGAGCTTCGGCTAGTTTGGTAATTGCGGGCTGTATTGCTAAAGGCGAAACCATCGTTGATCGTATTTACCATATCGACCGCGGTTACGACAAAATCGAAAATAAACTGGCTGCACTTGGCGCAAATATTGAGCGAGTGAGCGAGGCAAGTTAAACTGCACCGCAGGTAACTTGGATATCAAGAGAGCCGAAACCTGAGTTTCGGCTTTTTTATATCACTCTCATGACCATAGTTATCCTTTATGGAAAGAGAGAAATTAATAGCTGTATCTGGCAAAAGCCGGTTCCTGGAGAACAAGAATGATTGCACTGTTACGTGTATTTGCTGTCGCTATCTTTGCGATTGTTATGTTTATTGGTGGTTGTGGTTACTGCCTATTAAGCCCCCGAAACCCTAAGCACGTTTTCACTTTTGGCCGCTTGTTTGCCAAGATGTCTCGTGTATTTGGGATTAAGTTAGAGCTGCGTATCCCTGAAGATGCGTATTCACGCGGACAACATGTTTACATTGCTAACCACCAGAACAACTGGGACATGTTTACTGTTTCTGCTGCTGTGACTCCGAAAGTTGTGACAGTAGGTAAAAAGAGCTTGGCTTGGATGCCACTGTTTGGTCAGCTTTACTGGCTTACGGGTAACATTCTGATTGACCGAGCGAATCGCTCTAAAGCAAAAGGTACTATCGATCAGGTCGTGAGCAGCATGAAAGAAAGTGATGTTTCGGTGTGGATGTTCCCAGAAGGCACGCGTTCTCGTGGGCGTGGTTTGCTGCCATTCAAAACAGGTGCTTTTCATGCGGCAATTGGTGCAGGTGTGCCAATCATTCCTATCGTATGTAGCTCGACGAATAAAATTAAGCTGAACCGTTGGAACAATGGTCATGTGATTGTTGAAATGCTACCTCCAATCAGTACAGAAGGCTATGGTAAAGAGGGCATTCGCGAGCTAGCGAATATCTGTCGTGAACAGATGAAAGAGAAGCTTGAATCGTTAGATGAAGAAGTCAAACAGCGTAATGCTGCTTAAGTTTTACTGCGATATCATCACGAAAAGACAATAAAAAACGGGTAGCCTGAGCTACCCGTTTTTTATGTTTGTCAGCAAGTGCAATTATTTGCGAACTGCAATTGCTTCAATCTCGATACCAACATCTTTCGGTAGGCGAGCGACTTCTACACAAGAACGTGCAGGGTAGTTTGCTACGCCGTGCTCATCAAAGAACTTGCCGTAAACTTCGTTCACCGTGCCAAAGTCGTTTAGGTCTTTAACAAAAACCGTTAGCTTCACGATATCTGACACTTTAAGGCCTGAAGATTCAACCACAGCCTTTACGTTTTCTAGAGACTGACGAGCTTGTTCTGCGATATCAGCAGACACTTCACCTGTCGCTGGGTTTACTGGGATTTGGCCTGAAGTAAGAACCATGTTACCTAGATCTACGCCTTGAACGTAAGGACCGATTGCTGCTGGTGCAGATTCAGTGTGAAGTACTTTCGTCATTTGATTTTTCCATCAGTTGTAGGGAATAAAGATTCTCAGTTTGCCTCTAAACCCGTGGTAGGTAAAGAGTAAAATACCCCGGCATTGCGGGGTATTTTAAACGTATCACGCCTAGTCGTACGGTGTGTTTATCGTTCGGTTACGATCTCACGTGAGAACACTTTCTCGCAGTACTTACACTTTAGACGGATTTCTTGTTTCTTTTCGAATACGCTAAAGCTGCTTTCTACTGGCTCATTGTGAGAAATACAGTTTGAATTTGGGCATTCGAAGACATCATTGATGCGCTCTGGAAGCTCTAACGCGAGCTTTTTCACCACTTCATAGTTTTCGATTTGGTTCACGGTCGCGTGAGGAGCATACAGCGCCAACTTGCTCGCTTGCTCTTCATTAATAAACACATTTTCTATTTTCAGTAGATCTTTATGACCGAGTGCCGATGATGGCAAGTTCAGACCAATCGTAACGCGCTGTGATGAATTGTGCATATCGAACAGTCTTAATACTTTGATGCCGATTTGCGCAGGGATGTGGTCGATGACCGTACCATTTTTGATTGCTTCTACCTGCAATTGAGTTTCTTTAGCCATGATTTTTCCCCTCGATTACAGTGTTTCGTTTAGAACAAGCGCCAGCAGTGCTTGGCGAGCGTATACGCCATTTTGAGCTTGCTGGAAGAAGTAAGCGTGAGGCGTTTTATCAACATCGGTTGTGATTTCATCCACACGTGGTAGTGGGTGGAGTACTTTTAGATTTTCGCGCGCCCCTTCGAGTAATGCAGCTGTCAAAATATACGCCGATTTAATGTGCGCGTACTCCGATTCGTCAAAGCGTTCTTTCTGTACGCGAGTCATGTACAGAATATCCAGTTCAGGAATCACACTTTCCATGTCTGTGTGTAGGCTATATTGAATGCCAGCTTCGTCTAGTTCTTCGCAGATGTAATCTGGCATTGCCAGCGCATCTGGTGCAACAAAGAAGAAGCGGATGTTGTTAAACTTTGCTAAGGCTTGAGTCAGTGAGTGCACTGTGCGGCCATATTTTAGGTCACCTACGAATGCGACGTTCAGGTTGTCTAGACGCCCTTGTGTTTCCGCGATGGTGTATAGGTCGAGTAGCGTTTGAGTTGGGTGTTGGTTTGCACCGTCGCCCGCGTTGATCACTGGCACGCCATTTGAAAATTCAGATGCCAAGCGAGCGGCGCCTTCTTGTGGATGACGCATCACAAAGGCATCGACGTAAGAAGAGATGACTTGTACTGAATCTGCGAGTGTTTCGCCTTTTTTCGCCAGAGAGGTATTACCATCATTATCAAAGCCAATCACGTCACCACCAATGCGCTGAATCGCTGTTTCAAACGATAAACGTGTACGTGTTGATGGTTCAAAGAAACAACTTGCAACGACTTTGTTTTTAATCAGTTCTGGTCGAGGTGCTTTTTTAAGGCTACCTGCTGTTTCTACGATAAGTTCCAGTTCTTCGCGTGAAAGCTCTGGAATAGAGATGATGTGCTTCTGGTAAAGCGAGTTCGCCATGATCTTCTTCCCTATAACATTGATGACTACATCCAAATAACCGAAAGGAATTTTGGACATAAAAAAACCTCCCCAATGGGGAGGTTTTAAAATTCAATAGAATTAACGAAAATAACACCACGTAAGCGTAGTCGCTTAGCGAGAGCAAATCGCGTTTTTACGTCAGCAATCAGCGTGGTCATTTCTTAATCCTCAGACAAATTGCCGAGCATTATACGCTTAACTTTCGTGAGCGCAAGCGATTACATCATGGTTTTTAGCGGCTGTTTTTGCGCGCTGGTTAGCTTCCTAGCGTCGCAACCATCACGGCTTTGATGGTGTGCATACGGTTTTCAGCTTCGTCGAATACGATGGAGTATTCTGATTCAAATACCTCTTCTGTTACTTCAAGGCCTTTCATGCCGTATTTTTCAGCGACTTCTTTGCCGACGGTGGTTTCATCATTGTGGAAAGCTGGAAGGCAGTGCATGAATTTCACATGTGGATTACCCGTTTGCTTAATCACGTCCATATTGATTTGATAAGGTGTCATTAATGCTACACGTTCATCCCATGCCTCGGCAGACTCACCCATAGACACCCAAACGTCGGTGTATAGGAAGTCACAACCTTTCACACCTTCCTCAACGCTTTCTGTTAACGTGATTTTTGCTCCGGTTTGTTGCGCGATAGTTTGACAAGTTGCCACGAGCTCTTCTTCAGGCCAGAACGCTTTTGGCGCGACAAGGCGAATATCCATGCCCATTTTCGCTGCGCCCACCATAAGTGAGTTACCCATGTTGTTGCGTGCATCACCTAGGTAAGCGAAGGTTATTTCATGTAGCTGTTTACCACGGCCGTGCTCTTGCATGGTCAGGAAGTCAGCAAGGATCTGGGTTGGGTGGAACTCATCCGTTAAACCATTCCACACTGGAACACCAGCATAAGTACCAAGCTCTTCAACAATGGATTGGCCAAAGCCTCGGTATTCAATCCCGTCGTACATACGACCAAGAACACGAGCGGTGTCTTTCATCGATTCCTTATGACCGATCTGCGAGCCAGAAGGGCCGATGTAAGAGACTTGAGCACCTTGGTCAAAGGCAGCGACTTCAAACGCACATCGGGTACGAGTCGAAGATTTCTCAAAGATTAGTGCGATGTTTTTACCTTGAAGTGTCTTCTGCTCTGTTCCTGCATATTTAGCTTTTTTCAGCTCTGCAGACAGTTCGAGCAAAAACTGGATTTCTTTGGTTGAGAAGTCCAATAGCTTCAAAAAGTTGCGGTTACGTAAATTGAAAGCCATAGCTCGTCCCTTAGTACATGTGATTAGATTAATAGAATTCATTAAAACATATAAATGCTTTTATTGTGAATAATTATTTTTAATTAAAGCTAAAAAAGGTTGATGTATTCACATCAACCTTAGTTTTGATTCACCTAATGTAAAGGGACGAGTAAGTTATATATCGTCTCGTTCTATTGGACAGCTCATACAGCGAGCGCCACCGCGACCACGACCAAGCTCGTTACCAGGTACTGTCAGTACTTTGATGCCAGCTTTATCGTATTTTTCGTTGGTGTATACGTTGCGTTCGTAACCAATTACTACGCCCGGTTTTACAGTTAGAACGTTATTGGCGTCATTCCATTGTTCGCGTTCCGCTTCATAGCTGTCGCCACCAGTGGTGATGATTTTCAGCTGATCTAAGCCAAGAGCGGACTCAATCGCGTGCAGATAGTTATGTGAGGCTTCAACATGCATTTCACCGTTGCCTTTTGGTGTTAAGCGCCATGTGTCGAGATCTTTGCGCATGATCTCTGGGTAAACAGAGAACGTGTCCACATCCATATGGGTCATTACGGTGTCTAAATGCATGCATGAACGGTGTTTAGGCAGATCAATCGCAATCACTTCGGTTGCTTGTCCTGCCTTAAACAGGCTCGCTGCAAGGTTTTCTACACCTTGCGCGGTCGTGCGCTCAGACATACCGATCAGAACTGCACCTTTACCAATAACCAACACATCACCGCCTTCGACATTCGCATTATCATAATGCAGATCATCATCACCGAAGTATTTGATAAAGTCTTGGCCAGCAAAAATTGGGTGCCAACGATAAATCGCACGTAAGTGGTTTGTTTCACGTTGGCGTGCTGGCATCATCATTGGGTTGAGCGATACACCACCATAAACCCAGCATGAGGTATCACGCGTAAATAGGTGGTTAGGTAGCGGCTCAATAACAAAATCCAGCGGACGCTTCATTTTTGGCAGCATAGAAGATGAGGTGATCGGTAGCTCTGAGTAAGCTAAGCCACCTAAAAAGATGCTGGCAAGGTGTTCATCATCCATTTCTGAAAAATATTGGCGTAGGTCTCGCGCAAAGGTTGGCCCGTAACGAAAGTCAGAAATCTGAGTATCTAGCAGCCACTGTTTTGCTTCTGGAACGGCGAGGGTTTCGACCAGTAAATCGTGGAGGAGAAGCACTTCTACATCTTGATCGCGTAGCGTGCGTGCGAACGCATCGTGCTCTTCACCTGCCGCTTCTACAGCAAGAACATCATCAAACAGTAATTCATGACAGTTTGATGGAGTTAAGTGGGTTAGGGCGCGCTCTGGGCGATTTAATAGAACTCGTCGAAGTTGACCAACTTCTGATCCAACGTACAGCTTGCTCATTTTGTATCCTTACAAATTTTCCAGCCGTTAGTTATGACAAGCTTCCTAGAAAGATGCAAATCACTACGCTTTGCCTATATTCTGAATTTTTATTGTTTTTTAGATTTTAGTTTTGCCTGTTTTGCTAATGAAGTTTTGGTTTGGGTTTTAATTCTATTTTGTGAAACGTGGAGAGCGTGCGTTTTTATTCTAATTTTCCCATTGAGAAAGAATACATGCATAGTGCATAAAACGTACATTTTTATTCTCAATTATGCATTATTGAAGTAAATTTATTCGTTATGCTTCTTCGTTTTACACGTGAGTGTATTCAAGAAAGCGCCATAAACACGCACAGAAAGAGAAAATAACCGCATTAAGTGTCAGTTAGGATGTTCTGAATATTAAAAAATGCCATTTTTTGTTAATTTTTTGTTTCTTTGCATGGTCGGTTTAATATTTATATTCAAATAACCGATAAGAATCGCGGTGGTATGATGTTTGTTTGTGGCTTTTCATCGCAATCCATGCCATATTTCACCGGATCAGCATACTCAGTATCGGGTATAGTGTTTCTATCAAGTAACTAATCTGGAGCCAAAACATGTCTCACGAAGATGAATATCTATCAGTAGAAGAATTAATTGAGATTCAAAAGGAAGAGACTCGCGATATCATTGCAGCATTGCTAGAAGATGGCAGCGATCCAGATTCGCTATACGAAATCGAGCACCACCTGTTTGCAGAAGATTTTGACACGCTAGAAAAAGCGGTAGTTGAAGCATTCAAGATGGGCTTTGAAGTGCTTGAAGCGGAAGAAACTGAAGATGAAGATGGCAACAAGTTGCTTTGCTGTGACGCAACCATGGAATCAGCATTAGACGCAGAAGCCATTGATGCGCAAGTTGAAAAACTGATTCACTTGGCAGAAAAATACGACATCATCTATGACGGTTGGGGTACGTACTACGAAGGCGAAGATGCGCTTTACCCTGAAGAAGATGAAGACGACGAGTAATCAAAGCTCACCTCTTTTAGAAAAACCAGCGTTTAACGCTGGTTTTTTTATACCTTGAAAATGGCATCCAACAACAGATGTATGTGGAGGTAATAAATAATTCACATTGAGTTTATAGGGGATTTCTCCCTATAATGCGTGAAAATTGATCTAGCGCAAGGTGTATATGCAACTCTCACTCGCCGGTTTATGGCAAGTCTCTCCACTGACGGACCTCTCGATTCCACAGGATGACATCACTTTTCCCGCCCCTTTAAGTCTGGTCCTGCCTGATGAATTGACGGAAGAAGCAATTCGTCAGCAAGAGTGGCACCTGATGCATGACATTGAAGTGGACGAGGCGATGATGGCATTTCCTGCAGTGGAAATGGTAATGGGTGGTGTTGATTACCATGCGGAGGTACGTTTGAACGGCGTGGCTGTGTTTGATTGTGATGGCTCGCAAAGTGTGTATAAGAAAGACATTCGCCCATACATGCAAATGGGGCGTAATCGCTTTGAGATATTGTTCCTAGAGGAAGAAGAAGATCTTTTATTCGATGAGGATAAGCCAGAACTGTGCCCGCTTTCTGAACATCAATATAAGAAAAGTGATGAGCGACTGGGCGTGTGGCAAGAACCGTACTTGCAGTTTATTCGCAACGTGCGTTTAGATCGCGTGGCAACCGAGCAGATTTGGCACCATGGTGGCGGGTGTGAATTTAAGGTCGATTTGTATTACCAGACATTTGCACCGGGGCTAGTGTCAGCAGCGGTAAAGTTTAATGGCATGACTTACCATATCCCAATTGACGTTCGTGCAGATCACGCCAGCGCACTCTTTCAGATTGAAGCGCCAAAGTATGCTGATCTTAATGACCCTGATCCAAATGATCTCTATCAGTTGTCTGTTGAATTGGATGGACAACGCCAAAACTTCACTGTTGCATTGAGCCGGGAGCTTTGCGTTACCCATGTTGTGCTTTAACGTCTGATAATATTTTTATTACAGTACCTTAAGCATTACGACTTCACATGCATCATGCCCTGTTTGCCCAAGCGGGGCATCGAGATGCTCAAAGCCTAGCTTTTCATACAAGCCTACCGCCTCTCTTAGACATTCGGTCGTTTCTAAATAGCACTGCTGATACCCAAGCTGTTTCGCCAGTTGTAAGCTCAATGCGACGATGCGTTTGGCTAAACCGTGTCCTCGTGTTTGAGGTAAGAAGTACATCTTTTGCAGCTCACACACATTTGGCTCACCAGCTAAAGGGGCAAAGCCACCGCCACCAACGATCTCTCCGCGATGTTCAATGACCCAATAGGCGGCGCCGCATTGATTGTAAACCGAATACATATCATCAAGCGTTGGATCGGCCACACCATAACCTTTGTCTGCGGTTAAGCCGTATTCAGCAGAGACTTTACGAATCACATCTGCGACTTGCGGGTTGTCTGCTTTAGTAAGAGGTCGAAGAAAGTATTCCTCAGCCTGACACACTTTTGTTAGCCCTTTTAGGTAAGTCTCTAAACCAAGTTTGAGTTGTTCTTGCTCACAGTCATCAAGTTGTGTAAGTAACTGCTCAAAAAAGCTGCTTTGTTGTTGGTCTAGTTGCGCTAACGCCTGCTGTCCTTGAATTGTGAGTGCTACGAGTTGGCTTCGTTTATCTTTCGGGTTTTCGATGCTCTCAACCAAACCTAATTTAATCAAACCAGTAATGGTGCGGCTTGCATTGGACTTGTCGACACTAAGCTGCTGCGCCAGTTGGTTGATGGTCAATGGCTGCAATTGGATTTCACCTAACGCGTGCGCTTGTACCGGGGTAAGAGCGACATCGCCGCATTGTTTATCGAGCATACCAAGCAATCGGACGGCTTGACGGGAGTAGTGTCGGAGTTGACGAGCGTTCATTATCACTTACCTCTAAAAATAAAGTTGCGCACCGCAATTAAATTAATTGCGGTGCGCAACTTTGTCAATGATAAATGTCATTTGGCTCGTTAGGAGATGTAGTGAGCCTCCATGTTTAAGCGTGGTGATGTAAACAAAACTGCGGTGCTGGAGTTTTTGCTGATGATTTACGCATCCATACTTTCTCGTGGAAGTAGTAAGCCACCGTATTCAAACTCGGCTCTAGCATCGCCATTACGCCGCCGACAAATGCATCACCTGTTAGTAAGTAAACCACGGTAAAAGCGACGCTGAAGTGTACGGTCGCAAAGCTTGCGGTTTTTAATTTGGTCATCCACTGACGAGCTTTAAGTGCTGGGACTTTTGCCCATGCCTTTTCATGAAAGTAGAAGGCTACGGTGTTCACTGAAGGCTCAATCATGGCAATTAAACTACCAATTAAAACGTCGCCTGTGAGTACGTAAGCGACACTAAATGCGATAGTAAAATGCAGTGCTGCGAAAGTTAGTGTCTTTTTCATGATAATTACTCAATCGTGTTTGTTTCGATGAGTTTATTATTGATAATAATTCTCATTAATGCTAATGGATGATGAGTATTGTTGCGATAGGGGAAAGCTATTGATGATGGTTTTTGGTGAAAGATATACAAAAAAGGTTGACCATGATGGCCAACCTTTGGATTCAAAGTGAGAAGTGTTAGTTCTTCTCTTTCACTGAGGCTTAAAGTGCAGCGATCGTTGTCTTCTGCTCTTCTAGCTTAGCTAGTGTCTCTTTGTAGCCTTCAAGCTTCTCACGCTCTTTAGCAACAACCGCTTCAGGTGCTTTCGCTACAAAGCCTTCGTTGCCCAGTTTGCCTTCGATACGCTTGATTTCGCCGTGCGTCTTCTTGATTTCGCCATCTAGACGAGCAAGCTCTGCATCTTTGTCGATCAAACCCGCCATTGGGATCATCAGCTCAGACTTGCCAACCAGTGCCGTTGCACACGCTGGGGTTTCTTCGCCAGCTTCAAGCACGCGTACTGCTTCTAGCTTCGCTAGAGACATCAATACTTGTTTGCTTGCTTCTAGACGAGAGGCGTCTTTCTCATTCGCTGCTTTCAGCATAACGTCTAGAGGCTTGCCAGGGTTGATGTCGTACTCAGCACGTAGGTTGCGGATGCTAGTGATGAACGCTTTCACCCATTCGATGTCGTCTAGCGCTTCTTGGTGGAAGTTCGCTTCGTCAAACTGAGGCAGAGTTTGTAGCATGATTGTCTCGCCCTCAACACCGTCAACTAGTGGCTTGATGCTTTGCCAGATAGTTTCTGTGATGTAAGGAATCACAGGGTGAGCTAGACGTAGCGTCTTCTCAAGTACCGTGATTAGTGTACGGCGAGTACCACGCTGTTGCGCTTCAGTACCTTTCCATAGAACGGGTTTAGTTAGCTCTAGGTACCAGTCACAGAATTGGTTCCAGATGAATTCGTAAAGTGTGTTTGCAGCCATATCTAGACGGAAGTTGTCGATATGGTTGTTGAACGCTTTCGCTGCGAGTTCAAACTGAGACTCGATCCACTTGTCTGCTAGTGAGTACTCGATCTCACCTTCACCAAAACCACAATCTTGCTCTTCTGTGTTCATCATTACGTAACGGCTTGCGTTCCATAGTTTGTTACAGAAGTTACGGTAACCTTCAAGACGCTTCATATCCCAGTTGATATCGCGACCTGTTGATGCCATTGCTGCAAGGGTGAAACGCAGTGCGTCTGTACCGTATGCTTCGATACCGTTTTCAAACGTCTTACGCGTGTTCTTCTCGATCTTCTTCGCTAGCTGAGGCTGCATCATGTTGCCACAACGCTTCTCTACTAGAGACTCTAGGTCGATACCATCGATCATGTCGATTGGGTCAAGTACGTTACCTTTCGACTTCGACATCTTGTCGCCGTTTTCGTCACGGATTAGGCCGGTAACGTAAACTGTCTTAAATGGTACTTGTGGTTTGCCATTTTCGTCTTTCACGAAGTGCATGGTCATCATGATCATGCGCGCAACCCAGAAGAAGATGATGTCGAAACCAGTTACTAGAACGTCTGAAGGGTGGAATACTTTCAGATCGTCAGTTTGCTCTGGCCAACCTTGAGTACCGAACGTCCATAGCGCAGAAGAGAACCATGTATCCAGTACGTCTTCGTCTTGGTGCAGCTCAATTACTGACTCTAGGTTGTTGTTCTTGCGAACTTCTTCTTCAGTGCGACCTACGTAAACATTACCTTGGTTGTCGTACCAAGCTGGGATGCGGTGACCCCACCATAGCTGACGAGAGATACACCAGTCTTGAACGTCACGCATCCAAGAGAAGTACATGTTTTCGTATTGCTTAGGAACGAATTGGATGTCGCCGTTTTCTACTGCTTCAACTGCTGTTTTCGCTAGAGGCGCAGTACGTACGTACCATTGGTCAGTTAGCATTGGTTCGATAACCACGCCACCACGGTCGCCGTAAGGAACTTGTAGATCGTGATCTTTCACTTCTTCAAGTAGACCTAGCTCGTCGAATTCAGCAACGATAGCTTTACGCGCGGCAAAACGCTCCATACCGTGGTATTTAGCTGGTAGCTCAGTGCTGTAAGCGTCGCTTGCTTCGCCGTTAGTGTTGAATACTTCTGCTGCGTCGCGGATGTTCGCGTCGAAAGTCAGAATGTTGATCATTGGTAGCTGGTGGCGCTTACCAACTTCGTAGTCGTTGAAGTCGTGCGCAGGTGTGATTTTCACACAGCCAGTACCTTTTTCCATATCTGCGTGCTCATCGCCCACGATTGGGATGCGACGATCAACGATAGGAAGGATGATTTCTTTACCGATAAGATCTTTGTAACGTGGATCTTCTGGGTTAACTGCAACACCCGTATCGCCTAGCATGGTCTCTGGACGAGTCGTTGCAACAACGATGTAGTCTTTGCCGTCCGCTGTTTTAGCGCCATCTGCTAATGGGTAGCGGAAGTGCCACATGTTGCCTTTAGTATCTTTGTTCTCTACTTCTAGATCTGAAATCGCTGTGTGTAGCTTTGGATCCCAGTTAACTAGACGCTTACCGCGGTAGATTAGATCGTCTTCGTATAGACGTACGAACACTTCTTGAACGGCGTTAGATAGACCATCGTCCATCGTAAAGCGCTCACGGTCCCAGTCTACTGATGCGCCAAGACGACGAAGCTGTTTAGTGATAGTGCCACCAGATTCGCCTTTCCATTCCCAGATTTTGTCGATGAAAGCTTCACGACCGTAATCGTGTTTTGTTTTGCCTTCTTCTGCAGCGATCTTACGCTCAACAACCATCTGAGTTGCGATACCAGCGTGGTCAGTACCTACTTGCCAAAGGGTGTTTTTACCCTTCATACGTTCACAACGGATAAGCGTATCCATGATCGTATCTTGGAACGCGTGGCCCATGTGTAGGCTACCAGTGACGTTCGGTGGCGGGATCATGATGCTGTATGATTCTTTAGTAGTGTCACCGTGTGGCTTAAAGTAGCCTTTCTCTTCCCAAGTCTGATACAGAGCTTGTTCGATTGAAGTTGGGTTGTATGTCTTTTCCATAGCGCTCTTTTAATGGATACGTTGATGGTTGAATCTTAGTCAATCTTTATAAGTGAGGGATCTTAACAAGATCGCCTTAACTATAAGGATTGACCGTTAAGGATATTGAATTTCGATCGTTTGCAGCTGGTAACCTGCTTGACGGTAAATTTTATATCTTTCTCTTGCGAGTTGTTTAGCTTTTTCTTCGCAGGGCACGAAGTCTACCACTTGAGCAAACTTGTTCGCAAAGGTTGTCTCATTTTCCGCCAAATTAATTACCAATTGACGATTCCAAGACGGCTTTACACCGTTATGGCCGATCTCAATATTGGTGGCGTATTTCGGTCCCTCGCCTACGAGGTTATGTGCCATGAACTTGTCTGCATCAACTTGCCAAAAGGCTTCAGCGAGCTGCTCGGCGTGTGGTTTGTCTTGGCAGTTTAAATACACTTTAGCGCCTTGGCGGGCAAAGTGCTGCGCCAAAAACACAATGTACTCTTCAAAGCCAGCCACCGTTGCTTGCGGGCTCTCTTCGTTAATGATGTAGAAGGTTGCAGTTTGCATCATTCTCTCACTTGCCTTGGGTCTCTTCCTAAGACCATCTTAAGTCCCACTTTCATTTTAGAAAATTAGGATAATAAAAAAGGGCCTTGCGGCCCTTTTAGATTTTGTTCAGAAATTACTCTTCTGTCTCTTGGCCGCTGCGGTTCAAAAGGAATTGGACAAGCATTGAGACAGGACGGCCCGTTGAGCCTTTCGCTGCGCCTGATTTCCACGCAGTACCTGCGATATCGACGTGTGCCCAATTGTACTTTTTAGCAAACTTAGACAAGAAGCAACCCGCAGTGATAGTACCAGCAGGACGGCCACCAATGTTTGCCATATCCGCAAACGGGCTCTTTAACTGCTCGTGGTACTCATCTGCCATTGGTAGACGCCATGCACGGTCACTCGCTTGCTCTGAAGCGTTAACTAGCTCATGAGAAAGAGGATTGTGGTTAGAGATAACGCCACTGATGTGGTGGCCTAGTGCGATAACACAAGCACCAGTTAGGGTTGCAACGTCAACCACGCAGTCTGGTTCGAAACGCTCTACGTAAGTCAGTGCGTCACAAAGAACAAGACGACCTTCCGCATCCGTGTTCAGAACTTCTACAGTTTGACCAGACATGGTCGTTAGGATATCACCTGGACGGTAAGCGTTGCTGCCTGGCATGTTTTCACAGCCTGCTAGAACACCAATAACGTTAATTGGTAGGTTTAGCTTCGCTAGCGCTTTCATTGTACCGAATACCGATGCCGCACCACACATGTCGTACTTCATCTCATCCATACCTTCGCCCGGTTTTAGAGAGATACCGCCTGAATCGAAGGTTAGACCTTTACCTACTAGCACAATAGGTTTTGCATCTGAGTCAGGGTTACCTTTGTACTCGATGATAGACATCATAGATTCGTTTTTAGAACCACGACCTACTGCTAGGTAAGAGGTCATACCCAGTTTTTCCATCTCTTGCTCACCAATAATTTTGGTGGTTACGGTTTCGTAATCGTCCGCTAGACGACGAGCTTGAGAAGCAAGGTAAGCTGGATTAGCTACGTTTGGCGGCATGTTGCCAAGGTCTTTTGAGGCTTTGACACCTGATGCGATAGCGAGACCATGAGTGATTGCTTTTTCACCCAAGTTTAATTCACGACGCGTTGGTACGTTGAAAACAAGCTTGCGCAGTGGGCGGCGAGTCTCAGGTTTAACGCTCTTGAATTGATTAAATGTGTATAGACCATCTTTAGTCGCTTCTACAGCCTGGCGTACTTTCCAGTATGTATCGCGACCCTTAACATGCAGTTCAGTTAGGAAACATACCGCTTCCATTGAGCCTGTCTCGTTAAGTGTGCTGATCGTCTTTTGAATGATTTCCTTGTACTGGCGCTCGCCAAGTTCACGTTCTTTGCCGCAACCGACAAGTAAAACGCGCTCTGACAAAACACCTGGTACTTGATGCAGTAGCAGCATCTGACCAGGTTTACCCTCTAGATCACCACGGCGAAGTAGTGAACTGATGTAACCGTCACTGATTTTATCAAGTTGTTCGGCTACTGGAGAAAGGCGACGTGGTTCAAACACACCAACAACGATACATGCGCTACGTTGTTTCTCTGGACTGCCACTTTTTACACTGAACTCCATGCGTACTCCTACATCCTGAAGACAAATTGCTCTAAATGTTAGATAATGATCGCTTACTTGTTGAATTTTAGCTCCAGGCTTACATGCAGAGCTGATTAAGCGACTAACATCTAGTTTATAATTTTTAAAAAAATAAATGGTTCAACGGGAAACTATAGTGATTCGACCAAAAAAACAAGTTTTGTATAGGTAATTTCAGCGTGATTATTGTTAGATATTTGATCCGCGAAACACTCAAGAGCCAATTTGCGATTTTTTTCGTACTTTTTTTGGTGTTTGTAAGCCAGAAATTCATAAGTGTTCTTGCTGATGCTTCTGATGGGGATATTCCTGCTGGATTGATTTTCTCGATTGTTGGTTTGAATATGCCAGCAATGGGTCTATTAATGCTGCCTTTAAGTCTGTATATCGGCATATTGATCACATTTGGTCGTCTGTATGCAGAGAGCGAAATTGTCGTGATGAACGCGACAGGTATTGGTAACAAATTCTTGGTACAAGCGGCCTTGTACTTAGCGCTGATTACTTCTGCTGTGGCGGCTTTTAATGCATTGTGGTTATCGCCGTGGTCTCAAGACCGTGTAGAGCAACTTTATGAACAAGTGGCGGCAGAAAACAGCGTTGACTTGCTAAAGAAAGGGCAATTCCAAGGCACGCCAGATGGTTCATCGGTTGTGTTCATTGATGACATTAAAGACAATACATTGAGCAACGTTTTTGTCGCGCAGATGCGCCCGAGAGATTCAGTATTGCCGAGTGTGATGTTCTCGTCCTCTGGTGAAGTAAAAGAACTGTCGGACGGCCGTCAGGTCATCACCATGAAAGAAGGCACGCGTTATGAAGGTGTGCCTACTCGCGTTGAATATATGATCACAAAATTCGATGAATACGAAGGCGTTATCGGCCAGCGTGAGGTCAAAAAGAAAGGGCGAGATTGGGAAGCGTACCCAACGGTTGATTTGATCGGACACCCAGACCCAGAAGCGCAAGCAGAGCTGCAATGGCGAATTTCGTTATTTGTGTGTATTCCACTCTTAACGATGCTGGTTATTCCTTTGTCGGCGGTGAATCCGCGTCAGGGACGATTTGCCAAAATGGGGCCCGCGATTCTTATTTATCTAGCGTATTTCCTGGCGATTAGTGCAACAAAATCTGCATTAGAAGATGGTGACATTCCGGCGGCAATCGGCATGTGGCCAATTAATGCGATGTTACTGATTGTCGCAATCATGGCCAATATGATGGACAGCGTTGCTGCTCGACGAATAAAAGACAAATTCCGTAAGAAGAGGCTCGCGTAAGCTGTGTTCAAAATCTTAGACCTTTACATCGGTAGAACCATCATCTCTACCACTGCCTTGGTTTTAGCGACGTTTGTTGGCTTATCGGGCATCATTAAATATGTAGAACAGCTACGTAAAGTAGGGCGAGGCGTGTATGACCTCACTCATGCGTTGTACTTTGTGTTGCTCAGTGTGCCGCGTGATATCGAAATGTTCTTCCCAATGGCAGCATTACTCGGTGCCCTTATTGGTTTGGGTATGTTGGCGTCAAGCTCTGAGCTGGTGGTGATGCAAGCTGCTGGTTTCTCAAAGTTGGATATCGGGTTATCCGTGCTCAAAACGGCGGTGCCACTTATGCTTATCGTTATGACGTTAGGGCAATGGGGCGCTCCAGAAGCACAAAAGATGGCGCGTGACTTACGTGCGTTTGCGATATCGGGAGGTAGTATTGTCTCAGTTCGTTCTGGAGTTTGGGCTCGTGACGCAAACGACTTTATCTTTATAGGTAAAGTCGAAGACGACAAGCTTTATGCTTTAAATATGTGGCGTTTTGATGATGATAAGAATCTACAAAAGGTTATCTTTGCTGAAGAGGTCGACTATCAACAAGATAACAATTGGTTGATGCGCGACGTACAAATCACGGATATGAAAAATGAAAACGTGATTTCGAAGCAAGACATCGAACAGATGGAATGGCATACGTCATTGGCTCCAGATAAGCTAGCTGTGGTGACGGTAAAGCCTGAAGAGTTATCATTGAGCGGTTTGTATGATTACGTGACCTATCTGAAAGCTTCAGAGCAAGATGCGTCTCGCTATGAATTGGCGTTTTGGCGTAAGTTGACACAGCCGCTTTCAATTGCCGTGATGATGTTGATGGCGCTATCGTTTGTTTTCGGTCCACTCAGAAGTGTGACCATGGGGGCAAGGGTATTGTCGGGCGTGGTTGCCGGGTTTACTTTTTATATATCCAGTGAGTTCTTTGGCCCATTAAGCTTGGTGTATGGCATATCCCCTGTGTTTGGTGCATTGGCCCCGAGCCTGGTGTTCTTAGCGATTGCGATTGCGCTGCTGAGAAGAAAGCTGTAGCTGAAGTATCACCGAATAAACCATGTTTCATCGGACTAAATGTAAAAGGAAGGCATTATGCCTTCCTTTTTTGTATTCCCGGATAAGTTAGTTTGCCTTAGGCAACACAACAACCTCTGTTTTTGCCCAAATGTCGTGGAACCCACGTTTCTTGGGATCAATCGGTACAGTCAGGTTTGCCAAACCAAAGCCAGATGTTGCAATACGAATCAGGGCTTGAGTGACTGTAATCGGCGCGCCGTCTTTGGCATTGCGAACTCGAAGTTTCCAAGCGCGCATCCCAAGTGTTTGTCCTGCTCGCGTCCAGAAGAAGACAAAGAAGTATATCCACACAACCGCAAGATACAGTGTAAACAGAGGGCTTAATACAGGGTGCTTTCCGAGCATATCAGCGGCATCTGCGTACTCGCCATAGCTCAACAGCCCTGCTGCATTTAGTGCAAATACAACGGCCATAACAATACCTGCGGCCATCATTTCGATTGCGATAATAATCAATGTGTCGTAAATCAACGCTGCAAGTCGACGAAAGAGACCTGCAGGTGGAAGAGTTGTAGACGTCGTCATTATTCCATCACTTACCTTAAAAATTGTGCGTCAGAATATAGATTCCCTCACCAAGAGAAAAGAGACCTAACGCACAGAGTCTTTAATTATGCATAAACGAAGTGACTTTTCTGCTGTGTGTTATGAACACATATCATGATGTACAAGGCCTTTCGGTAACCTATTTCAACTGAATTTTACTTGCCTAACAATTAGCTTTTTGGTCTGTAACTAGATTAGACAGATGAGAGAGTTGGTGTTTCTCATCTTCGGTATAATGCTGGCTCAAGGAGAGCGCTAAAGCTTTTTCTGATAGCTTGGTTGCAGGTGATAAAAACAACTTGGGGTGCATACTAGAAAGAGCCAGCAAGGCTTTTTGTAGGCGAATCTGTATTTGGAGTTGCGCTGCACCATCGTGCGCGATTGGCAAAAAGACATCATCAAATAAATCTTGGCAGCTCAATGCGGGCACAAATAGTCTAGGGTATCGAGTCTTGGTGGGAGGTTCGCTGAGTAACTCTCCCCATAATGAAAGGGCTCGTACAGAACGCCCAAGAACATCAATCGCGGTACCGTTATCATTCACGGCGGGGGAGAGAGCTCGTGAGGCGATCTCCGCCATGACGACTAATCCAAAACGAGGATCTTGATCATAGGAACGCTCCGTTCGAATCGTGAAGGCTGCCGTTATTTCGTTTTCGTCTGGCAACGCTCCGCAAACCCAAGCCAATGGTTGACTCACATACACAAAACTTCCTGGTTGTCGTTCAAGATAGATGGTGCATTGGTTTGCTTCGGCAATACTATCGAGATGATGCATATCAACATGCTGTAAGTAGCCAATTTCTTGGCTGAAAATAGGTGTACTTCCTCTGGGTTTATGTTCTGGGTGGCTCCACGGATGAGCACCTAGCCAACGCTCTTTGCCCCGTTTTCTTATCGCATCTAACAAGGCTTGCTCCACGTATGACGTGGTTTCACTGACCCTCCCTAGTACGGAAAGGTGCTGAATCCAACGTAGCAGAGTGAGTATGATCATCACGATTACGGCGATGGTCACGATGAACAGATAAATTTGTGCTTGTTGATGATAGGCGCCAATGCCTAGCGCGATAATGCCTACCAAACTAAATAGAAAAGAGCCAAGAAAGGTCGCCAAAGCATTTTGTGTTGTGCTGTCTTCCATCAACAGTTTGGTGGCCCGTGGCGTTACCCCTGCACTAGCGGCACTGTACGCTGAGACCATTATATTGAGCGAGAATGTGGTCACCGCAAGCATGGAAGTCGCGAGGATATTTAATATGTTGTTAAGCAAATCCTTACTGACGTTGATTGCAGGAGGCAGAGTAATGAACTGGTTTAAAACAATGGATATTAGGGCGGTGGCGACAGCAAGTAAGGCATAAAGTGATGTGCGAACCCACAATTTGCGCGTCATTTGCTTCAGTAACCATTGCCATTTTGACCCAGTCATTCGCATGCTCCTATTCAGTTCTTACTCGAAAGTCGATAGAAAATTCAGAAAGTTATTCTTGCTTAAGCATAGGTTAAATCTTCCTCGTTCTACTTGGAATTTCATGCATCATGAGAGTAAGAAAGCCGCTTGCTTCAAAGAACGGTGTTCTTGAGGTGTGAATTACCAAGATTCTGTTACCTTAATTGATAGATACATTAAAAGTATGTGATAGAAAAGAGGTAGCCATGATTGTAATTACAGGTGCAAGTAGCGGTTTAGGGGCAGAGCTGGCAAAGCGTTATGATGCGGAAGACAAAGAGACGTATATCATAGGAAGAAACACAGAAAAACTATCCGCATTAGCTAAACAACTCTCTCATAACGTCGGATATCAAGCTTGCAACCTCTCACTGCATCAAGATGTGAAACACCTATTTGATGGGATGAAACAGCCGCCTGAAATGGTCATTCATAGTGCAGGAAGTGGTTATTTTGGCGAACTGGAAGAGCAGGAGCCGGAAGAGATTCAAAAACTGATTGATAATAACCTGAATTCTGCGATTCATGTGTTAAGAGAGTTAGTAAAGCGTTACAAAGATCAACCGATAAAAGTGGTCATGATCATGTCCACAGCCGCTCAACAACCAAAAGCGCAAGAGTCTACGTATTGCGCTGTGAAGTGGGCTGTCAAAGGATTAATCGAGTCGGTTCGTTTGGAGTTAAAAGGAAAGCCGATGAAAATTATCGCGGTTTATCCTGGTGGAATGGATACGGAATTCTGGAAGACAAGCGGCAACACGATGGACACGAGTCACTTCATGCAAGCGGAAGATGCTGCCGAGATGGTCCATACGGCTTTGTCGAGCATTGGGAATGGTTATGTTTCTGATATTACAGTGAATAGAATTTAAAAAGAGTTACGTATACTCATTTTCACCTGGATCAGTAGTAGCAAATGGAGCGTACGTTTCTTATGAGTACAGCTTTGTCACACTTTGTGGCGAAATTATCAGCAAACGATAGTTATTTAAGGTATTTCTGCTTGCGCAGGTCAAAAGCTTCCGTATAATGCCAACCATCAAAGGGCAATAGCCCAAAGATGCCGGTGTGGTGAAATTGGTATACACGACGGATTCAAAATCCGTTGCCTTCGGGCGTGGCGGTTCAAGTCCGCCCACCGGTACCATACATAGAAAGGTCGCTTTTATAGCGGCCTTTCGTCGTTTTAGGTGCTTGTAAATATCAAAAGAAAGTTAGCGTTGCCTTTGCGGTGGCGGTAGGAGTGCTTGTCCAATCAACTCTGCCCACGGGTACCATAATTCATATGATAAAGCCTCGACGTAAGTCGGGGCTTTGTTGTACATAGGGTTTGTGAATTCAAATCCAGCGTGGCGTCAGGAATGCCAGGCCCAGTCAGTCCACTCTTTACTGCTTTCCATTTTTACTTTTCTAAAAATAAAAAAGCGCGAGGGATTACCTCGCGCAAGCTACTACATGATAATAGTAGGGAACAGCTTATAGAGCTGTGAACAAGGTGTTCTGTGAGTAAGGTGTCCAATCGGCTTGAGATACGTGTGGCACGTTGACGAGATAACGTTTGCCAGAGTACGTCACAACATCTCCCTCTTTATATGAAACATTCACTTCCCAATTTGTTGCCGGATCAGCATTGGTCCAAAGGCTAGAGGTTGGGGAAGGTGCCCAGTCCTGCTGTGCGTTATGGCTGGTCACTGCTTGGTAAACGGTGCCTAAATGTAGGACGTAGTCGCCAGCGTTGTAGCTATGACCAACTTGCCAGTTTGGTGTGTAGTTATCCATCGTATCGAATACATAGCCAGCTTGTTTTGCTAGTCGGATAAATTCCGCTAATTTAGGTAAATTCTTGGTTGCGCCCATTCCTCGCTTACCGTCTTCAAACAAAAACTCATGCGTTAGAATAATGACCTTGTCTGCGTGGAGTGGTGTACCACATGGAAACTCTTGTGCTTTTGAATTGATAGGGTTGATGGTGGTAGGAGCACAGTTGTTCAATGCTGCATCTACGTAACCTAGGAAAGGTTCTGCCTCTGTTAGACTGTTGGCTGGCATTGCTATCCCCCAGTTTTCAGGTGCCCAATCCACATCCCAACCATGTGTTTGATAGCCTTTATTAGCCAGAATGTTTTGTACCGCAATTGAGGCTTTCACACTGTTTGATGGGTCGTTGATATTACAAACGTAGCCTGGTTCCCAAGGTTTAAAGTCATCAGACGTTGCACACAACCCATCGGCTTTGAAGTCTTTAGTCACGCGCCAGCCGTTGGTGTAGGGCAGTCTTGCAAACTCTGTCGCCTTATAATTTGGGTAGCTTGTAATGTTAGGCAGATACTTTTCTAAAACAGATAAGTTTTCTGTAAACATTGAGGCATCGTAAACAGGATCTTGGTACGAGTTAAGCTGGTGGTCGCCGGTAGCATTACATTCTGCTGCGCTATTAGGTCCAAACTCATCAACGCAGTTATGAACCATATGATCGTAACTATGGTTCGCGACAATATGACCAGTGTCTAATGCGAGCTTTAAAGCTTCTAGCGAACGGTCTTCATTCTCATCACCAATTCCGTCTAAGTGCCAAGCATTAAAGTAAAACGTCGCTTTGATATCTTCTTGGTTAAGTACTTGAATAACGTCAATAGAAGCATTGATTGGTCCATCATCAAACGTTAGATAAATGGTGCCTTTAGAGTCGGTTTGAGCAAATGAGTATTGTGATAGTGCAGCACTTACAAGCGTTGCAATAGCCAATTTATTAAATTTCATTCTCTATTCCTTTTTAGAAATTAATAACGACGTTGTCAGTAGTAATATATTGATAATTTGAAACCTAATGTGGTGTCTTAATTTATTTCCTGACTTTTATCCTAGACCTAAATAATTACTAAAAAACAGGTCGTATTTTCTAAATTGGGATTGTGTTCACGAATAATGCAACCGGTTGCGCTTTTTTGTCTTGGTTATTTTTGCTACAGTTTTTGCAGGTTGAAATTTACACAACGGGAGTAAGGCTATGAAAAAGATCCTTTTATGCTGTAGCGCAGGGATGTCAACCAGTATGCTTGTTAAAAAAATGGAGCAAGCTGCTGAAAATAAAGGAATTGAGTGCAAAATTGATGCGATGTCAGTGAATGCATTTGAAGATGCAATTAAAGAGTACGATGTTTGTCTTCTCGGGCCTCAAGTACGTTTTCAGCTAGAAGAGCTAAGAAAAACGGCGCAAGAGCATGGTAAAAACATTGATGCGATTTCTCCTCAGCATTATGGAATGATGAAGGGAGAAGAAGTACTAGAGCAAGCATTAGAATTAATTAACTAAACCATAGTTTTAAATTAAAAAAAGATAACTGTACATCAAATATAAATATTTGATGCGGGATTCTTTTGCCTAAAATAAGGATGGATTCTATGAAGCTTTATGACGCAATTATAGGCGCAGTCGAAAAGCATATAGCCCCTATAGCAGCAAAAGTGGGGAATCAGCCCCATGTTCGAGCAATGAGAGACGGTTTTATAGTTGCAATGCCGTTTATTATTGTCGGTAGTTTCATTTTGATTTTTGCATTCCCACCATTTGCCGAAGACACGACCTTTACTTTTGGTCGAATTTGGCTCGATTTCGCCACCACACATTTTGATACCATAATGATGCCCTACAACATGTCGATGGGGATCATGACCATTTTTGTTTCGCTCGGCGTTGCTTATAGCTTAGCTAAGGCTTACAAGATGGATGGGATCACGAGTGCTGTATTGTCGCTGATGTCTTTTTTACTCATCGCGGCCCCTGCTAAAGATGGCGCGTTGTCTATGTCACACATGGGAGGAACAGGGATCTTCACCGCAGTGATGTGTGCATTCTTCTCGGTAGAGCTCTACCGTTTTATGAAAAAGCACAACATTACGATTCGCATGCCAGAGCAAGTTCCACCTGCGATTGCACGATCATTTGAAGTGCTGTTACCAGTCTTAGCGATATTCATTACCTTATACCCACTTAGCCTTTTCGTGCAAACCCAGTACGACATGTTGATTCCAGATGCGGTCATGGCAGTTTTTAAGCCTTTAATTAGTGCGTCTAACTCATTGCCTGCCATTATTGGCGCTCTATTGCTTTGCCAACTACTTTGGTTTGCGGGTATCCATGGTGCTGCAATTGTTGTGGGGCTGCTTTCTCCAATTTTCTTGACCAACATTGGTGCCAACATCGAAGCCTTTGTTGCAGGTGAACCGATTCCAAACGTATTTACTCAGCCTTTCTGGGATTTTTACATCTTTATCGGTGGCTCTGGTGCAACACTTGCTCTTGTTATGCTGATGTCATTTAGCCGTTCTGTTCACCTTAAGAGTATTGGTCGAATGAGTGCGGTGCCTGGCTTCTTCCAAATCAATGAACCTGTGATCTTCGGTAGCCCAGTTGTGATGAACCCGACCTTGTTTATCCCGTTCGTCTTCGCTCCAGTCATCAACGCTACGATAGCGTACTTTGCTGTGCATGTCGGCTTTGTGGGTATGGGGGTCGCTACAACGCCTTGGACAACACCAGCACTGATAGGTGCTTCGTGGGGTAGCGGTTGGACCTTTGCTCCAGTATTGCTCGTCATTGGTTTATTGATTCTTGATCTAATTATCTACTTCCCATTCTTCAAAATGTTTGAGAAGCAAATGTTGGAGCAAGAACTACCAACGACGAAAGAAACTAAGGATGAGGCGCAACCTTCAGGTGAAGGTGTTACTGCTTAACGGTGCTTAATGGGCCGCAATTACCGCGGCCCGATTTTCGGAGAGAAAATGATGGAACAAGAATTGGTTGTGATGGAGATCATCTGTAATGCTGGCGAAGCCAGAAGTTTGAGCTACGAGGCGTTACGTTTATCTAGAGAACAAGATTTTGATGCGGCTGAGGAGAAGCTCTCTCAAGCAAGAGAGTGCATTAACAAAGCCCACTTAATTCAGACTCAGTTGATTGAGGAAGATCAGGGGGAAGGGAAAGTCCCGATGACGTTAGTGATGGTACATGCTCAAGATCACTTAATGACCACGATTTTGGCTCAAGAAATGGCTGTAGAAATCGTTGCACTGAACAAAAAAATCTCGAACAAATAAGGGGGAGAAAAATGTCTAGAGAGGCGATCAAACTTGCCATTATTGGCGGTGGTAGTAGCTATACCCCTGAACTGGTTGAAGGGGTTATTAAGCGCTTAGAATATTTACCCGTTAAGAAGATTCATTTTGTGGACATTGAGTCAGGAGCTGAGAAGCTTGAGATTATCAAAGGTCTAGCGCAGCGAATGGTTGACAAAGCAGGTGCAAAGATTGAAATAAAAGCAGACTTTGATCGTCGTGCTGCGATAAAAGATGCGGACTTTGTGATGACGCAGTTCCGTGTGGGTGGCCTTGCTGCTCGTGCTAATGACGAGCGAATTCCAATTAAATACGACGTCATTGGCCAAGAAACAACAGGCCCTGGTGGTTTTGCTAAAGCACTGCGAACCATCCCGGTTATTCTTGATATATGTAAAGATATTGAAGAGTTGGCACCTAATGCATGGATGCTCAATTTCACCAACCCTGCGGGTTTGGTCTCTGAAGCTGTCAGTAAGTACACCAAAGTAAAGAGTATTGGTTTATGTAATGTGCCGGTTTCGATGGAAATGATGATCGCAGAAATGATGGAGTGCGAGCCAAAAGAGCTACAACTGGAGTTTGCCGGATTAAACCATCTCGTTTGGGTGCACAAAGCATGGCTCAATGGAGAAGATATTACTCAAACGGTATTAGAGAAAGTCGGTGATGGTGCTAACTTCAGCATGAAGAACATCTGGGAAGAACCGTGGGATCCAGCATTTTTAAAAGCGCTGGGGGCGATACCATGTCCTTACCATCGTTATTTCTATCAAACCGATGCTATGCTCGCTGAAGAGAAACAAAGCGCGGGTGAAAAGGGCACTCGTGCTGAGCAGGTAATGGAAACAGAAAATGCGCTATTCAAGCTCTATCAAGATCCTAATCTCGATCATAAGCCGAAAGAGTTAGAAGAACGGGGTGGGGCTTATTATTCAGATGCATCACTAAACTTGGTTGATTCAATTTATAACAATCGTAATAGTATTCATGTTGTTAACGTCTTAAATAACGGAGCGATTAACGGCCTCCCCGACGATGCTGTGATTGAGTGTAGTGCGGTGATTGGTAGTTGGGGCGCGAAACCTCTTGCGGTTGGTGAGCTGTCAAACAATATCAAAGGATTACTCTATCAAGTCAAAGCATATGAACAGTTGACAATAGACGCTGCTGTTGAAGGTAATTATGACAAAGCGCTCATGGCATTAACCAACAACCCATTGGTGCCAGACATTGGTCGTGCCAAGTCAATTCTGGATGATATCTTAGCGGTGAACGCTCCGTATTTACCTCAATTTAAACTAACGACGTTGTAGTACTAAGGAAGGGCGCCAATGAAAGTCATTTTTAATGCTGATGATTTTGGTTTAACGAGAGGTGTAAATAACGGCATCGTAAAAGCTCATCAGCAAGGTGTTGTTCATTCAACCACCATGATGGTCGGTATGGATGCTGAGAAACATGCTTTAGAGTTGGCTCGCCATAATCCAGACTTGAGAATTGGCGTTCATCTTAGGTTTACAGCGGGAGTGCCTCTAACTGGGCACCCTAATTTGACCAACGGTCGAGCGCATTTTATCAAATACGACGAACTGTGGGGTAAGCAGGACTTCGAAACTCAGGTCATTTATGACGAAGCAAAAGCTCAGGTGGAACATTTTTTATCGCTTGGGTTAGAGCTAAGCCACTTAGATAGCCATCATCACGCGCATACTCACCCTCAAATTTTGCCCGTTATTAAAGAGGTAGCGAGTGAATACCGAGTGCCACTGCGGGGCACTGGCTTGTGTCAAGAATCGATGACAACAAGGTATGTCTTTACTGACGAGTTTTACGATCAAAAAGTAAGTTTAGATGGTTTGATGGCGCATTTATTGAGTCTAAAGACAGACTATGATTTGGTTGAGGTGATGTGCCACCCGGCAGAGGCCGATCAAGCGCTGATTTTAAATAGTGGTTATGCGCTTCAGCGAGAGCTAGAGTTACAAGTTCTAACCTCTCCCATTTTAAAAGAACAGTTAGCTCAACATGGTATAGCTGTCACGGATTACTCTGAGCTCGTTTCTACCAATCAAATGGTCGGTGTATGATTAAAGGCTGCCAGCTTCGCCCCCTATAAGCACCTTACGAATTGCTGGCAGCCGTTCTACACAAACGGATATTTAATAACAATTGCAGTTGGACCCAATAGCATTATGGCAAGGATTAAAGATGTCGCCGAACTCGCCGGTGTAAATCGCTCTACCGTTTCTCGAATCATTAATGGGGAGGGGAAGTTTCGCGAAGAAACTCGAAAAAAAGTAGAGCAAGCTATGGCGCAACTGAATTATCGCCCGAGTGCGATTGCTCGTTCACTCGCAACCTCATCCAGTAATATGGTTGGCTTATTGGTGACTTACTATACGGGGGGCTTCTTTGGCGAGATGATGGAGCAGGTTCAGACTGAGCTGGATATTCATAAAAAGTTTCTGATTACCGCTCAAGGACATCATTCTGCAGAAGGTGAAAAGGAAGCCATTCAGCGTTTTAATGATCTGCGTTGTGATGGCTATGTCCTCCATAGTCGTTATTTGTCAGATGATGATTTACGTGAATTAGCAAAACAGCCTACGCCTTTCGTTCTTCTGGATCGCTATGTTGAAGGAATAGAAGAGCGTTGCGTTACTTTTAATCATCATCATGCAAGCCGTATTGCCGTCGAGCATCTTTTAGCTGGTGGTCATAGAAAAATCGCCTGTATTACCGGTCCATCCCAACGTCATAATAGTTTATTAAGAAAGCTTGGGTACGTTGATGCGATGAAGGACGCAGGTATCGATATTGACGAAAGCTGGTGTGAAGAAGGGAATTATGGTCGGCAAAGTGGTTATGATGCAATGGCTGCAATTTTACAACGACACCCTGAAGTTACTGCAGTCTTTTCTTGCAGTGAGGAAATGACGGTCGGTGCAATGCAGTACTTACACGAGCACAATATTTCAGTACCGGAGCAAATCTCTTTAACTAGCTTTGACAGTGTCGACCTTTGTGAAAGCCTTTATCCTACAGTGTCGGCAGTGCACTTTCCTATCAGTGATATGGCCCGTGTAGCGGTACAAACATTAATGGGATTAGTCAAAGGTCAAGAAATAATAGATAAGCCAACGTTCGAGGCTCTGCTTAAAATACGCAAAGCAGATCGAACCTTAAAGTAGCTTGCTTTTGCTCTTTAAATGGGTCATTAGAAATGACCATCTGATGTTTTGATACTTACTGATGAATTTATTCACAAAATTTACTAGTATTCTAACTCTCTTAGGCAACGTAAATCAGTAGTGAATAAGTGGCAGCCATTAAACTTACGGTCGATCGTATTCAACCCGGATTACATATCCGTCTTCCGCTAAAGTGGAACGATCACCCTTTTCTACTCAATAGTTTTAAGATTAAAGATCAAGAACAAGTCGAGATGATCCGTCACCTCGGTGTAAAGTTCGTTTACTTTAATCCAGAGCAAAGTGATGCCGCACCACTTCCAGTCGACCAGATACAAGCTGATAGAGTAACGAATGAAGCGTCGCTAGATCATGAAACTCAAAAACTTTGGCAAGAAAAACAAAACCGCATAGAAAAGTTAAGTGCGTATCGTCGACGCGTTATCCAGTGCGAAAAAGAGTTTGAGCGCTCTCTTGCGCGTATGCGCTCGGTCATGACGAAAATTCGTAATCGTCCAACAGCTGCCGTTGATGAAGCGAAGCTTCTTATTGAAGATATCGTCGAGAAGTTAATGTGTGATGATAATGTCACTCTACACCTGATGAACGGTAAAAATGAGTTTGAAGATATTTATTTCCATTCGTTGAACGTTGCTGTTATCGCCATGATGATTGGCCGTGCTAAGGGGTACTCAGCTGCGCAGTTGAAAGAGCTTTCATTCTCAGCGCTATTCCACGATATCGGGAAAATAAAAATTCCTACCGCAATATTAAGAAAGCAAGCACCGCTGACGGAACCAGAAACTAACTACTTAAAGTTGCACACCAAATATGGAGTAGACCTTGCGAGCCAAATAGAAGGTTTTCCCGAAGTTGCAAGAGTTGTGATTGCACAGCACCATGAACTAAGAGATGGGTCTGGCTATCCCAAAGGTCTGAAAGGAGATGAGATCAACGAGTTTGCTCAAATTATTGCTGTAGCTAACGCATTTGATAACTTGTGTCATACACCTATAGTCTCAGAGCAAAAAATTCCTTATACCGCACTCTCTCATTTATATAAGAACTGTAAACACCTATATAAAGAAGAAAACCTGAATATCCTGATTAAGTTTATGGGCGTGTTTCCTCCAGGAACTGTGGTTCAGCTTTCCAATAATATGGTGGGCTTGGTTATCTCAGTGAATGCATCGCATCTATTATTCCCAAATGTATTGGTTTACGACCCATCAGTGCCAAGGACGCAGGCGCCAATCATTGATCTTGCATCAAAGGATATAAAGATAGTTAACGCGATTCATCCGTCTAAATTGCCGGAGAAAATCAAAGAGTATCTTAATCCGCGTTCACGCATTTCTTACTTCTTCGATAGTGATGAGTAGTTATCCACAGATTTTTGTGGGTAAGCTGTAGAAATCTTGAGTGTTATTTCGGGGTAATTTTGAGGTTGGATGGAAAGTATCCACTTGGCATGCTTTTTTAGAAAAAATGTATTTTTAGTCTTGCCAAAGAAAATCTTCTCCCTATAATGCGCATCCATCGACACGGCAGACGCCACAAGGCTTCAGCAGGGTCGGAGAGGTAAAAAGCTTCTACAAAAAATTAGTTGAAAAAAGTGTTTGACACTAACAACCAAATCGCTAGAATGCACCTCCGCTTTGAGAGAAAACTTCTCGCAAAGCAAGCTCTTTAACAATATAGACCTATCAATCTGTGTGGGCACTCGTTGATGATAATCCAATTAGAAGCTTCGGCTTCAAATTAGGTTTCA
>NZ_JBSUGE010000021.1:0-91845 GCF_054064075.1 Vibrio sp. JZG10
GCATTTATCCATCGTACCGCCTCCAAAGGCATTCATCCACGGGTAAACCCGTGGTTTTCTGTATCCACAGAATAAATTATCTAAGCAGGTTCTAAATTACAATTTTTAATACGCCATTCTGTGTTCCATACAGTTCTTGCTTACTCAAGACGATATCTAGATCACACAAGCAAAAGCAAACGATTACATTATGAAAACAATTTACGAACGGATTCACTACACCACCGACTTTTTGAGCTTAATATATAACAAATATATGAACGCAAAATGAAAGTTACGACGAATGTTTTTTACATAAAAAATACGTTCACTACTAATAAATCGTGACTCTGGTGTTTTCTAGCGACAATGGTGCTTGTTAAAGTGAGGAAAGGTCGATTAGAGGAAGAATGCGCAGAAGAAAACTGTAGGCCCCTACGCAAAAAAGGCAGCGATATCGCTGCCTTTTTACATTACTTTAATGGTGCATTTTTATGCTTTCGCTTTTTTACGCTTATCTGTGACTTCCCACTTACCTTCAACAAAGAGCGCTGTCCAACCAGATGGTTTGCCGTTCTCTTCCGAACGAACGTAGTTCTCTTTTGTTTTGCGACTAAAGCGTACAACTGCAGGACGACCATCAGGATCTTCTTGCGGTGCGGTCGCTAGGTATTTGAACTTCTCAGGTAAACGCTCTTCAAAACGTGCCAGTTCAGCAACCAAAGGAGCACGTGTCTCGCGCGATTTCGGGAAGTTGCTTGCCGCCATAAATAGACCTGAAGCACCATCACGAAGTACGAAATACGCATCTGAGTTTTCACAAGGCAACTCGGGGAAATGAACAGGATCTTCTTTCGGTGGCGCGACTTCGCCATTCTTCAGAATCTTACGAGTGTTCTTACACGTTTCACTCGTACAGTCCATGTATTTACCAAAGCGACCGTTCTTAAGCACCATATCAGAGCCACATTTGTCACATTCAACAACTGGACCATCATAGCCTTTGACTTTGAACTCACCGTATTCAACAAGGTAGCCTTCACAGTTCGGGTTATTACCACAAACATGCATCTTACGCTTGTCATCAATCAGGTACGCATCCATCGCCGTTTCACAGATCGGACAACGCTTTTTAGCACGAAGCGCGGCCGTTTCAACGTCTTCTTCTAAAACGTTAATAATACCTTCTTCGTCACCCAAGTTGATGGTTGTCTTACAACGCTCTTTTGGTGGTAACGCGTAACCAGAACAGCCTAAGAACACACCTGTCGAAGCAGTACGGATACCCATTGGACGGCTACACGTCGGACATTCGATATCCGTCATGACGATATGGTTTAGCTTCATACCGCCTTCTGACTCATCCAATTCCGCTTTTTCAAGATCGCCAGTGAAATCAGCAAAGAAGTTGTCTAACACAGCTTTCCAGTTCACTTCACCTTCAGCGATTTGGTCCAATTTCTGTTCCATACGCGCAGTAAAGTCGTAGTTCATCAAATCGTTAAAGCTGTCATCAAGGCGATCAGTAACAATTTCACCCATTTTTTCAGCGTAGAAACGGCGCTGATCAACTTTCACGTAACCACGATCTTGAATCGTAGAAATGATCGATGCGTAAGTCGACGGACGACCAATGCCTCGTTTCTCCAGCTCTTTAACCAGTGCTGCTTCAGTGTAGCGCGCAGGTGGCTTTGTAAAGTGCTGTTTAGGGTCAAGTGACTCTAAGCTTAGCTTATCGCCAAGTTGTACCGCAGGAAGGATTGTATCCTCGTTTTTGCCCATTGGACGTTGTACACGAGTCCAGCCGTCAAATTTAAGGATACGGCCTTTCGCTTTAAGCGTGTATTCTGCTGCTTTTACGCTGATGGTTGTTGAATCGTATTCTGCTGGCGTCATTTGACACGCGACAAACTGATTCCAAATCAAAGCGTAAAGTTTGTGCGCATCAGCATCGACACCTTGCAGGTCTTCCGCTTTAACACCCACATTTGAAGGACGGATCGCTTCGTGCGCTTCCTGTGCCCCTTCTTTACTGCCATACGTCAGCGGTTTCGCTGGTAAGTACTTATCACCAAACTCAGAACCAATAAAGTCACGTACAGCGTCCACAGCCTCGGCACTTAGGTTAGTCGAGTCCGTACGCATATAAGTGATGTAACCGGCCTCATAGAGGCGCTGAGCTAGCATCATGGTCTTTTTCACGCCGTAGCCCAGACGTGTACTCGCTGCCTGTTGAAGCGTAGAGGTGATGTAAGGTGCTGAAGGCTTGCTCTTTGTAGGGCGATCTTCACGCTTACATACTTCGTAACTTGCATTCTCAAGCACAGACATCGCTGCTTTGGTTTCTGCCTCATTAACTGGCTTAAACGCAGAACCATCTTTCTGAGCAACAAGCAGTTTAAAGTCAGCTTTGTCTTTCGTTTTCGTATTCGCATGAATATCCCAGAATTCTTCTGGTACAAACGCGTTAATCTCACGCTCACGCTCAACTAATAGTTTCACCGCAACAGACTGCACGCGACCAGCAGATAAACCACGAGCTACTTTCTTCCAAAGTAAAGGTGAAACCATAAAACCAACGACACGGTCCATGAAGCGACGCGCTTGTTGGGCATTAACACCATCCATGTTCAGCTCACCAGGTGTCTGGAAAGCTTGTTGGATCGCGTTTTTCGTAATTTCGTTAAAAACTACACGTTTGTATCGCTCTTCATCGCCACCGATGATCTCACGAAGGTGCCATGCGATTGCTTCCCCTTCGCGGTCCAAATCGGTTGCGAGATAAACGCAATCTGCGTCTTTGGCGAGTTTTTGTAGTTCGTTGACAACTTTTTCTTTGCCTGGAAGGATTTGGTAATTCGCTTCCCAGTCATGATATGGGTTAATCCCCATTTTTTTGATCAACGCTTTGCGGTCTTTCTCTTTTTTAACGCGCGCTTTCTCTTCCGGACTCATCCCTTTTGTTGAGATGGCTGCGGCTTTTTTCTCACCAGTGCTTTGACCGGCCGTAGGCAGATCACGCACATGACCAACACTAGACTTAACAATAAAGTCTTTACCAAGGTACTTATTTATCGTCTTTGCCTTGGCTGGTGACTCCACTATAACGAGTGATTTACCCATAACTGACTCTAACGTCCTTCATAATAATGCGGGTAGAAACCTTGTTTAAAGGCCACCCGCATAATGTTCTATTTCATTGCTTCTTTTTTTACTATTGTGCGAGATGAAAAGAAGATCAACTGCTTTTTTGAAATTCAGATCCGATTGGTTGACAATTCATCGTCTTTATACTTCAAAGAGACAGGGTTCTGAAAGGTATTGAGCGGCATATCTAAACAGGCAAACTTAGCATCCGCTAATCCAATGCAATAAATTTTGTTACGCATCACAAAATAGTTTCGTTCAGTGGCTCTGTCATACTCCTCCAACTAATCATACTTACACTCTAAAAATTGATCTGTTTAGGCTAAGTGAACGATTGACTGAATTAATCATGCAAACCCATTTTAGTTGTAGGTATACTCAGCGTTCTCAACTGAAATGAATGGTAGAAAAAGTATGTCTGATAGAACGTTTATCGAAGAGTTCGACCTTCTTTTGATCGCTAACCAAATCATCCAAGAACACGATGATTACATCGAAGGGATGCGAGCAACAAGCGTAGAAGAAAAAGAAGGTGTTTTAGTTTTTAAAGGTGAATACTTCCTTGATGACAAAGGTTTACCAACTTCAAATACGACTGCAGTATTCAATATGTTCAAATACTTAGCGCATCACCTTTCCAAGGAATTTACGCTGGTTAAATAGTAGCGGAAAACAAAAAAGCCAGAGTGTTATTCACTCTGGCTTTCCTGTTTCAGGTCAGAATATTTAGCAGCTTAAAGCCTTAAGTTTGTCGAAGTAGTCAGGGAACGTTTTCGACGTACACTTTGGATCGTTAATCGTCACAGGCGTATCACTAAGTGCCACCAGCGAAAAACACATCGCCATTCGATGATCATCGTAAGTATCAATCGCAGCATGCTTTAACTGAGAGACAGGTTTGACAATGATGTAGTCTTCCCCTTCTTCCACTTCCGCACCCACTTTACGTAATTCCGTCGCCATAGCTGACAAACGGTCTGTTTCTTTTACACGCCAGTTATAAACGTTACGAATAGCAGTAGTGCCTTCGGCAAATAGCGCTGTTGTCGCGATGGTCATTGCAGCATCAGGGATATGGTTGTAATCCATATCGATGCCTTTCAATTGACCAACACGTGAAATTACGTAGTCATCACCCCATTCAATTTCTGCACCCATTTTTTCAAGCGCATCAGCAAATTGAATATCACCTTGAATGCTGTTTTTACCGATACCCGTGACTTTAACTTCTCCGCCTTTGATGGCTGCCGCCGCCAAGAAGTAAGAAGCAGAAGACGCGTCACCTTCAACCAAGAAATCACCTGGAGCGATGTATTGCTGACCGGCAGGAATCACAAACTCTTGATAGTCGTTGTTGATCACATCGACCCCAAACTGCTTCATGATATGCAGGGTGATATCGATATAAGGCTTAGAAACCAACTCGCCTTCGATGTTGATGCGAATTTCACCTTCAGCCAATGGCGCAGACATTAAGAAAGCGGTCAAGAACTGACTTGAAATGGATCCATCGATAGAAACTGTACCTGCTTTTAGGCCAGTACCGACTATTTTGAGAGGCGGAAAGTTCTCGTTTTCCATGTACTCAACGTTCGCACCAGCATCTTTCAGTGCCGTGACAAGGTGACCAATTGGACGCTCTTTCATACGAGGTTCGCCCGTCAGTACATACTCCCCTTCTCCAAGACAAAGAGCCGCAGCTAATGGTCGCATCGCAGTGCCAGCATTACCGAGAAATAACTCTACCGGTTCTGAGACAGAAAACGGACGCCCAAGGCCTTCAACGAGACATTCTGTTTTATCTTCGGAAAGTTGGTATTGAACGCCGAGTTTAGTCAGCGCATTCAGCATATGACGGATATCATCACTGTCGAGGAGGTTAGTAAGGCGAGTTCTGCCTTTAGCAAGAGCAGCAAGTAAAAGAGCTCGATTAGAAACGCTTTTAGAGCCAGGAAGATTCACTTCCCCTTGAATTTTATTGATAGGTTGTAACGTTAGGCTTTCCATTAAAAGTTGATAATCCTTTGTGCCCTCAACATACGATTTTTTATGAGAGCTAAACAATTCTTCGTGAATTCAGACTACCCAAAAAAACACGACAAAACCAGAGCAAATCGGCGCTAATTTATGAATATACTCAAGTAGCTTAAAGATGCAGAATTAAAGGCATTGCCAGCGATGTAAATAAGAGCGAAAGAGGCGCGACGAAACAGCAAGCTATTTCGACTTTATTTGACGATAAGCCAGCCCTACTGTGCATGCCTGGTTAGGCTACCTTAGGTTAAAATAACGTAGGATTAATAAGCGATATCAACCCTGACTCCATCATCAAAATATAAGATACGAACTTCATCCCCTCGACTAAATAACATATTTTTATCAACATCTTGGATAACATTAATCAGCTTGTCGCCCTTCACTTTAATGAGTAGCTCAACTAACTTATATTCAACCGTGTATTGGTAATTACTTTGATTTTGTGCAACCGCTGCACCTGCAAGTGCACCCACTGCCGTCGCAACTTCTCGTCCAGTACCACCACCAAATTGATTGCCGACTAAACCGCCTATTGTGGCACCAAGTAGCGTTTTCCAACCATTACTTTTCGATTGAACAACCTCTTGTTGAGTAATATAACGGACAGAGTCAATCTTCCCGTAAACTACTTCATTAACTGGCTTGGCAACATTTCTTTCATAGGCTGCGTTGGCGACAAGTGGTAAAAACAGTATGATCCCAAGCCATACTTTTACGATATTTCTTAACCAGGTCATCATAAACTCCTCTGACTCCAATGTTGGTAACGACTTCTTATGGCTATTTATTTAACTGAACTCGATGAAACGTTCAACTTTCCCTCACCCTATAAAGCACTCAGCGATCCCAATGGTTTGCTTGCTTTTGGCGGTGACTTAGATCCCATGAGAATCCTCAATGGTTACTATCAAGGCATTTTCCCTTGGTATGGTCCTGGAGAACCTATTCTATGGTGGAGCCCTTCCCCACGCGCTGTTTTTGATCCCTTAGCGTTTAAACCGTCTAAAAGTCTCAAAAAATTTCAGCGTAAACATAACTATAAAGTAACGCTCAATTTCGCGACAGAAGAAGTGATTAGACTATGTTCATCAACACGTCCTGCAGAGGAAACTTGGCTCAACGAGGAAATGCAAGCGTCTTATATTGAGTTAGCTAAACTTGGTCACTGTCACTCTGTAGAAGTATGGCATGACAACGAGCTCATTGGGGGACTATATGGCATCTGCGTTGGTCAACTTTTTTGCGGGGAGTCGATGTTTAGCCTAAAAGATAACGCATCTAAAATTGCATTGTGGTACTTATGCAACCATTTGGCGTCAAAGCAAGGTCAATTAATCGATTGTCAGGTTATGAACTCGCACTTGGCATCACTTGGCGCATTTGAACTAGAGCGTAACGAGTTTATGCAAAAACTACTATCTTTAAGAGAAAAACAAACACTATTTGATACCTATAAGCCCCAAGTTTTGCAGGATTCAGTATGAGTACGGATATACAACATATTCGAATTGGATTAACGAATAATCACCCTTGCAGTTACTTGCCTGAACGGCAAGAGCGTGTGGCGGTAGCACTTGATGCAGGGCTACATACTGAAGAAAACTATCAACTGCTGATGGCCAACGGCTTTCGTCGTAGCGGAGATACCATATATAAACCGCACTGTGAGCATTGTAATGCTTGCCAGCCAATTCGAGTCTCGATTCCGGATGTGACGCTATCAAAAAGCCAGAAGAGGCTGCTCAGTAAAGCACAGCCTTTACGTTGGGAAATGAAACCCGAAATGGATGAGGAATGGTTTGAACTTTACCGTCGGTACATCTGCAAACGGCATAAAAACGGCACTATGTACCCACCAAAGCGTGATGAATTTTATCGGTTTGCCCAAACCAGCTGGTTGACCACTTCATTTTTGCATATTTACGATGAGTCAAATCAATTACTCGCCATTGCGGTAACGGATGTAATGACTCAATGTTCGAGTGCATTTTATACTTTTTTTGACCCTGACTACCCGTTATCTCTTGGCACTTTGGCAGTGCTCTATCAAATAAAATACTGCCAAGAAAACAAACAACAGTGGCTTTATTTGGGTTATCAGATTGATGAGTGTCCAGCAATGAACTATAAAACACGCTTTCAACGCCACCAAAGGCTAGTAAATCAGCGTTGGCGAGGGTAGAATACGCCTCAACTTTACATAATTACTATTTAGCGGCAGAATATAGCCCGCTAATATTGCCTAATTTCTAAAGAGGATTAAATGGCTAAAGAAGACGTAATCGAGATGCAAGGCACGGTCCTTGACACTCTACCAAACACTATGTTCCGTGTTGAACTTGAAAACGGTCACGTTGTGACTGCTCACATCTCTGGCAAGATGCGTAAGAACTACATCCGTATCCTAACGGGTGACAAAGTAACTGTAGAGATGACTCCATACGACCTGTCAAAAGGCCGCATCGTCTTCCGCGCTCGTTAATCTCTGATTTTCGGATGCAATAAAAAACGGAGCAGTTTGCTCCGTTTTTTATTGCATGATTTTTATTTCCGAGTAGGTTCAGACAAACAAAAAGCGCACGATAAAATCGTGCGCTTTTACTTCCCTACGGAGCAATTAATGCATCGCTGCCTCTTTCTCACTCAAATATTCAAATTTAAGTGTGTCATTCACTAGTGTTACTTTCACAGTGCCGCCGTCGACTAGAGAGCCAAACAACAATTCATTAGCCAAAGGTTTCTTAAGTTGCTCTTGGATAACGCGTCCCATTGGGCGAGCACCCATCGCCTTATCATAACCTTTATTCGCTAACCAATGGCGTGCATCTTGCGATACCTCCATTGATACGCCACGAGCATCAAGTTGCACCTGCAGTTCAACAATAAACTTATCAACAACTTGATGGATAACGCTTTCATCAAGGCTGTTAAACCAGATGATGTTATCAAGACGGTTACGGAACTCAGGAGTGAATACCTTCTTAATTTCCGCCATCGCATCGTGACTGTTGTCTTGCTGAATCAAACCAATTGATTTCTTCTCAGTTTCAGCCACACCCGCGTTGGTTGTCATAACGAGGATGACATTACGGAAGTCTGCTTTACGACCGTTGTTGTCTGTTAGCGTACCATTATCCATCACTTGCAATAGCAAATTAAAGATATCTGGATGCGCTTTCTCAATCTCATCAAGCAATACGACTGAATGTGGGTGCTTGATAACAGCGTCTGTCAGCAAACCACCTTGGTCGTAACCGACATAACCAGGAGGAGCACCAATTAAGCGACTCACGGAGTGACGCTCACCATATTCCGACATATCAAAACGAAGTAGCTCGATCCCTAGAAGCTTAGACAGCTGCACCGTCACCTCTGTTTTACCCACCCCAGTAGGGCCAGCAAACAAGAATGAACCAACTGGTTTGTTATCCACGCCCAAACCTGCACGTGTCAGCTTTATCGCTTCGGATAATGCATCAATCGCATTATCTTGACCAAATACCAACATCTTCATCTTGCTATCTAGGTTCTTCAAGATGTCTTTATCTGAAGAAGAAACCGACTTCTCTGGGATTCGGGCCATCTTGGCAACCATCGCTTCGATATCGGCAACACCAACCGTTTTCTTACGGCGGCTTGCAGGAGCAAGACGACTGCGAGCGCCAGCTTCATCAATGACATCAATGGCTTTATCTGGTAAATGACGTTCATTGATGTATTTCGCCGAAAGTTCTACCGCGGCACGCAGTGCTTTATTGGTGTAACGTACTTCATGGTGTGCTTCGTACTTCGGCTTCAAGCCCATCAAGATTTTAGTTGTGTCATCCAGAGAAGGCTCTACAACGTCAATCTTTTGGAAGCGACGGGACAACGCACGCTCTTTCTCGAAAATGTTGCTGTATTCTTGGTATGTAGTCGAGCCGATACAACGCAACTTACCGCTACTTAGTAGAGGTTTGATAAGGTTTGCGGCATCAACTTGACCACCAGAAGCCGCACCCGCACCGATGATTGTGTGTATCTCATCGATGAACAAAATTGCATCTTCTTCTTTTTCAAGCTGTTTCAAAATCGCCTTGAAGCGTTTTTCAAAATCACCACGGTACTTAGTACCAGCCAATAGAGAACCAATATCCAATGAGTAAATCACGCTGTTTTGAATAACTTCCGGGACCTGCCCTTCTACAATTCGCCAAGCAAGACCTTCTGCGATGGCTGTTTTACCTACCCCGGCTTCACCCACTAATAATGGGTTATTCTTGCGGCGGCGGCAAAGTACTTGAATAGTGCGCTCTAGCTCTTTATCGCGACCAATCAGTGGATCGATATTGCCATCTTTAGCGACCTGATTAAGGTTAGTCGCAAAGCTTTCCAAACGTTCTTCAGAATTCGGCTCTTCGACACTCTCTGAACTGAACGAATCTGATGATGGGTCTTCGCTTGCACCTGACGCTTTAGTAATACCATGGGAGATAAAGTTAACAATATCTAATCGGGAGATGTCGTTTTTCTTCAGTAGGTAGGCGGCATGCGACTCTTGCTCACTGAAGATCGCCACAAGCACGTTTGCACCTGTTACTTCGTTGCGGCCAGACGACTGTACATGAAAGACGGCGCGTTGTAGCACACGTTGAAAACTCAAAGTCGGCTGGGTTTCACGCGTCTCATCACTGTCTGGGATAAGAGGCGTAGTTTGATCGATGAATATATCGAGTTCGTTACGTAAAGCGTCAAGATCCGCTTTACAAGCTAAAAGGGCTTCCTTAGCTGCATCATTTTCCAATAATGCAAGTAGGAGGTGTTCGACAGTCATAAACTCGTGGCGTTTATCTCGCGCCCGAGCAAATGCACCGTTAAGGCTTGACTCTAGTTCTTTATTTAGCATAAGTACCTCCCGAAAAAACAACTTGGGTTGTTCGAGCAAGTCTTCTTTGTTTACGCTTGCTCCATAGTGCAAAGTAGCGGATGTTCATTTTCCCTTGCGTACATCGTAACTTGCGCTACTTTTGTTTCGGCAATTTCTGCACTGTATGTGCCACAGATTGCCTTTCCTTCATAGTGAATCTTGAGCATGATCTGAGTCGCTTTATCAATGTCATGTGAAAAGAATCGCTCAAGTACCTCTATGACGAAATCCATAGGTGTATAGTCATCATTATTTAGTACAACATTGTACAGCTTAGGTGGCTGAACTTTCGTACTTTCTCGCTCCAGAAGATCAGAGTCCGGAGTGACCCATTCAAAATTTTTACTCATGGCAATTCAAAGATATCGTATCAAAGGGTTGATGTTTTCGACCTATAAAAACAATCTACCACAAGCGTGCAGCGCGGTGTAGTGAGATATGGCACCGAATTCGATCTTTGATCGATAAAAGTTGCTACCTAATATAGAGACTAATGCAGGTCTTGAGGGGGCGCAAATAAAAGATGCTTGTCGATAAGTTACACATTTTTACTTATAAAATAACTTTCTTTTTACCCCCTCCGAGCTATTGCGAAACATCTCTCAGTCTTCTACCGAGATCACACTTCCTAACTGAGAATGGGGTAATTATCACGAAAACTTCATTTTTTATTCAGTTAGAGGATTCATCTATCATAAGCAACACGAACAGTATGGTTTTTCCAGTGAATACTACTTTGCAGGCTAATTGACCAAACTTCCGCGTATATACGAAAAACTGTTTGCAAATTTGTTAATCTCAAAAGTGATTTGTTTTCAATTATGTTTCTGTTTGTTGCTTAATGCTATTGACTGTCGGGATTCATTGACTACAGTGGAAAGTGTTGATGCATAAATCGTCATTTTGAATCCATTTGTTTTTAAGCAGCTTGGTGAATGTGATTTCTCATTGACTAGATGTTTGTTAGCGTTCGCTGACAATAGTAGTACCAGGTTAAAGGTATAACTTGGTTGTTGTAACAACTCAGTAAAAAATGCATGAGGGATGTAAAAGCATGGCTACAGGTACAGTAAAGTGGTTTAACAATGCCAAAGGATTTGGGTTTATTTGTTCAGATGAAGAAGAGGGAGATATCTTTGCCCACTACTCAACTATCCAGATGGACGGTTATCGTACACTGAAAGCAGGCCAACAAGTCTCATACGAGATTGAAAAAGGTCCCAAAGGCTGTCACGCGAGTAGCGTCGTGCCTCTTGAAGGTCAAGCCAAATAATTAGAGCGCTGTCGAAAAATAAAAATATTGCTCTCGAAACGTCATTTTGATGTTCTGAAGAGAAAAATAAACCCGCCAAGATAGCGGGTTTCTTACTATTTGTAGCTTATGAAATACAGATAGACCACATACAAAGTATTGATAAAAGAAGAAACACGCCGAAAGCGACGTGCTCTTTTCATCTATTTTACTTGTTAATGATCGCGTTAAAGGTTTCGCTTGGGCGCATCAACTTAGAAACCAATGCATCATCTAGCAGATAGTAACCGCCCAGTTCTCCTTTCACACCCTGTGCGTTGTTTAGCTCAGCGACGATTTTTTCTTCATGCTCTGACAACGCTTTCGCAATCGGTGCAAACTCAGCAGCGAGATCAGCATCGTCTGTTTGCTCGGCAAGTGCTTTCGCCCAGTAAAGTGCGAGGTAGAAATGACTACCGCGGTTATCTAATTCGCCCACTTTACGTGACGGAGACTTGTTGGTATCTAAAAACTCACCAGTCGCTTTGTCTAGCGTATCCGCCAAAACTTGCGCTTTCGGGTTGTTTGCCACCACACTTAGATGTTCTAGGGATGCAGCTAGTGCTAAGAACTCACCTAAAGAATCCCAACGAAGGTGATTCTCTTTTTCTACTTGTTGAACATGCTTAGGAGCAGAACCACCAGCACCTGTTTCAAATAGACCACCGCCATTCATCAGTGGAACGATAGATAGCATCTTAGCTGACGTGCCTAACTCTAAAATTGGGAACAAGTCTGTTAGGTAGTCACGAAGAACGTTACCCGTTACAGAGATAGTATCCAAACCCGCTTTCATACGCTCTAGCGAGTACTTACAAGCATCAACAGGAGATAGGATCTTAATCTCTAGACCGTCAGTATCGTGCTCTGGTAAGTAGGTATTTACTTTCTTAATGAGTTCAGCATCGTGCGCACGGTTTTCGTCTAGCCAGAATACGGCTGGAACACCTGTTGCACGTGCGCGAGTCACTGCTAGTTTAACCCAATCTTGGATTGGTGCGTCCTTCACCTGACACATACGGAAGATATCGCCTTCTTCAACCGCTTGCTCTAACAATACGTTACCCGCAGTATCAACAACGCGAACAGTACCCGCTGCGTCTAGAATAAATGTCTTGTCGTGAGAACCATACTCTTCTGCCTTTTGAGCCATTAAGCCAACGTTAGGCACGCTACCCATAGTGGTCGGGTCAAATGCGCCGTGCTCTTTACAGAAATCAATCACCGCTTGGTAAATACCTGCGTAGCTACGATCTGGTATCATCGCTTTGGTGTCTTTTTGTTTACCATCTGGTCCCCACATTTGACCAGAAGAGCGAAGCATTGCTGGCATAGAAGCGTCTACAATAATGTCGCTTGGTACATGTAAGTTGGTGATACCACGATCAGAATCAACCATCGCAAGTTCTGGTTGAGTTTGGTAAACCGCTTGAATTGCCGCTTCAATTTCTGCTTTTTGCGCTTCAGGTAGAGACTCAATTTTTGAGTAAACATCACCGATGCCATTGTTTACATCAACGCCTAGCTCTTCAAACAGCTTGCCGTACTTATCGAAAACGTCTTTGTAGTAAACTTTTACTGCATGGCCGAAAATGACAGGGTCAGAAACTTTCATCATTGTCGCTTTCATATGAAGAGACAGCAGCACGTCTTGTGCTTTCGCTTCAGCAATCTCTTTCTCGAAAAATTCAACCAGCGCCTTCTTCTTCATCACTGAAGTGTCAATGACTTCTTTATCTAGTAATGGGAACGCAGACTTGAGCTCTTTAACTGTACCGTCATTACCAACAAACTCGATTTTTACCTCTGTTGCACCAGAGATAGTCGTGGACTTTTCGCTACCAAAGAAGTCATTGTCTGACATGCTCGCAACATGAGACTTAGACTCTGATGACCACGCACCCATTGAATGTGGATTTTTCTTCGCGTAGTTCTTAACCGAAGTTGGAGCACGACGGTCTGAGTTACCTTCACGAAGTACTGGGTTAACCGCACTACCTTTGATTTTGTCGTAAGCCGCTTTAATCGCTTTCTCTTCGTACGTGCTCGGTTCTTCTGGGTAGTTTGGTAAATCGTAACCTTTCGCCTGAAGCTCTTTAATCGCCGCTTTAAGCTGAGGAACTGAAGCTGAAATGTTAGGTAGCTTGATGATATTTGCTTCTGGAGTTTGAGCTAGTTCACCAAGCTCTGTCAACGCATCGCCAATGCGCTGTTCTTCTTTTAGATGCTCTGGGAAGTTAGCGATAATTCGACCTGCTAGTGAAATATCACGAGTATCTACATTGATGCCAGACGATGCTGTGAATGATTGAATGATTGGTAGTAATGAATAAGTTGCTAGCGCCGGCGCTTCATCAGTGATGGTGTAGATAATTGTAGGTTTTTCTGTAGGCATGAAATTTCCCTATTTTTTAATCAACTTGTTGGCTGATCAACTCAGCGTCTGAGTTGGTTTAATTGACGCATTGCTGCACGTTAGCAGTACATGTCTCCTCACTAACGCCACATGCGGTTCGCACTCTTTGTTGTAGTTTGAAGCTCTGGGCTCTGAATCCATGAGTGCACTGATATAATTAAACAAATAACACGAATTAGTCTATCATTCTGTGCGCGTTTGTTAGTTTTAGGCGCGCAAATCATATCCGATCATGAGAAAACTTAAAACTTTCAAACACAGTTCATTTACATTTTTGCAGGGTAGTTAACATGTCATCTCGTACAGGTCATGAAAAAGGTCGCGGTCGCAATCAATCCCAAACGGGCCGATTTAAACACTCAGGAGCTCGCAATAGCTCAAAGACTCGTACTCAAACAAACCGTCGCCCTGTTCGCTCAGCAAGAAACCAAAAGCCAAAAGTGGATCCAAAAGACCGTAAAGTCATTATATTCAACAAGCCTTACGACACGCTCAGTCAATTTACCGATGGTGATGGTCGCAAAACGTTAGCGGACTATATCCCAATCAAAGATGTCTATGCGGCTGGCCGATTGGACCGAGACAGCGAAGGTTTGATGGTACTCACTAACGATGGCATCTTGCAGGCGAAGCTAACGCAGCCAAAGTCAAAATCGCCGAAGACTTATTGGGTTCAAGTTGATGGCGCTCCTCAGGAGCAAGATCTTGAAAAATTGAGAAAGGGAGTAGAGCTAAAAGATGGTATGACTCTACCAGCCGAAGTTGAAGTGATTCCAGAACCACAAGTCTGGGATAGAACCCCTCCTGTTCGTTTTCGGGCAAATATCCCAACAACGTGGCTAGCCATTACCATTATTGAGGGAAGAAATCGCCAGGTGCGTCGCATGACTGCACACATTGGCTTCCCTACTTTGCGCCTCATCCGTCATTCGATGGGTGATATCGTCCTTAACGACCTAATGCCTGGTGAATGGAGAGAAATCTCTCTCTAATACGGCAGAAAAGATAAAAGCAGGCTTAAAGCCTGCTTTTTAGATTCGTACTTTTTCAGTTAAGCCCTATCTAATGAACTAAGGGATTACTGCTCAGCAAGCCAGTTTTTAAATGCCTCTTTTTCCGCCGGAGACGCTTTCTGGTACATCGTCTTTAATACATCAACCATTGGGCTGTCGTTCGATGCGACTGTTGAACGGGTATCACTACTCTCAACTCGAGGCTCGATATCACTTACTGATTGTTGATGCTGATTCACAGTTACATAACTAACGGCAACACTCGCGATACCGCCAGCAATATTGTAGTTACGAGATTCTTGAGGGTAATTACGACCAATTTGAACACCATCTGACTCTAATACATCTTCGACCAAAGCAATAGGTTGACCTTTGGTGTCCAGCAGTTGCCAATCTAAAGGTGAGATGTTGTTTTGCGCTTGACGAAGAGTTTTAAACTCTGGTAGTTCAAACTTTAGTTTTTCATTTTCAACATCAAACTTAGCGATGATCACGTCACTGTAAACTGTCTTAAGGTTTTCGTTTGTTTCAAAAGCAGGTTGATATTTGAAGACAATTTGGTTAGTTCCGTCGGGGATCTCAATTGTCTTCTCACTAGAGAAAAGTCCCCCCTCAAGTTTTGGCTTCTCCATATTGACGGCCAGTAACTTCACGTCTTCTGGAACCACTAAAGTCGTTGCAGCATAAAGGTTTGTACTGGCAAGAATAGACAACGCCATTGCCACTTTTAATGATAACTGCATAGAGTTTTTCATCCTTATCTTCATAGTAAAAGACCCAGCATATAGCTGGGTCTTACAATATCAAACTGGGTATTGATTACCAGTAGAAACGTGCACCAACACCGAAGTCAGTTTTAGAATCAGTTTCTGCAGTTGTTTTACCAGCTTCTAGCTTATCACCATCAAAATTGTAACCCGCTTCTGCGAATACGCGAGCCCATTTAGAGAACTTGTATTCAACGCCAGCGTAAAACTTAGATTGGTCGCCGTCTTTCTTGCCAGATTTGTCAGAAGATGACATTACTAGCTCGTAGCCAGAGTAAAGTGTTGTTTTAGGAGCTACAGCGAACATGCCTGCTAGAGAGATACCGTGAGAATCGATAGTCTCGTTAGCTGCTTTGTCTTCATTTTCGTTGTAGTAGTACGTAGCACCTAGAGTGTGCTCATCTAGAGCGTATTCAGCAGTTACTTCGAAAGATAGGTTCTCAGTGTTGTTACCTTTAGAAGCAATCTTGTTCTCAGAAGAAAGAACGCCAGCGTGTACAGATAGGTCATTGAAAGACTTACCTACGAATACTTCGCGGATTTCTTCGTTTTGATCTTTCTCACCTAGCGCGTAACCAGCTTTTAGCCAGAATGCGTCATTTTCGTAAGCGTATTTAATTTGAGAAGAGTTGTTCCACGCGTGTCCGTAAAGAAGTGCAGAACCACCGAAGAAGTATGAGTAATCAGCTCCGTAGATGTCATCAGCCCAAGTACCTTCTTTACCAAAACGAAGTGTACCCATATCGCCCATGTCGAAGCCAAAGATGTGACGGCGTACGTATACTGAGTCATCAGTACGCTCGCTTGAATCAGCACCTGCACCGTAGTTGTCACCTAGAGCAACACCGATTTCAACTTCACCTAGAACTTTTAGGTTGTCGTTTACAACGTAAACACCATTTACACCCATACGAGAAGAGCTAGTGTTTAGCTCTGCAGTGTGGTCTGTGCTGTCTAGGAATAGAAGAGTTGGACGTAGCTGACCGTAGAAATCTACAGAACCTTCTTCAGATTTGAATACTTCAGCTGCGTTCACTGAAGTTGCAGACGCAACTACAGCTAGTGCTAATAGAGTTTTTTTCATAATTAATCCACTGCCTTTTCTTAGTTCGGGATATCCTTGTCCGGTTCCCTTTTTTTATATGTTTGAGATAGAGCGTTAACAAAACGTTATACAGCGCCTTCTCAAAATCTGGAGCTAAGAGTGCAAAAGATTATTCTGGCTGTCAAATTTTCTAAATACCAATGTAAAAAAACAAAAATAACATTTAAAAACAACAACTTGAAAAGTTTATCTTTATTTATTCGACGAACATCTAATCAATCCTCTTGATTTTTCATAATTTATAAAACCATTAACAATGAGATTTTAAACCCAAAACAAATACTAAAAAACAAAATATATAGAATAAAAAACCATACAAACATCATATTTGGAGTTTTATATTTTTCATATAATGAAATTAATTTCATTTAGATAAGGTTCAATATTTTTTTGTGAAGAAGATCTACATTCCTCATAAAAGCATTCCGTTTTGTGAACTACTGTACAACTAGTGATGTGTGCTACTATTCGCCTCCAACGCATTTGAGGCCCGTATGCTGACCAGTAACATTCAAAAATCGATTCGTAATAGCTATCAAAACCTGCAAGATCAACTTGATAACTTTGTACCTAGAAGAGCACAAAACTACCTTGTTGCAGAGATTGCAAAAACGCTGTGCGGTCAGTACCACAAATCTAACCGAATACTGGTTGCAGAAGCAGGGACTGGAATTGGTAAGTCGCTCTCCTATCTAATGGCTGCCATCTCCGTGGCTGTACATAATAATAGAAAAGTGGTTATCTCAACGGCGACCGTAGCTCTGCAAGAACAGCTCATAAATAAAGACCTCCCTCTTTTTCGTCGGATTACCGACCGAGAGTTTTCTTTTATTTTGGCAAAAGGCCGTCAACGATATTGTTGTGCAGAAAAACTTGCTTCAGCTTGTGGCGCTGATGGTGGTCAGTTAGCCATGTTCGAAACCAAGCCTAAGCAAAGAGATATAGAGCTGTTGGAAACAATGCATCGCTCTCTTGCGCAAGGTAAGTGGGACGGTGACCGTGATTCTTGGCCTAAAACCATTGATGATAAGCTATGGCAACTGATTGTTAGTGATAAACACAGTTGTAATAACAGCTTACCCGGCCATCGCGGCTGCCCATTCCAAAAAGCGCGCTCAGAGTTGGATAAGAATGATGTCATCATTGCGAACCACTCTCTCGTCATGGCAGACGCAGACTTGGGGGGCGGAGTAATCTTACCTGAGCCAGAAAACACGATATACGTCTTTGACGAGGCACATCACTTGCCTCATGTCGCCCGCGATCATGCTTCAGCATCTGCGAGCTTAAAAGGTGCGGCAGCGTGGCTTGAGAAGTTAAATCAGTCGATTAGCAAGTTTTCATCGCTCGCAGACGAGAAGCGCGTAGCTCGATTTCGCAACGACCTTCAAGACGCGGTTCAGAACTTGATACCAGCACTGACTCAACTGCCTAAACAGTTCGATCCAGCTCAATTTGAAGAGAGTATCTACCGCTTTGAGCACGGTGAACTACCAGAATGGCTAGAGAACCAATCCAAAGAGTTAAAGCAGTTCAGTAAAAAAGCAAATCAAAGTGTGGCAAAAATTGCCGACCTTATTGCGGAAAGAGTAAAAGATGGGGAGCTTGCGACAAGATTGGCTGAACCAGCGCTTGCAGAGCTCGGCTTCTACATTCAAAGGTTAGAAAACCTAGCGCAAGTCTGGCACTTGATGGCTGAGCCAACTCGTGAAAAAGGTGCGCCTTTGGCTCGCTGGTTAGAAACCCACCCCGATCGCGAGGGTGATTTCATTGTGAGTGTTTCTCCGCTTGAAATTGGATGGCAACTCGACCAACAAATTTGGAGCAGGTGCATTGGCGCCATTTTAGTTTCCGCAACGATGCGTGCATTAAACTCCTTCCATTACTTTTGCCATCAGGTTGGTATTGATGGAAAACCAGAATCAGGCACACAGTTTTTAGCGCTTGCGTCACCATTCGATTACCAAAACCAGGCAGAATTGCTCATCCCTGCGATGAAATATGAACCACCAGCGCCTCAATTTACTGAATATCTTATTGAGATATTGCCTAAGTACTTGGAAGACAAGAAAGCCAACTTAGTATTATTCTCATCCTATTGGCAGATGAACCAAGTTGCGAAGGCGCTGTCTTCGGAGTTCATAAAAAAAGGCTGGGCGTTGCAAGTTCAAGGTGAAAGCTCACGTCAAGAAATTCTAAAAAAACATAAAAAGCTAATAGAATCAAATAAAACCAGCATCTTATTTGGTACTGGCAGTTTCTCTGAGGGGCTAGATTTACCTGGCGAATTACTTGAAAACTTGGTAATTACAAAAATTCCATTTGGTGTTCCAACCTCTCCTGTCGAACAGGCTCACTCCGAATATATCGAGAAAAAAGGTGGGAACCCGTTTATGCAAATAACTGTACCTGACGCAAGCAAAAAGTTGATCCAGAGCGTAGGTCGCTTACTGCGTAAAGAGAGAGATTCTGGTAGAGTAACGATTCTTGATCGACGCCTAGTCACTAAGCGATACGGACAAGCCTTAATCGACTCACTACCTCCATTTAAACGTAAAATAGAATATTAGAAGAATCACCATTTATGGAAATGATTGAGCCAACTATGCTGTTGGTGTTGGCGCTTGTCGCTTTTGTCGCTGGATTTATTGATGCAGTTGCCGGTGGTGGTGGCATGCTAACCGTACCTGCTCTACTATCATTGGGCTTGCCGCCCCATATTGCACTAGGCACCAATAAACTTGCGGCTACCTTTGCCTCTTCTACTGCGGCATTTACGTACTACAAGAAACGTTTATTCAAGCCTCAATGCTGGGGAAGAGCATTTGTAGCGACGCTTGTCGGAGCAACATTAGGTACCCTACTTGTGGACGCGATTAGCACGGATTGGCTAGAAAAAGGGTTACCCCTTGTTATTTTAGCGGCGGCGTTATATACCGTCTTCCATAAAACACCACACTCTCCTCATCAAAGTCCAATTCCCGAGCCTTGCCCAAAACTTCATAGAAAACAGTACATGCAAGGATTATCCATAGGGTTCTATGACGGGCTCGCAGGGCCTGGAACTGGGGCTTTTTGGACGGTCAGTTCAATGGCTCTGTATCGGCTGAATATCTTGCTCGCCTCTGGCTTAGCAAAAGCAATGAACTTTACCAGCAACTTTACCTCTTTGATTACGTTTGCAATCCTCGGTCATATCAACTGGGTGCTAGGCTTAACAATGGGGGTATGTTTAATGGCTGGCGCTTTTGTTGGCGCGCACTCCGCCATTCGGTTTGGTTCTAAATTCATTCGCCCTGTATTTGTTACTGTCGTCAGTATACTGGCCATAAAATTGGCTTATGACGCATGGTTTGTAGGTTTGTCATGAACATTTCTCAACTCCAGGAAAACCTAGAACAAATGGCGAAGCAAGCCGCTGTTCTTGACCGTCAAAGAGGCGAACACCATGTTCCGCTTTTTGATGAGCGCTTATTTGGTTGTCGCTCTCGCTTACTTACTCCTTGCGTAAAAGAAGCAGAAGCTACGCTGGATGCGATTGTGCGTGAGCAAAATGAAGGTAAGCTCACCGCTTTGCGTGCTGAGTACCTCACTGAACGGTTAGTAGCGCAAATCGGTGCGATTCAACGCGAGATCTCTACCACCAAAATTCGCAAGAATGAGATCAAACATAGCAGCCATTTCCGCAAGCCTATTAACGTGCTTTACCAGGAACTCGCTCAACACCAAGAGTGGGCAAGACGCTTGCGCGAAATGGTGTTAGAAAAAGAACGTGCTGTCGAAACCGCTCCTAGTTTTATGCGTGCCGAGGCTCAGAAAGTGTTACTAGCGACCGAGCAACGTTTGGCACGTTGTGAGACAGCGCTTCTGAAACTAGAGAACCAAATTACACATAGGGAAAAACATCAATAATGGCTGACCAACCAACCTCGCCTTTAGATGACGCACCTGAAGAGATCAAACTGGCTGTCGATTTAATCTATTTGCTTGAGAGCAATGAGATAGATCCAGAAGTTGCGCTTAACGCTTTGAAGATCGTGCAAAATGACTTAGAAAACAAATTAAAAGCAAAGTAGCTCAGAGCGTTTCACTCCTTTCACGAGACTCATTTTCAGTGCTCTTACACAATGATACTATTCATAAAAAAGTACGCCCCCAAAAGGATAAATAATGAAAGTAATCAGCTTTAACATCAATGGACTACGTGCGCGACTGCACCAACTCCAAGCGCTAATCGACAAACACCAACCTGATGTGATTGGTCTTCAGGAAATTAAAGTTCACGATGAAGCATTCCCGATTGAAGCTGTCGAAGCCATGGGCTACAAAGTGTATTTCCATGGTCAAAAAGCACATTACGGCGTAGCAATGCTTTGTAAGCAAGAGCCTCTACACGTACAAAAAGGGTTCCCGACGGATAACGAGGAACATCAAAAGCGAATGATCATGGCAACGTTTTTAAATGAAAACGGCGAGAAGATCACGGTGCTAAACGGCTACTTCCCTCAAGGGGATAACATCAGCCACGAAACAAAATTCCCATACAAACGTCAGTTTTATAAAGATCTGATGACCTACCTAAACGATCATCACAATAGCGACGAGCAATTGATTGTTATGGGTGACATCAACATTAGCCCTATTGATGCAGATATCGGTATCGGCGAACCAAACCGTAAGCGTTGGCTAAAAACAGGTAAATGTTCATTCCAACCGGAAGAGCGCGAATGGCTGAAAACCTTGCTAGATTGGGGCTTTGAGGACACCTTCCGCAAGCTATATCCAGAAGTGAACGATCAATTCTCGTGGTTTGATTATCGCTCTCGCGGGTTTGATGATAACCGAGGTCTACGAATTGATGTCATTTTGGCGACCCCTTCCCTCGCGCAAAAATGTATTGAGTCGGGTATCGATTATGAATTGCGCGGTATTGAAAAACCTTCAGACCACGCTCCAATTTGGTCGACGTTCAAGTAATACATAACAGAGCAATAAGCGGGACTCAACGCTAAGCTTACCCCATGAAAAAGGGAGACTCTGTCTCCCTTTTTCATGCAAGTTACTTTCTACTCAGCTAGTTCAGCGGCCAAACCGTTTGACCATCAACACTGACTGGCGTTTGAGCAAATTCGTTCAGACAGTAGCCGGTATTGCTGCTTGCAAAGTAAGTGAGAGGCATCGGCGGTAGATTCAGCGCCACAACCTGCTGTTTCGCTTTTTCTGTGAACGAGAAGCCCCACATATCTAAATAGCTCGTCATGTCTCGCTGAGAGATGTAGCTCAGAGCAATAAGCAACCAGTCGTTGTTTGAGATGCTATTTGCCTCTTCACGAGAGTAGTTGGTGAAACCAATACTCAATCGTCTCTCATTCCAAAGCGCATCATCCGATTTCAAGCGGTTAAACTCACGTTCAATCAGGTGCAATCGCGCCAATAAGTGCCAACCATTTTGCAGTACACCTTCATGCTGCGTCGCCATCATCATTTGAATGTAAACGCGAGCTCCCCAACTCCAACCAGTTTGATTTTGCGCTGCCATGTAAGCGTTTGGATCCGCTTGAGTTCGGCTTGCTTGCAATAATTCAAACTGGCCTTTGAAATCCAAGCTTTGGCAAGTTGAAACTTTCCCCGTATTCTGGAAGAAACGAGACTTACTGTAATACGAGTAGTAATTGGTCGTTGAATGCCCTTCCCAGCCTGCAAATCGGAATCGACCTTTTTCCAAGCCATGACCAAGCTCATGTAAATCACCGTGACCGAGTGGGCTGAATGACCAGTAAGCATCGTATGGGTTACCAGAACAGCCGTAACCACACGTCGCTTGGTCAGCGTTCATATGCTTCACCATACCAATATTGGCGATTTCCCAACCTTGATTTTTGGCATACTGGATAATTTCCGGAACCTCATCGATCCCCGGCCCTTGGAAACCAGCCAAGACATGTGGGTAGTTATGAACATACTCTTCTGTCGCTAGCGCCATTTCAGCTGGTGTCGACCACATCTCATCGTTGACAGATTCAAGCATTTTGTCACGTTTAGAGTGTACCTCAAATCCAGGCGTGATCAGTTCAGCCCAATCGAACAAATTCGCTTCAAGCTCCTGAATAAACGCATCGTTATCCTTTTCACTTCTCCATACAGGGTGTTGCGCTACATGGCTAAATGTTAGAGCTACTGGTACATCATTATTGTTAAAGTGAACCTGGATAGGCCCGCCATAAGGTGAAGTCAGCGTGATGGTTTCACCCGGCTTCACCTCATAGGCGAAAGAAGTCAGCATTTTTGGTCGCGTGTATCCATCTTTGCTGAACTCATGAGTTGCGCCACTTCTTAAACTGTTGATGACAATTTTAGTCGTCACTTCATTACTGTCATTGCGCGTGACCGTAAAGGTCTCCCCAGGAAGCGCATACACACCAGCAGAGCGGAAGTTACGCTTTGATTCCATATTAATCGTTGCGCTGATTCTCTTTACTTCAGGGCTAAACTCACTACGGCTGAAGTTCCCCATATTTGGTTGTTTTGGGTTCACACTTCGGCTGTTGTATTGTACGTAATCGGCAAAATACGACTTTAGGAATTCGGTCGTTTGGGTTGATTGTTTGTCCATTGGGAACACAACCGTTTGACGATAGTGATCAGCCAGCAATACCATGAGTTTTTCGTATTGGTAGCCGTCTTGATTAAACAAATCTACTTTTTGTTCATCAAGCTTTTGCAACCGATGGCGAATACTGTTTGCCCCTGCATAAAATTGACTTTCCATATTCGCAGTGTCAGGACAAGATTTGTCATCACACTGTGACAAGTCAACATTGAAGTTTTGAGATTCAAAACGAGACAACAGCGCTTGTTGCGTAGCAACAGAGTCTGGCACGAAGTTCATGAGTGATGAAGGCGCCCAATCAACCAAGCCTAACTTACGCCAATAGTTATCTCCCACATAATCAACATGGAATTTTTCCAAAATGTCTCGGCCAAGTTCAGTTAGTCCTCCATCCCAATGTAGGTATAGAACAGGAATTTGGGATTGCTCAGCGTATGCCAGAGCATCGAGTACTTGTTGGTTGGTGTCGCCAGATTGCAGATGCTGTGACAAGATCAATAAGTTTGGAGTATTGGTTTGCAAGCAGCTAAGTAGCTTCGAACCATCGCATAGGTTGGCCTCGTTAAACGCCAACTCTTGTGAAACATTGTCTTTCAGCCAATTCCGAGTCGCTTGCTCATCAGGGAAGTAATAAGACTGATCCATTTGCGCGATGACAACGTTTGAAGTAGCTCCGCCTGACAACCAAGTGACCAGGTTGCTTAGCCATTGAGTCATCGTTGCATTCGAAGACTCGGGAAAGCGTTGTGCCGTTCTAAATGGGTTACTACCTAATAGCGCATAACGTTGACCATTAGCTTTTTCTCCAGCAACGCCAATTGACAACGCCTGATCTTTATAACCGCTAGCCATGGCCTTGTTGGTCATCAAGATGGTGTCGTTGAACCCATACTGAGGTGCCAAGATCGCTGCATCATGGGTTGGATCCCAATAAAGGCCAGAAAGGTTTTTCGCAATTGCAGATTTGATCGTATTCGACTGTTTCTTGTGCCCTTCCACAACTTGCCGACTTTCTCGGATGAAATCGTTCGGGTCAGAAACGAGCAGTGCATTACCAGTTTCCAGAGCTTGTTGAACTGGAGCTGGCGTTGGTTTTACTTGAGCATTAGATTGTGACTCTCCCTCTCCCCCACCACATCCAGTGGCAACGGCGGCAAGGCCCAACGATAGAATTGTTTTTTTCATTTTTACTTACTAAACAATGGGTTTATCAAATATTAATGTAAGTACATGAATAAAAAGAAATAGTCTTTTGTATCGGTAGGAAAAATAGGAATGAAGATAACAAAATCATCAAAAAGCAATGGTACCCATTCCGATACCATTGCTGACATTAATTATTAACTTAAAGGACGTAGGTATGCCAAGAAGCGCTTCTCTGCCACTTTAAAGCACCACAAGATCATAAATGTCAGTGCCATGTAGAACAGCCCCGCCGTAAGGAAAGATTCAAATGGCGCATAGTAACGTGAGTTAACTAAGCGCGCAGCGCCAGTTAGATCCATAATGGTAACGATACCCGCGACCGCACTACCGTGCAGCATGAAAATCACTTCGTTTGAATAAGCTGGTAATGCTCGACGCAGTGCACTAGGCAAGATAATACGTCTGTATGTCATAAACTTACTCATCCCATACGCTTTGGCAGCTTCTACTTCACCTTTGGGCAAGCCATTAATCGCACCACGAATAATTTCTGCAGTATAAGCCGACGTATTAAGAATAAAAGCGACCAAAGCACAGAACCAGGCGTTTTCCCACAAGGTATCTTTCACAGGAAAGAACTGATCCATACCGTAGTAAATCAAATACAACTGGACCAACAACGGCGTTCCACGGAAAAAGTAAATGAATCCCCAAGAAGGTAAGCTAAAGGCATAATTGGTACTATTACGTGCCACGGCTAATGGAATCGAGACACACAAACCGATAACCAACGCTAATCCTACCAGCCAAACTGTCGTCCAAAGGCCCTGAAGATAAGTTGGGAAACTTTCAATAATCAAAGAAAAATCCATAACTTACCTCGCATGAATACTGAACTTACGCTCAACAAGCTTGAGTAGCCCGGTCGAAACGCTGGTAAAAAACAGAAAGATGAGCGCGACAGCCATGTAAAAGGTAAACGGCATTTTCGTCGTACCTGCCGCCAACGAGCTCATTCTCACCATGTCATCCAGGCCGATGATGGAAACTAACGCTGTGGTCTTGAGTAACACTAACCAGTTATTACCAAATCCAGGTAATGCATGACGAATCATCTGAGGCAGTAAGATTCTTCTAAACGATAAGGCTGAGCTCATACCATAAGCTTTCGCCGCTTCTAGTTCACCTTTGTCCACCGCCATGATCGCTCCGCGAAAAGTCTCCGCCATGTAGGCACCAAAGATAAAACCAATCGTGAGTACACCTGCAATAAATGGGCTGACATCAATATAGTCGGGTAAGTAAGACGTCCATTCATGGTTTGGATCACTCGAAGCAAACCACTCATTGAGCGTTTCGTTAATGGAGTACAGGCTATTGTTTAAAAGTATTTGTCCACCAAAGAAAATCAGCATCATCAGAACCAAATCTGGAATGCCGCGAATGACGGTGGTGTAAAGAGTGGCAATCGCCCTTGCCCATTTGTAAGGCGCTAACTTAGCTAGTGCGCCAAGCATACCTAAGATCACCGCAAGAAGGAGTGAAAGCACTGCAACTTCTATCGTTACTAAAGCCCCTTTTAAAATCGAAGCTTCGTATCCTTGTAAATCTAGCATAGGTGAGTTCCTAATCCCTAAACTCAAAAAATCGACCGTTGACTACTTCTAGGAACAAGCCAACGGTCGCTTAATTACGGTTTATTCACCGTACACATCGTAGTTAAAGTATTTACCAGCAATTTCTTGATAAACACCTTTCTCACGTAGTGAAATTATCGCCGCGTCCAATTTCTTCGTTAGATCTTTATCTTGTTTACGCACGGCAATACCAAAACCTTCACCGAACCACTTAGGATCGGTCAATGACGGACCAACAAACTCGTACGCGTCGCCGCCCGCTTTATTAAGCACACCTTCTTCTAGAGCAGAGGCGTCGCCCAATACAGCGGCAACACGACCATTGGCTAAATCTAGGTAAGCCTCATCAAAAGAACCGTAACGAACAATTTCTACTTTATCGCCATAGTTATCTGTCAGATATTTGTCGTGTGTTGTTGCACGTTGAACGGCGATTTTCTTGCCATCTAGGTTGTCAAAATCCAGATTCGCACCCTTCTTGGCAATAAATTTGTTTGGAATCAGTGCGTATTTGCCAGTGAAATCGACTTTCTTCTTACGTTCTTCAGTAATAGACATCGCAGCGATGATTGCGTCGTACTTACGCGCTAATAGAGAAGGAATGATGCCATCCCAATCTTGCGCGACAATCTTACATTTCACCTGCATTTCTTCACAAAGCGCGTTGGCCATGTCTACGTCGAAGCCTTTCAGAGAACCATCAGTTTCTGTCCAGCTAAACGGAGGGTAAGCACCCTCAATGCCGAAGCGAACTGTTTTCCATTCTTTCGCTTGAGCGACACCAGATACTGCCGTTGCAGCGATCGTTGCTGCTAATAACCACTTTTTCATTTCCATACTCCTGTGATTGCAATTTTATTTCGTTTTGTTTGTTGTGCTGGCTTAGGAGGCAATAGTCTGCCGCCTAAAAATATTAGTAAATGGATGAGATAAACTGCTGTAATCGTTCCGAATCCGGGTTTGTAAATAGCTTAGCTGGATTTCCCTGTTCTTCCACTAAGCCTTGATGCAAGAACATCACATGGTTTGATACGTCTCGCGCAAACGCCATTTCGTGCGTGACCACCAGCATGGTTCGTCCTTCATCTGCCAAATCTCTCATTACCCCTAATACTTCCCCAACAAGTTCTGGGTCAAGCGCCGAGGTTGGCTCGTCAAACAACATCACTTCAGGGTCAACTGCTAGCGCACGGGCAATAGCGGCACGTTGCTGCTGACCGCCAGATAAGTGCCCAGGATAATAGTCTTTACGCTCATATAGGCCTACTTTCTTAAGCAAGACTTCTGCGTTTTCAATCGCTTGGGCTTTTGGTACGCCTAGAACATGAACAGGGGCTTCAATCACGTTTTCTAGTACTGTCAGGTGTGACCATAAGTTGAAACCTTGGAACACCATCGCTAGCCGTGAGCGAATACGTTGCACTTGCTTTTCATTAGCAGGAACAGATTCCCCTGCTCGGTTGTTCTTCATTTGGATTAATTCACCATTCACCCAAATTTCGCCTGCGGTAGGCGTTTCTAGCAAGTTGATACATCTAAGAAAGGTACTCTTACCAGAACCGGAAGAGCCAATGATGGAGATGACATCTCCTTTGTGCGCGGCAAGTGAAATGCCTTTCAGGACTTCATTCTGTCCAAATGTTTTGTGCAGGTCTTTTATATCTAGCGCTGGTACATCATTCATGCGCTCTACTCCCTGTGTTTTTGTCACTGCAATTAAGGGACTCCGCCCTCTCTAATTCGGAACAAATTAGCACCACGCCCTGAAACTTGCAACAAATTATTAACCTAGATAATTCGAATAGAAAGATACGATAGCCAAATTAATATGCAATATATAGCAACTTATTCTTCAAAAGCTGAATATTAAATATAAAAAAGCCCCTTTAGAAGGGGCTTAATAAATTTACAAAAGTGTTAAGACGCTACTTAACCAATACCATAAAATCAGATTTCTGAGCATTCGTATTGACCTTCTCAGAATCAACTTCACTGATCACAAGACCATCGTGATCCACTTTAAGATCGGTCACATCACCATGAGAGAAAAGAGAAACAAAGTCATAGCTATTTAGGTTTGCTTCAGCAGACTCCACGACAATAGATTGTGAGTAATCACTTGTAGAAGAAACTTTCAAATCTTGTTTCACACTGTCATCGAATGTGTAGTAGAACAACTCCGGAACAACGACATCACTCTCTAAAGTTGTAAATATCTTGTGTGTTACTCGGTGTAGTGTTCCAGAGTTAGACTCTGCACGATATGCAAGGCGGCTAAAGCCTTTATCTTGGTCAGTGAAAGCAAAACCAGTATCAATAGTTGAACCTCTCACCACATGCGACGCAGGCAGAGCATTTAGGTTGTAGTAAGCGCTTGGATCAATTGAGATATCCCAATTTGCGTCCTGATACATCTTTTGGTTCAGCGCTACCGTCCAACCATTGATAGGTTTTTCAGCTGCAACACTGTAAGTCCAAGTTTCCGTTTTTGGCTCAAGCGGGTGGTAGAACTTCGTCGTTGACATAGGTAGCTCTGCAACTTCGTAGTTGTAATCACCAACAAGTACACTGATGTCTAAAGTGTCATATTTGAAAGATGTTGGGTTAAAGATTGGAGAAGAACCATTCATGCCAACCAATGGCAATGGTGATTCACTCGACCAATCGCGAATACCATACTGGTGCAGTTCTGTTTTCGCTGCGTCTGCATATTGCAGCACGACTGTCGACTCCATCTTCGAACCAATTGCTCTTACATCTAAAGAATCAATAGAATAGGTAGGCTTAGACTCTTTCGCAATTTGAGATATGAAGTTGTACTCTAAGCCACCAGCCTCCGTTGCTTCATATTTAAGGTCAGTTCGGGTAGCCTTACGGAAGTTGCCATTTTTATTACAAGCAGACACCGCCTCTCGATTCATTGAGAACGTTGAGTTTCTAAGGTTATTGTCCTTTAAAAAATCTCGACTGAAGCTGTTTGCCGTAAATACGGTTCCAGAAGCATCAAGCAACTGATAAGTAAAATAGCCGTCCTCAGGAATGTCTTCTAGAACAAATTTCAAAGTAGTGCCTGATGGGTAGATAAAGTCGCCTTGACGGACACCATTCTTGTCTGAATAGAAACCGACAACCTTACCTCCTGTTAGCTGTGCACTGACGGCTGGTTGATAGGTCAATACCTGCTCGATGCCATTGCCATCTACTCTACGGTCGTAAATAGTACAGCTGTCTTTTTGTGCATTTGTTTCACTAATGACATTTGGAGCTGCAAAAGTAAAAGTGAATGTAGTTCTTGGTGTGGAACTACCGCCGCCACCGCCACCGCCGCCACAACCGACCATTAACCCTGAGATGATTGCCACTAGTGGCAGTACTTTAAGCTGTTTCATGTCTTTTTCCTAAACTGAGCGGCAATGATTAGCCAAAAAATCGTCTTTGCCCTGTAGAAAGCAAGAATAAAGCCAGCTTTATATAATCATCATGAATATTGATATTTACCCTGCATCCCAGAACGATAAGAGCAACAAATTCTAATTTTATGCAACTTGTGTAATGAAATTACACAAGATTTCACCATCTCATTCGCATGCCAGAAACTTTCTGTAGTTTTATTTCACAACCATTCTTAAAGTGATCTAAATCAATCACCCTAAATGGCTATCTTGCTAGACTCCTGCCAAAAGATGAGGATTTTTTTGTGCCTCAACACAATAAGTTATTAGCTATGCTTAGGCACAATGTCGACGTGTAACAAATCTAATAATAGCTAGCATAAGCGTGCCGCAGGATGCGGATTAACACAATTGAATGAAGAATTCATAACTTTTAAATATATGAGGAATCTATGTCAGACGCAGTTAACAAAACGCACTCTGATTCAGATATCGAGACCAAGAGCTACCGTGAGCTTCATCGTCCAGCATCTGAGTTCGCAAGCCGTTCAGACTACCTAGACCACGAACTACAAATTATGAAGCCGCGTCGTTTCGGCTTAAACTTGCCAGGTCGTGACTTCCGTTTTGAACTTGAAGATCTTGTTCCAGCACTTGCCGGTACGATTGGTATTATCGCGATGTACTCTGCGGTAATGATGTCTTGGGCTGAAGGCCTAACTGCCGCATGGGACCATGTTAACCTGGGCAAAGATTTCGCCATCGAAGTTGCCCGTGTAGAGATGCTCATCCCTGCACTTCTTTTCTGTGTACTTGCTTCTGGCTTTATTAACCCTAAAGCCAACCTAGCAGGTAACCACGGCCCAATGATCCCTCTTATTGGTACCATCGCGCTTGCTGGTGCTCACCCTCTTGCATTGGCAATTCTCATTGGTGTGTTTGGTTTAATTCTGAGCCTGTTAAAAGGTGGTTCAAAACTGGTTAACCTCACCTCTGAAGGTACGGCTGGTGGCCTTCTCATCTTCTTGGGTTTAACCGGAACGATGAGCCAAATTAATTCCATTCAAGCTTGGGCTGTTGGTTTGCAATCCGACACAGTTGCCGCAGGTAGCATGGGTTACATCGGTCTAATCGTTCTTGCGGTTACTATTGGCCTATACGCGTTCCTTGCTAAAGTGAACAAACGCTGGCTATCAATCCCTGTTTGTGCCTTCACTGGCCTTGCAATCGCACTTGTTCTTGGCGCAGGCTTCGATATTAAATTCGTAACCGAGACGGGTCTTCCAAACCTAAACCCAATCTACTGGTGGGGTTCAACAGAAGAAGGTTGGATGCTTGGTCTTCCTAATATGGAACACTTCATTGCTTCTCTACCATTCGCAATTCTTGCTGTAGCAATGTGGTCTCCTGACTTCTTGGGTCACCGCATCTTCCAAGAAATGAACTACCCACGTAAGAGTGAAAAAGTACTGATGGACGTTGATGACACAATGACAATGTGTTCTGTGCGCCAAATGGTCGGTACCGCTGTCGGTGGTGGTAACATCACATCATCTTGGGGGACTTACATGATCCCTGCTGCAATCGCGAAGCGCCCTATTCCTGGCGGTGCAATCTTACTAGGTTCTCTATGTATTATTGTTGCAATCCTTGGTTTCCCTATGGATGTTGCAGTATGGCCACCAGTTATGCGCGTTGCTCTTCTCGTTGGTGTCTCTCTACCACTACTTGAAGCAGGCATGCAGATGGTGAAAGACTCAAAAGATTCACAAGCAGCAGGCATCTGTATCTTTGGTTCAGCAGTCGTTAACCCTGTTCTAGCTTGGGCACTAACTATGCTTTTAGATAACAACGGCTTAATTGGTGATAAAGAGCGCGCGTCTCGCTTGTCGTTTGTAGACAAGATTGTGATCCCAGTAAGCGTACTTATTATCTGTTTAGTTGCTATGCTTGCAGTTGGTATGCTTGAAGGACAATATGGCATCCAAGCTTGGCTGTAAAGCTGACAGTTCAGAAAATGTGTGGGTAGCGCTAGTCGCTACCCCATTTTTATCGAGATTTTTGAGGATTTATTGATTTAGTTTAAGGTTTGCAAAAAAATTTTAGTTTAACCTCTAACTGTTGCTTAAAAAGAGAAACGTTAAAACTAGTGACAATATTTATAGTTTTGTAACTCGAACATTTAAATTTAAGACTATAAATATTGTTATTCATAAGAGTGTACTGTTCCCCTCTTTAACTTGGGGATAGCTGGCTCAACGGCGAAGCAGTACGTATTTTTTTCTACTAAAAAGGTAGGTATGTCATGGCAGAGCAATTTGCTAAAGCTTGGGAAGGTTTTGCTGCAGGCGACTGGCAAAACGAAGTAAACGTTCGTGATTTCATTCAGAAGAACTACACTCCGTACGAAGGCGACGAATCTTTCCTAGTTTCTGAAGGTACTGAAGCGACTAACAAGCTTTGGGCTAAGGTAATGGAAGGCATCAAACAAGAGAACGCGACTCACGCTCCTGTTGATTTTGATACTTCAGTTATCTCTACCATCACTGCTCACGATGCAGGCTACATCGAAAAAGACCTAGAAACTATCGTAGGTCTTCAAACTGACGCTCCTCTAAAACGTGCGATCATCCCTAACGGTGGTATCCGTATGGTTGAAGGTTCATGCAAAGCCTACAACCGCGAGCTTGACCCACAAGTTAAGAAAATCTACACAGAATACCGTAAAACTCACAACCAAGGCGTTTTCGACATCTACACTCCACAAATCATGGCGTGTCGTAAGTCTGGCGTATTGACTGGTCTTCCTGATGCATACGGTCGTGGTCGTATCATCGGTGACTACCGTCGTGTTGCTCTATACGGTATTGATTTCCTAATGAAGGATAAATTCGCACAGTTCTCTTCTCTACAAGAGCGTTTCGAGAACGGCGAAGACCTACAAATGACAATGCAGCTTCGTGAAGAGATCGCAGAGCAACACCGTGCTCTAGGTCAAATCAAAGAAATGGCTGCAAAATACGGTTGTGACATTTCTCGTCCAGCTGAAACTGCACAAGAAGCTATCCAGTGGACTTACTTCGGTTACCTAGCTGCTGTTAAATCTCAAAACGGCGCGGCAATGTCTCTAGGCCGTACTTCTACGTTCCTAGACATCTTCATCGAGCGCGATATCGCTGCTGGCCGCATCACAGAAGAACAAGCTCAGGAAATGATCGACCACTTCGTAATGAAACTACGTATGGTTCGTTTCCTACGTACTCCTGAGTACGATGATCTATTCTCTGGCGACCCTATCTGGGCAACTGAGTCTATGGGTGGTATGGGTCTTGACGGTCGTACGCTAGTTACTCGTACAAACTTCCGTTTCCTAAACTCACTATACACAATGGGTCCTTCTCCAGAGCCAAACATCACTGTTCTTTGGTCTGAGCAACTACCTGAAGGCTTCAAGAAGTTCTGTGCGAAAGTGTCTATCGATACTTCTTCAATCCAGTACGAAAACGACGACCTAATGCGTCCAGACATGAACTCTGACGACTACGCAATCGCATGTTGTGTATCTCCAATGGTTGTTGGTAAGCAAATGCAGTTCTTTGGTGCTCGTGCTAACCTTGCGAAAACTATGCTTTACACCATCAACGGTGGTGTGGATGAGAAGCTAAAAATCCAAGTTGGTCCACAAATGCCGAAGATCGAAGGCGATGTACTGAACTACGATGAGTTGTGGGAGAAAATGGACCACTTCATGGATTGGCTAGCGAAGCAGTACGTGACTGCACTAAACGCTATCCACTTCATGCACGACAAGTACAGCTACGAAGCGGCACTAATGGCTCTACATGACCGTGACGTTAAACGTACTATGGCTTGTGGTATTGCTGGTCTATCTGTTGCGGCTGACTCTCTGTCTGCAATCAAATACGCAAAAGTTAAGCCAATCCGTGACGAAGACGGTCTAGCAATCGACTTCGAAATCGAAGGTGATTACCCTAAATTTGGTAACAACGACCCACGCGTTGATGATATCGCATGTGAACTTGTTTCTGTATTTATGGGCAAAATCCGTAAGCTTAAGACTTACCGTGATGCAATCCCTACTCAGTCAATTCTTACTATCACTTCAAACGTGGTTTACGGTAAGAAAACTGGTAACACACCTGACGGTCGTCGTGCTGGTGCTCCATTTGCTCCAGGTGCTAACCCAATGCACGGTCGCGATGAGAAAGGTGCCGTAGCATCACTAACTTCAGTTGCAAAACTGCCGTTTGCTGACGCACAAGATGGTATCTCTTACACATTCTCTATCGTACCTAATGCACTAGGTAAAGATGAGGGTTCACAACGCGCTAACCTTGCTGGTCTGATGGATGGTTACTTCCACCACGAAGCGGGTATCGAAGGTGGTCAACACCTAAACGTGAACGTTCTTAACCGCGAAACTCTAGAAGACGCCGTTAAGCACCCAGAGAAATACCCTCAGCTAACAATCCGTGTATCTGGTTACGCTGTTCGCTTTAACTCTCTAACTGCAGAGCAACAAGCTGACGTAATCGCACGTACATTCACAGAGTCTCTATAAGACTTTAATGAAATAACGTTTTAGTGATACAACAAAGGCTGATGCTTCTAAGCATCAGCCTTTTTTTATTTCTTGAATGAAAGTTGTGATATTACGAAAGATTTTGCCCACATTCTTACGTATGATGCGAAAAAAGTTAGTAAATAAAGTATATGAAACTCAGTAAATTAATTGTTCTTACTCTTCTTTCTCCAGTTGCGATGGCATCCACTAAGTCTACGGTCTCTTTTACACTCGACAATGATGGTATTTTCGGCGTCGACCAAGACTACACAAATGGTATTTTTCTTTCCTACGCAACAGGCCAACTGAAACAAGAAAGCCAATGGAGATGGCTGAGTCTGGCTGACTCAGAACACGCCAATATCGATAAAATAGAGTTGGTTCTTGGCCACAAAATGTGGACTCCGAGCGACATTGAAGCGGATTACCCACTGGTCAATGATCGCCCATATGCGGGTTATCTACATACTGAGATCAACTATCTTTCTCTGACTGATGACAAAGCCGTCCGCTACAACTTCACCATCGGTGCAACAGGTGAAAGTTCGCTTTCAGAAAAAGCGCAAGAAATCGTTCACGGCATAACAGGCTCGACTGACCCACAAGGTTGGGATTACCAGATCGACGATAAAGTGGCGTTTAGCCTTGGCTACCGCGTATTTAATAAATTGATGCGCAGCGAAGGACAAAAAACGCAATGGGAAATCATCAACATTAACGACATCAATGCGGGTAACTTCCGTAGTGATGTCTCTCAAGGCGTCATGTTTCGTTGGGGTACAAACCTAGCAAGCAGCATCGGAGCCGCCAATATTAGTGTAGAGAGCCCATTCTCAGCGAGTATGCTCGCACAGGATACTTCAAGCTGGTTCTTATTTACGGGGTTTGAAGGTCGTTACCGTTTCAATGACATGACCATCGAAGGCAATCGCCCTGGTATTCCTGAGCCATCAGCGCCATACGACGTCACACTGCAAAATTGGCAAGCAAGCGCCGTAGCAGGTGCAACTTGGTATAACCAAAATTACGGTGCAAGCCTAACCTTTACGATAAAAACGCCAGATTATGAAGAATCCCAAACTGATGTTTATGGGACAGGCTCCTTCTCTGTGTTCGCCTTTTTTTAAAAGCTGACTTATCCCTGTATCCACACCAATCTAAATACAAGGCAAGTTCTCTCGTTTGGTATTAACCAACCCTGTGATCAAGCATTTATTTAGATTGGTCTATCTATTTTCTTTCTTCACATAACCTTGCCTTTAGTACCGACAAAGCTGTTTTAACCCTGCTTTTTGTAATAAAATAACAGCTAGAATTTACTAGTAATGAGAGCAAAAGATGTCAACAACTGGTCGTATTCACTCATTTGAGTCATGTGGTACCGTAGACGGACCTGGTATTCGTTTTATCGTCTTCTTGCAAGGTTGTTTGATGCGCTGTAAGTATTGCCACAATCGCGATACATGGGATACGCATGATGGCAAAGAAGTTACGGTTGAAGAGATCATTTCCGAAGCGAAAAGTTACCGCCACTTCATGAATGCATCAGGTGGTGGCGTTACTTGTTCTGGCGGCGAAGCGATGCTTCAACCTGAATTTGTACGGGACTTTTTCCGCGCAGCTAAAGCAGAAGGTATTCATACGTGTCTAGATACGAACGGTTATGTTCGTAAACACACTGATGTTATTGATGAAGTACTGGATGCAACAGACTTAGTAATGCTTGATATCAAGCACATGAAAGATGAAGTGCACCAAGATCTCATCGGCGTATCGAACCGACGTACATTGGACTTTGCTCGTTACTTGCAAAAAATCGGAAAGAAAACTTGGATTCGCTATGTAGTCGTGCCTGGTTACACAGATGACCCTGAAGCAGCACACATGCTTGGTGAGTTTATTAAAGATATGGATAACATCGAAAAGGTCGAGTTACTTCCTTATCACAAATTGGGTGCCCATAAATGGGAAGCATTGGGCTTAGAATACCCACTCGAAGGGGTAAACCCTCCACCGAAAGAAACTATGGACGAGATTCAATCCATTCTTGCGCAGTACAACGATAACGTAAAATACTAAGTGAACAGCAAGACTAACCTCTTTAAAATACCAGCATATTGCTGGTATTTTTTTAACTATACCTAAGTACCTTCAATGAATCTCTATGAGTTGATTTAGGTATAAAAAGAACAATAGAAATGATTGCGTCATGATCGCATAGGAAGGAAGTAACATGGATTGGTTTAACTTGGGCTCTCTGGTTGTCATACTTTGGATAGTGCTCGCCTACTGTCTACCAGATTGGAAAAAAGTAGTTTGGCCCAAGCTTGAAAAGGAAAAAGCATTTCAGCACCTCGTTTTTGCAACACTCTTTTTTTTCAGCATCCTATGGGCAACTCAAGCAGGCGTAAAAGAAGGACTACAGATTCATTTTCTCGCGCTAACAACGCTGACGATGATGTATGGTTGGCGTATGGCCTTTCTAATCAGTATCCCCGCAATGCTGGTCAACCACCTGCTACATGATGTGTCGTTGTTGCAGTTACCCACGTCTTTAGTATTGTCTGCCCTGCTTCCTATCTTCATTAGTTACCTCGTCTTTCTTTTGAGTTATCACTACTTGCCAAGAAACATTTTTGTGTTCATCTTCGTTGCAGGTTTTTTCAACGGCGCGATAACAGGAAGCCTGCATCTGCTGATTAACTCCTTTTACCATTTATCGGTTGGTCATTACGATTGGGAAACTATTCAACATAACTACTTTATTTTTGTACCGTTGCTTGCCTTCCCTGAGGGCCTATTAAATGGTATGTCACTGGCGGTTTTAACCGTATTCAAGCCAGAGTGGCTAAGAGTATTTTCAGACCGAGACTACATATACAATCATTACCATAAATAAGTGTTTTTAAACTAGTCAAAAGTGACAGTTCTTGCCATTTTTTAGTATTAAATATGTGTTGAGATCATGTTTCACTCATGTCTTAAGCGTTAACCTAAGCACATTAAAAATGTATTAGATATCTAGTGAGGTCATCATGGAAATGTCAAACGCTCAACGTTTGATTCTATCAAACCAATACAACCTTATGTCTCAACTTGATCCAAGTAATGCGGCCAAATACAAACGCTTACAAACGATCGTTGAACGTGGCTATGAGCTACAAATGCGTGAGTTGAATAAAGATTTCGGCTGTCTGTCAGAAGCGGAGTGTCGTGAGATCATCGACGTTATGGAGATGTATCACGCGATGCAAGAATCTTACAACATGCTCGATACCGAAGATCGTAACAAAGTGGATCAGCGCCGCTTGCAGTTCCTTGGGTTTGATATTGCTTCAGAGGCCCAACAAGTCCATTACGTACGCTTCCTTATTGATTCTGAAGGTCTGTACCCTCAATTTGATAAAGCAGACCATCACTTTAACAGCCAAATGCCAATGCTGGATAAATACCGTCGTATGCTACAAACTTGGCGCAACTGCCCTCGTCAGTACCATTTATGCGAAAACGAGCTTGCACAAATCTTCAGCGCATAAAATATTCGTCTACGAAAAGGAAAGCACTCGCTTTCCTTTTTTATTTGCCCTATCACAACCTTACCGCTGCTTTTTCACCTTCTTACGCTTCCCTTGTGCGATGTAGAGCAATGAATCACTGAGACTCGTCTGTCTTTGCCAAATATTTGATTTCTATTGCACCTATTCACGACATAAATTCATCTTCAGTGAAAGAGTGATTCAAATGTCACTTTTGCAATAAATTCATAATTGTTAAGCAAAATTGCAAATCCCCGACTAGGCTTAAGTAGAGAAAGGCTGTGATTGAAAGATTCATACCCACCGCTCACCGTTGTAATGAAAAAACTGTCCATAAAGCAAAGTCTTTGGTGTCGCCAATCTTACATTCTGTACGAACCAAATGTGATAACAGGACGTATATTCAAACAACAAGGAGCATAACAATAGGTGGGAAAGCCTGAATCAACGTTCGTCGGTAGACTGACTATTAAAGGGGAAAGCGACATGAGTATTTTCGACCACTATCAATCAAGATATGAAGCTGCAAAAGATGAAGAGATGTCGTTACAGGAGTTTCTAGCCCTGTGTAAGGATGACAAAAGCGCTTATGCTAATGCAGCAGAACGCCTACTGATGGCGATCGGTGAACCAGAGATAATCGATACGGCAAAAGACCCGAGATTGAGCCGCATCTTCTCGAATCGTGTTATCTCTCGTTATGAAACCTTTAAAGATTTTTATGGTATGGAAGATGCCATAGAGCAAATTGTGTCTTACCTAAAACACGCGGCGCAAGGTTTAGAGGAACGTAAGCAGATCCTTTATCTACTCGGTCCTGTCGGCGGTGGTAAGTCCTCACTTGCTGAAAAACTTAAGGCTCTGATGGAACAGATGCCTATCTATGTTCTTACTGCTAATGGCGAACGTAGCCCAGTGAATGACCATCCATTCTGTCTATTCAAAGCCACGGAAGACGGCGATATCTTGAAAAAAGAATACGGCATCGAGCAACGTTATCTTCGCTCGATTATGTCGCCATGGGCCGCTAAGCGCCTTCATGAATTTGGCGGCGATATCACTAAATTTAAGGTAGTGAAAGTTCGCCCTTCAATTCTCGATCAGATCGGTATTGCTAAAACAGAACCTGGGGATGAAAACAACCAAGATATTTCATCACTGGTTGGTAAAGTCGATATCCGCAAACTCGAACATTATTCGCAAGACGACCCAGATGCCTACAGCTATTCCGGTGCGCTGTGTAAAGCAAACCAAGGTTTAATGGAATTCGTTGAGATGTTCAAAGCGCCGATCAAAGTACTGCACCCACTATTGACGGCAACGCAAGAAGGTAACTTCAACGGTACTGAAGGTCTATCTGCGATTCCATTCGACGGTATGATTCTGGCTCACTCGAACGAATCTGAGTGGCAGACCTTCCGTAACAACAAAAATAACGAAGCCTTCCTCGACCGTGTGTACATTGTAAAAGTACCTTACTGTCTCCGCGTATCCGAAGAAGTGAAAATTTACCAAAAACTGCTTGAAAACAGTGAGCTGTCTCAGGCTCCTTGTTCTCCAAGCACGCTCGAAACTTTAGCGCAATTCAGTATTCTTTCACGCCTGAAAGAGCCTGAAAATTCATCCATTTTCTCAAAAATGCGCGTCTACGATGGTGAAACGCTCAAAGACACCGATCCAAAGGCAAAAAGCTATCAAGAGTATCGTGATTATGCGGGTGTCGATGAAGGCATGAATGGTCTCTCTACACGTTTCGCCTTTAAGATTTTGTCGCGCGTATTTAACTTTGATCAAACAGAGGTGGCAGCCAACCCTGTACACCTGTTCTATGTGATTGAACAACAGGTTGAACGTGAACAGTTCCCTGCTGAAACGGCAGAGAAATATCTCGAGTTCTTGAAAGGCTATCTAGTGCCTCGCTACGTTGAATTTATCGGTAAAGAGATTCAGACCGCTTATCTCGAGTCTTACTCTGAATACGGTCAGAATATCTTCGACCGCTATGTCACCTATGCAGACTTCTGGATTCAAGACCAAGAGTACCGAGATCCAGAAACTGGTCAGCTATTTGATCGCTCTTCACTGAATGCTGAACTAGAGAAGATCGAAAAAACAGCTGGCATTTCTAACCCGAAAGATTTCCGAAACGAAATCGTTAACTTTGTGCTTCGTGCGAAAGCGAATAACAATGGTCAAAACCCGGTTTGGACCAGCTACGAAAAACTGCGCACAGTAATCGAGAAGAAAATGTTCTCCAATACCGAAGAGCTACTTCCGGTTATCTCATTTAATGCGAAAACCTCTTCTGAAGATCAGAAGAAGCATGACGACTTTGTCGCTCGCATGATGGAAAAAGGCTATACCGAGAAACAGGTTCGCCTACTTTCTGAGTGGTACCTACGAGTACGTAAGTCATCCTAACCCAGTATTGAGTTAGGTCGCTTGTGAAACATGAAGAGGGCTATTTCATGGCGCAATTTATAGACCGAAGGCTCAATGGCAAGAACAAGAGCGCTGTTAATCGACAGCGCTTCTTGAAGCGCCACAAAGAGCAAATAAAAGAGTCGGTAGCAGACGCAGTGAATCGACGCTCGATTACGAATACGGAAACGGGCGAAGACGTCTCTATCCCTCACAAAGACATCAATGAGCCGATCTTTCATCAAGGCAAAGGTGGTGTTCGCGAACGAGTTCATCCCGGCAATGACCAGTTCATTACTGGTGATAAAATTGAGCGTCCTAAAGGTGGCGGTCAAGGTAGTGGCTCGGGAGAAGGCAATGCCAGTCCAGATGGAGAAGGCCAAGACGAATTTGTATTCCAAATATCAAAAGATGAGTACCTAGATATTTTGTTCGAAGATCTCGAGCTGCCTAATCTAGAAAAAAACCAAATTGCCAAAATTACTGAATGGAAAACGCACCGCGCAGGCTTTCAAACTGCTGGTATCCCTTCAAACATTGCGGTAGTACGTTCGCTACAACAATCTCTTGCACGACGTACGGCAATGACCGCAGGTAAGAAACGTCTTCTCAAAGAGCTAGAAGATGAACTTGCTCGTATCAAAAACATTGAACCCGCTCAGCAGTTTGAAGAGAACCGCTTGAAGGCTGAAATTGAAGAGCTGCGTAAGAAAATTGAGGGGGTTCCATTTATTGACACCTTCGACTTACGCTTTAAAAACTATGAAAAACGCCCTGTACCATCTAGTCAAGCTGTGATGTTTTGTTTGATGGACGTATCGGGCTCGATGGATCAAGCAACGAAAGACATCGCAAAACGTTTTTACGTTCTGTTATACCTGTTTTTAACTCGTACTTACGAGAATGTAGACGTCGTCTTTATTCGCCACCACACCCAAGCGAAAGAAGTGGACGAACACGAGTTCTTCTACTCGCAAGAGACCGGGGGCACTATTGTATCCAGCGCATTGAAACTGATGGACGAAATCGTAAAAGAGCGCTATCCAATTGGACAATGGAACATTTATGCTGCGCAAGCATCTGATGGCGATAACTGGGCAGATGACTCGCCAAGATGCCGCGATCTATTAGTGAACAAACTACTGCCAAACTGTCAGTACTACTCCTACATAGAAATTACGCGACGCTCGCACCAAACTCTATGGCATGAGTACGAAAAACTCACCGATGAATTTCCGAACTTCGCAATGAAAAACATTCGCTCTGTGGAGGATATTTTCCCAGTCTTCCGTGAACTATTCCAAAAAGAAACGGCGTAAGGAGGCTAGCGATGAGTACCGCAACGAAAAACCTCTCAGGAGAGGCGCCTAAGAAGCGTAATAGTAAAATGCTGCCAGATGGACCGGATTGGACATTTGAGCTGTTGGAACGCTACCACAAAGAGATTAAGCGTGTCGCACAACACTATCGCCTAGACACTTACCCTAACCAAATAGAAGTGATTACTTCCGAACAAATGATGGATGCCTACTCAAGTATTGGTATGCCCATCAATTACAACCACTGGTCGTTTGGTAAAAAGTTCATCCAAACGGAACAGAACTATAAGCATGGTCAAATGGGGTTAGCCTACGAGATTGTCATTAACTCCAATCCGTGTATCGCCTATTTGATGGAAGAAAACACCGTGACAATGCAAGCGCTAGTGATTGCTCACGCTTGTTACGGGCACAACTCTTTCTTCAAAGGTAATTATCTGTTCCAAACCTGGACGGACGCTAGCTCCATCATCGATTATTTGCTGTTTGCCAAAAAGTATTTGGCTGAATGTGAGGAGCGATATGGAGTACAGGAAGTGGAAAAACTGCTCGACTCCTGCCACGCCTTAATGAACTTTGGTGTGGATCGTTACAAGCGACCAGAGAAAATCTCCATTACCGAAGAGAAAGCGCGACAAGAAGAACGCGAGGCATACTTACAGTCTCAAGTGAATGAATTGTGGCGCACAGTACCAAGAGCCAAAACCAAAGAGGAAGATCTTAAAGAGCGATTCCCAAGCGAGCCTCAGGAAAACTTGCTCTACTTTTTCGAAAAGCATGCCCCGCTACTAGAGCCGTGGCAACGTGAAGTCGTGCGGATTGTACGCAAAATCAGTCAGTATTTTTATCCGCAAAAACAAACGCAGGTCATGAACGAAGGCTGGGCAACATTCTGGCATTACACCATTCTCAATCATCTTTACGATGAGGGTTTGGTATCCGAAAAGTTCATTCTAGAGTTCTTACATAGCCATACCAGTGTAGTAGCTCAACCGCCTTATAACAGCCCTTACTTTAATGGTATTAACCCATACGCCTTGGGCTTTGCTATGTTCCGAGATATTAAACGTATCTGTGAAGAACCAACTGATGAGGACAAGGAGTGGTTTCCGGACTTGGCAGGAACCGATTGGTTAGATGCGGTACATTTCGCGATGCATAATTTCAAAGATGAAAGCTTCATTAGCCAGTACCTTTCTCCGAAATTAATCCGTGATTTCAAGCTGTTTGCGATCAACGATGATGACCACAAAAACTTTATTGAAGTCGCCGCGATACACGATGAGATGGGTTATAAACGCATTAGAGAAACCTTAGCCGCTCAGTACAACTTATCTAATCTTGAGCCAAACATTCAGGTATTTAATGTCGATGTTCGTGGTGACCGCTCACTCACGTTGCAATACGTACCTCATAACCGAATCCCGCTTGATGACAGTTACGAAGAAGTTCTGAAACACGTGTACCGATTGTGGGGATTTGATGTCATTCTGCAAGAAGTAAAAGACACAGGTCACCGAGAAGTCTTAGCGACCTGCCCTAAACGGAATCAATATGACACAAACATCTAACTAATACTTGGGCATAAGCAACAAAAAGGCTCCTAATTCAGGAGCCTTTCTCGTTCTTAATTCAATGTGACCTTTAGTTATGCTTGCTTCGCCACAATAGCGCGCACCGCCTCTAGATCTTCTGGCGTATCAACGCCGGCTGCTGGCGCTTCTTTCGCTACCGCTACATGAATTTTTTCACCGTACCAAAGCACTCGTAGTTGCTCAAGGCACTCGATCTGCTCCAATGCGCTCGGAGCCCAGTTTACATACGTATTAATAAAACCAGCTCGATAAGCATAAATACCAATATGACGCATTAATGGGTTGGCAATGATTTTGTCTTGTTTGGCAAAGTTATCGCGATCCCAAGGGATAGTTGCTCGGCTAAAGTACATCGCATAGCCTTGCTCATTAGCCACAACTTTAACTGCATTCGGATTGAACACTTCTTCTTCTGAGTCTATTTCTACGGCTAATGTCGCCATCGGAGCGTCACACCCCGATAAGTTATCAGCAACCTGACGAATGATAGACGGTGGAATCAAAGGCTCGTCCCCTTGCACATTAACAATAATGTGGTCTGCAGGAATAGCCATTTTTTCAACAACTTCAGCAAGGCGTTCAGTACCTGATTCGTGGTTAGGAGAGGTCATACAGACTTTACCACCAAACGACGAGACAGTATCAGCAACACGCTCGTCATCAGTTGCCACGATAACATCTTCCGCACCCGCTTGTAGCGCTTGCTCGTAAACCCACTGAACCATTGGCTTACCGCCAATATCCGCCAACGGTTTACCAGGCAAACGGCTCGATGCGTAACGCGAAGGAATGACAACCGTAAAAGACATTAGCGTCCCTCATCCATACTCATAGTACGAGCTTCAGGCTCGAGCAGAACGGGAATACCCTCTTTGATCGGGTAAGCGAGGCGATCCAATTTGCAGATCAACTCTTGATTCTCTTTATCGTACGTCAGCTTACCTTTGCAAACAGGGCAAGCTACAATCTCAAGCAGACGGTGATCCATAAGCCGCTTTAACCTCTTTTATTCTCTTTAAAATTTGCTCTGCATCGTTTGGTTCAAACTGGGCAGATACAGGCAGATACCACCAATTATCTTGTGCATAATGGCTGCACTTGACGGCATCTTTCTCGGTCATAATCACATTGGCCCCTTGTTGAGCCAATGCTTCTAATTCTTGTTGGTCAAAGTCTTGATGGTCAGCAAAACCTTTTGTGACTTTAACATCTGCGTTCATCGAGTTTAGTGTATGAAAAAATCGTGGTGGATGCCCAATCCCTGCAAATGCCACTAGCTCTTTTAACTCAGAAACGTCCACAAGTTGCTTAGTCTTGAGGTTAATGGCTTTAGATGGCGCTAAAGTCATTGCGATTTCGCCCGTATGTGCTTGACCGCCATTGGTGATGATAAAGTCGACTTCTTTAAGTCGCTCAATACCTTCACGTAAAGGACCTAATGGAATCAGGCTTTCATTACCAAACCGGCGATTCCCATCCACAATCACTAACTCAATATCACGGCCTAACGCATAATGTTGTAATCCATCATCCGTAATTATGATATCCACATCCAAATCTAGCAGTGCTTTCACTGCATTTGAACGCACAGGATCTACCGCAACAGGTGCTCCTGTACGGCGGTGAATCAACTTAGGTTCATCGCCACAATGCTTCGCTGGCGTATCTTCTTTTAGCACTAACGGATAGGCAGGAGCCTTTGCCCCATAACCACGAGAAACAACCCCCGGCTTAAAGCCCATTTGCTGTAGTTGCTCAACAAGCCACACAACAACTGGTGTTTTACCATTGCCACCAGCAGTGATATTGCCAACCACAACAACAGGTATAGGCGCATTATAAGCTTGCTTGCGGCCAGTTTGGTATTGCTTTCGCTTTGACTTGCTTATCGCTCCAAATAATAAACTCAGTGGCCACAAAAGCGGCCACAAGAGATATTTTGTTGGATGGTTTTCAAACCAGATTTTTTCAATCACCGCGCTTATTCACCAAACTGAATACGGTGCAATTGTGCATACGCACCATTTTTCTCAATAAGCTCAGCGTGGTTGCCACGTTCAATGATGGCACCATCATCAACCACAAGAATTTCATCGGCTTTCTCGATTGTGGATAAGCGGTGCGCTATTACAAGTACCGTTTTGTCTTTTTGCAGCTCATCAAGTGCAGCTTGAATAGCTCGCTCGGATTCAGTATCCAAAGCCGAAGTTGCCTCATCAAGAATCAGCACTGGAGCATCACGCAATAAAGCTCGCGCAATCGCAACACGTTGGCGTTGACCACCAGACAAGCTAGCACCATTTTCACCAATCATCGCATCTAGTCCGCCATCCATCTTACTGATGAACTCCATCGCATGTGCAAGTGTTGCCGCTTTCTCGATATCACTGCGCTCGTATTGGCCATCCGTTGCGTACGCAATATTGTTTGCTATCGTGTCATTAAACAAATGAACATTTTGCGATACTAGTGCAAATTGCTGACGTAAATTCTTTAGCTCGTAATCACGAATATCATGCCCATCTAATGTGATAGATCCACTGCCAACATCATAGAAGCGGTTGAACAAGTTCGCGATGGTACTTTTACCTGAGCCAGAACGGCCAACTAGCGCTACCGTTTTTCCTCTTGGAATATCGAAGCTGACATTTTCCAATGCTGGTTTTTCTGCGCCAGTGTAAGTAAAGCTTACGTTTTTAACCGAAACATCGCCATTTGCGCGTTCAACTGTCAACTTACCTTCGTTTTTCTCAGGCTCGAGGTCAATTAACGCGAAGAGCGTTTGGCTCGCGGCCATACCACGTTGGAACTGAGAAGTAACGTTAGTCAGCGCTTTAAGTGGGCGCATCAGACCAAACATTGCAGAGAAGACAACAGTAAATGTCCCTGGAGTCAACTGCTCTTTAATCGAGTCAATACTTGCTAAATAAAGAACGGCAACAATTGCAAGTGATGCAATCATTTGGATGATAGGGTTAGCCGCCGCTTGAGCCGTCACCAACTTCATGCTTTGTTGACGCATTTGGTTGCTGACTTTTTCAAATCGTTTACGTTCGATGTCTTGGCCGCCATAGCTCAACACAACTTTATGGCCTTTCAGCATCTGCTCTGCTGATGCAGTTACGTTACCCATCATGGTCTGCATATTTTTGGATATTTTTCTAAAACGTTTAGAAACAACACCAATACCCCATGCTACAACGGGAGCAACAGCAAACAGCACTAGCGACAATTGCCAGCTGTTGTAAAACATCAAGACTAACAGGCCAATGATACTTGCGCCTTCACGGACAATGCTCACCAACGCTTGGCTAGTTGCCGCTGACACTTGCTCTGAGTCGTAGGTTATACGCGACAATAAATTGCCCGTCTTTTCCTTATCAAAGTAAGACACCGGCATATGCATAAAGTGATTGAACACCATGCGACGGACTTGCATAACTACGTTGCCAGATACCCAACTCAAACAGTAGGTGGAGACAAATCCACTTATGCCACGAATGAACATCATAGCAAAAATAATCAATGGAAGCGTGCGTAAAAAATCAGACTCAGCGTTCCCAAAACCTTCATCGAGTAGCGGTTTTAGCAAGGAAATCATATAAGTATCTGATATTGCATTAATAACTAATGCTAAAACAGCAACGATTAGGCCAGATTTATAAAGGCGTATAAATTGCCAGAGACGCTTAAACGTCTGCCAAGTCGTTTCATCAGTATTTGTTGACATAGAAGTGCTTTGTTTTCTTACATTAAGGCATTCATTCTACTCTGTTAGCGCTCATATGCCTATCCCTAGAACGTACACTAAGTTTGCTAACGTATAAGACTGCCACTTTTACCCAGTAGATCTCCAATGTATCATTGGCTAACCTACTCTGACTCAACTGATATTCAATCTTAAATATGAAAATTGGGGGCTCAAGCCTCATCGTGAAGCAAACTTGACCATCGTACCTGTTCATCTACTGATAAACATTAATAAATGTGTTATGTCCACTTAGAGAAAGTCTTTTAGTCTTTTATATTTCGCTCTATACTCTTGATATGTTCATTCTTATTTACAATAAAAAATATGCAAGTCATTCCCATTGTTCATTGCTTTGATAACAACTATGTTATTCCAGCTGCAGTAGCATTCTATTCTTTGCTTGAGAAATCAGATAAAAACTACAAATACCAGATATATGTCTTACATGAAGATATTACGCTGCTAAATCAAGAAAAATTAAAAAAAACCATACAAAAATTCAAAAACTCAGAACTTATTTTCATTAATTTCAATGAAAATGTCGACTTTGAAAATGATTGGAAAAACATAAAAACAAAAGGTCATTACTCTAAAGCTATGTTTTACAAACTTAGTATTTCAAGTTTAATTAAAGAACATAAAAAAATGATCGTATCTGATGTCGATGTTATTTACTTAAATGACATTTCAAAAGATTTTATAGAATACAATAACAACGATGATAATAATTATATATCAGGGGTATTCTCTGTAGATAAGATCCTAAGCTATAATGATGTTTATAAAAAGAGTTTTTCTAATGAAGAGATTAGCCAACTGAAAATAGGTGCTGGATACTTTTTTATGAATGCCGATCTCATTAGAAAAGATAATTTAGAGAAAAGGTTTAAAGACTACCTCGAAAAAAACTCTCACAGATTAATACAGCCAGAACAAGACGTTCTAAACTTCTGTTGTCACCCTAGAGTTGGAAAATTACCCTTAAGAAACATGGTTTGTAACTATGTGTATAGTATGTATGACAGAAAAGAGTTTGTGGATGAGGTTAACTATACTAAAGAAGAATTATTGGATGCATATGATAATCCGATTCAACTCCATTACGCATCAAGAGTAAAACCATGGAACAAATTAGATTCTATAAAAGCTAACTTGTGGTTAGAATGTATACTTAAGACCGAGTTTTTCGAAGACTACTTTTCTAGCTTAGAGCAACTAGCCAGACCAAATGGTGAAAAGAAACTATTTAGTTTTACACTACCATTAAAAAAGAATAAAAAATTCAGGTTGGATATATTAAAAATAAAAAGCTAAAACTTACAGACCTAATTCGACATTAGGTCTTTTTATATTAGTTCCGCTACGCAGCATCTGCCTATACCAAGGCTCAAATGTATCGCTACGTTTGGTTTCTGAGCGCCAATTATCACGGTGAATAGAGAAGCTTACCTGACCATATTCCCCAGTATCAAGCCAAGTAATGTCAAGCTTGCGATATGCTGCAACAACATGTTCTGCCGGCATTCCCCATTGATTATTTTTTGCCAAAGAAGCAACGGCCACACTCGGGTTTACCGCTTCAATAAAGCGAGGATTCGACGAACTTTTACTACCATGATGAGGGACCAACATCACATCACTTTTTAACTTTTCAGGCTCCCTGAGCAAGATCCACTCGCTAATGGTCTCAATATCACCAGTAAAAAGCATACTGAACGTAGAAATAGGGTCGGTAAGACGTAGTACACAGGAGTGCGGATTATATGCACGTTGAACAAGAGCAGGAGGCCAAAGTACTTCTATATTTAACCCTTGCCATTTCCAATGATCGCCGCGAGTACAAGACTCATATCCGATAAAGTTTTGGCTACTGAGTTTGCGCTGTGGCGAAAAGGCATCTTCAATGAACAAGCGCCCTCCTGCATGGTCATTGTCGGAATGGCTGAGGATCATCGTATCGATGCTTTCATAACCTCGTTGATGCAAGACCGGAGTGACGACCTGCTCCGCAATACTGCCATTTTGCCATGCTTTACCTGTGTCATAGAGCAACACTTTATCGTCTTTTTCTACAATCACCGCAAGGCCATGGCCCACATCTAGTACATCAATGCGCCAATGTTGCTGATCATATTCCGATGTGAGCTTAATACTAATTACAATGCCAAGTAACAAACACCACGCGTACTGAAACATGAATCGTTGAAACACCAAGCAAGCAATTCCCGCCAGAATCAACCCTGTCATTTCTATACTAATGGGTTGCCAGGAGCCTATCGCGTACTGTATTGACGTGCTCAATGGCTGCAATGACCAGTCCACCAACTGCCACAGAGACTTTGCTATCATTTCAAGAAATAAAGATGAGAACAGGGCCAGAAACGTCAAAGGCACAACGATAAATCCGAACCAAGGAATAAACGCCAAGTTGTATGCAATTGATGACAAACTGAAACCAGAAAAGTAATAGCCACTAATAGGCACGATTAACACACTCAACATCAATTGAGTAAGCAATAGCACTTTTAACTTCGCCTTCCAGCCCCCGTTTTGATGCCGAATCAAATTGATTGCGAACAACACTGCGCAAACTGACAAATACGATAACCAAAAACTCATGCTATACGATGCAAAAGGTTGAACAAGCAGTTGTAGCGCTACCGCGAGCAAAAGTACCCGCCAGGAAGCCCAGTGCACTAAGGTATATTTGAGAACGACGTAAATAACACATACCGACACCGCGCGGGTAGTAGGTAATGAGAAGTCCGCTAACCAAGCATAGGCAACGGCAAACATCAGCCCACATAAGCTAGGCAATAGCTGGTATTGAGGTAACGCATAACGAATGGCACCGCCCACCACTAGCCCAAAAGTAAACGCCATACCAATATGTAAGCCCGAAATCGAGACCAAGTGCAGTAAACCACTGTCTCTGAGTGCTTGCCAATCCTCCTTAGATAACCAAGAGCGATCGGCAAAAACTAACGCATTTATTAACGAGAAATGATGAAGGGAGGACACATCCTCCGAAACATCAGCGATAATGGCTTGGCGCAAAGATGTAGTAGAGCGAATAATCCAGGTAACATCCTTGTTAACAACACCGCGTGCGATAATACTTTTACCCATTGCGTGCTTTTCGGCGTCAAAACCAGCTTCGTTGCGTAGGCCTGTAATCGGCTTTAACGAGACGGATGTCGTAAACTCACTGTTAACATCGAGTGGAAAAGGCGTAATAAGACGGATTTTAGGTTTAAGAAAGGGTAACAGAGTTTGAGAATTTACCTTTTTTAGAGCCACAATGCCTTCATATCCGTGACTTATTTGCGTAAAAGGGCTGTCAACTTTACCAATTATGGTAATATTCTCCCCTGCTTGAAAAAGGGCTTGTCTCTGAGACTCCAATACATTGCCGTGGACGATGACAACCATAAAGCCCGCAATTGCGCCTATGCTAATTAAGCCACGACGTAATTTGATTATTGAGCCAGTGGTTATTATTCCCAGCAGCAACCAACGCCAATCTGGTATTGTCGGCCACCAAGCTGACGAAATTACGCTCGCTACAAATAACGCCAAGGTCCAACTTTTTTCTGAGAGAGTCATGCTGTCCTATGCCTAGAAAGCTGATAAAACGCTTCATGCCAGATCATGAATTGATCAAACGCCAAAAAGCATTGAAGGTCTTCGGCAATGTGTTGTACAACCCGAACTTGTGGTGTTTAAATCGTCGCTCTGCGTCCGGGGCTTTTGCTGTTGGGTTATTTATGGCATTTGTTCCGCTACCAAGCCAAATGATCATGGCTGCAGGTTTGGCAATCATGCTTGGCGTCAATTTACCTCTCTCCGTCGCTTTGGTATGGATAAGCAACCCTATCACCATGCCTGTGTTATTTTATTTTGCGTATAAGCTTGGCGCTTTAGTGATGCATGTTCCTCCGCAACCTTTCCACTTTGAACTTTCATGGGAATTCATCATGCAACAGATGAGCACTATTGGCCCTCCATTCTTATTAGGCTGTGCTATCTGTGGTGTCATATCCGCGATTATTGGCTACTTCGGCATTAGAGGACTTTGGCGCTACTCAGTAGTTCGGAGCTGGCAAAAACGCAAAATAAGATAAGACGTTACTGCATAAAAATCAGTATTTGCGCTATCAGTTGAGGGGCACCTAACAGTTAGAATGAAATACGATGTCGCTCAAGTTGGATAAATACAAAAAAGGACCGAGTTCGGTCCTTTTTTGCTTTTCTCGTATTGTAAAACGGTTGGTTATTTAGAACTCAGCACCGCTGCTGGATTTAACTTCGCGGCGCGAGAAGCGGGATACCACGTTGCAAGCAAACTCAAAACGATCGCCGTCACCGACACCAATGCTACGTCTGGCCAGTGTAACTGTGATGGTAAGAAGTCGACGAAGTAAATATCACCCGATAAAAACTGATGACCGATTAAGCTCTCTAACCCTTTAATTAACGGAGTCAGGTTTAACGCCACTAAGACACCAATAACACTGCCGACGAGACTGCCAAATACACCAGAGAACACGCCTTGCCAAACAAAGATACGTTTGATTAGGCTATCTTTTGCTCCCATTGTTCGCAAAATTGCAATTTCTGCGGCTCGATCTTTCACTGCCATCATCAGCGTAGACACAATGTTAAAACATGCCACACCAATCACGAGTACCATCACCAAGTACATAATGGTGCGTACGAGCTGAATATCGCGATACAAAAAACCAAACTTTTGCTGCCAGCTTTTCAAATACACGTAAACATCCACCATGCTACCTACCTCACGAACAATAGAAGGCGCATTGAGAACATCATCCGTTTTTAGTGAAATGCCAGTGACCCCTTCCCCTAACCTCGCGTATTGCTGAGCATCCGCTAATGGCACTAACGCTAAAGAATGGTCTATTTGGCCATTCAACGTTAAGAACCCAGACACCTTCACGCGCACACGCTTGGGAGCCTGCACTTTGTTTGCGCCGCCTGTTTGCGGAATCATCAACGTAATGTAATCCCCCACTGCGACATTTAGCTCGTTTGCAACACCTCGGCCTAAGATCACTTGCTGCTGACCGGCATAAAAGTTTTGCCAAGCTTCTTGGTCAATAAAATTCGATAAGCTCGACACCGCTTGCTCGAAAGTAGGCTCTACGCCACGAACTTCTATCGCTTTTAGCTTACTGCCTTTTTCTGCTAAGCCCGTAAAACGAACGTACGGCGCTGCCGCAACAACATCTTCATGGTTTAGAGCTTGATTCATCGTTTTGGTGTAGTTATGAAGCGGGCCATTAACGCCTTCCAACTCACCGTGTGGAATAACTGACAACACACGCGATTGCAGCTCGCGCTCAAAGCCATTCATTGCAGAAAGACCGATAATGATCACGGCTACACCAACCGCAATGCCAATCGTTGAAGAAAGCGAAATGAAAGACACCATCTTGTTGCGCTTTTTCGCTCGACTGAAGCGACCACCAATCATCAATGCTAAAGAGGTAAACAAAATTAGCCCTCCGCAAACGCAGTATCAGTCACAAAACGATCCACGAGCAAACCATCTTGCATGTGCATTTGACGATCCATTTTCGCTGCCAGCTCTTTGTCATGCGTGACAACCAAAAATGCAATGTTTGACTCTTTATTGAGCTCGCGCATCAAATCATAGATAGACAGTGCCGTATTATGATCTAAGTTCCCCGTAGGTTCATCGGCCAAAACCAGATCAGGCTTATTCACCAATGCACGCGCAATCGCAACACGCTGACGCTCACCGCCCGATAACTCAGAGGGTCTGTGTTGCATCCGATGACTCAAACCCACTTTATCTAACAGCGCTTTAGCCGCCTGTTTTGCATCCGTTACTTTAGCGCCGCCAATCATCAGTGGCATCGCCACGTTTTCAAGCGCAGTAAAATCAGCTAACAAGTGATGGAACTGGTATACAAAACCAAGGTGCTTGTTGCGTAAAGCCGCCTGTTTATTCGAACTTAAAGCCGATAGGTTTTGCCCTAGAAAATCAACTTCACCATGAGTTGCGTCATCTAACGCCCCTAAAATATGCAATAAGGTACTTTTTCCAGAACCAGAAGAGCCAACAATAGAAACCAGCTCCCCTTTATCGATATCGAAACTTACGCCTTTCAACACTTCCGTATCTAACGAACCCTCTCGGTAGACTTTACGAATATCACGACATTCTAATAGCTTATTCATAGCGAAGTGCCTCAGCAGGTTTAACAGAAGATGCTCGATAAGAAGGATAAAGCGTAGCAGCAAGGCTAAGAGCAATCGCCAACACCACCACTAAAAGAATTTGCAGTGAATCAATCAAAATAGGTAGATGACCACCGAAACTGAATAGCGCCACACCGGCAGATTCAAGAATCGCATTCAGGTTAAGTGACAAGATCACGCCCGCAGCGCCACCGACAATCGCGCCAATTACACCGCTGCTTGCCCCTTGTACCATGAAAATGGTCATCACTTGAGATTGAGTCATGCCTTGAGTTTTCAATATTGCGACTTCTGATTGTTTCTCCATCACCACCATGATTAAGGCGGAGATAATATTGAATGCAGCAACGCCCACAATTAGACCTAGCATAAGTCCCATCATGTTCTTTTCCATTTTCACCGCTTGGAAAAGCTCACCACGCTGTTCGCGCCAATCACTCCATTGCCACCCGTCAGGCATGGGTTGATCAGCAAAATCCGTCACCATAAATGGATCAGAGAAAAAGACACGCCAACCAGAAACCGTGTCTTTCGGAAAACGCATCAGCTTAGATGCATCCGTCATGTTAACAATCATTAATTGACCATCAACGTCCGATCCCGTATTGAAAATACCAGCGACAGTAAAGTTTCGCTGGCTAGGAATACGGCCAAGTGGGGTAAACTGCGTCGCGTTGGTCACCATCAAGCGCACTTTATCCCCGATTGAGACCTTTAGCGAGCGCGCCAAGCTATGACCTAAAAAGACGTTGTAACCGCCCGCTTGAAGTGACGATAATCGCCCGGCAATCAAATGGTTGCTAATCGGGTCGCCTTTCTTTGGTTCAATGCCAATGAGGTAACCTGCCGTCAGTTGCACAGAGCTCTGAATTACAGCCTCTCCACGAACGATAGGCTCCGGTTCAGATTCACTCGACATCGCTTGAACAAATGAAGGGGCAGACTCGGTCAACGGCGTTTTTCCATCGTGTTGTGAAACAACAGCGTGAGGCAGCACACCTAAAATGCGCTCTTTTAACTGCGATTCGAATCCATTCATCACAGAAAGAACCGTCACCAACGCCATTACACCGATCGTAATACCCGCCGTCGACATATAAGAAACAAATTGGCTGAACCTATCTCCAGAGCGGCCCCGAAGATATCTCAAACCAATAAATAATGAGATAGGATGATACATATAAGACAAACCAACTGGTTGTTTTGATATAAAGCTTTAGCAGATTATCTTACCTTACTCTTCTCATTAAGAAGACAAGAGAATCGCTAAATTTGTCAACGACATGCAATAAGTCTGTATTTAGGGCAAAAAGTTCAAGGACAAATCAGGTAAACTTGATAACTTCATTCAGTTAGCGATAATCAGTGCCCTACTTCTCTTTGTTTGTTGAGTGAACAGGGAGCGCTCGCTGGCAAAAGGACCGACTATATGACAGAGCAAGAATACTTTACCGTCCATCATAATCTCACTATCAACGTCGAAACGTTGAGTGCGGATTTTGCTTTGCCAGATGAAGAAACCTTTGTCTCCGAAATTCCAGCACCGTTTATTGTTGCCAGCGAATTTAGCCATCTAGATATGTTGGCAGACAATGCACGTCTAGAGCTAAAAAACAAAGATTTAAAGCATGTGATTAACTTGCTTGATACGCAAAACGCGAAACTTAACCTCTTGTTGAGCTTTATGCTTTCACAACAAGATGACGCCTCCATTCGATACCAAACCACAAAGTTTGGCGCCAGCCAACTCAGTTACCGTTCAGATACAGCGCTATCTGCCCAACAACTCGTTCGTGTTAAACTGTTTCTCGATCATCCTGCTGCAGCGATTTACGGTTACGCTCAAGTAGAAGAATGTGAGGCTTCAGAGCAAGATTTCATTATCACTCTTAGATATAAGATGCTACGTGAATCTGACCAAGATTTGCTGATAAAAGCGGCACTATATCAACAACAAAAACTTTTACGTCAGCGCTCGATGGAGCGAGATAAAAAATAACTCCTATGACAAAAGCAACGATTCTTTCCGTCACCAATCCTTCTGAGCGTGGCGACAAAAAACAGCTAGGTAATTTACCGGGCGCGGCTCTACCTCTAGCTATTGCTGAGCTAGCCAAGCAGCATTCGAGTCACTCGCTACTCGTTGTGCCTGACCCGCAAATTGCTTTAAAGCTTCAGGCAGAGATTGAGCAATTCACCGACCAAACGGTAAGCCTGTTCCCCGACTGGGAAACGCTGCCTTACGATAACTTTTCTCCGCATCAAGAAATCATCTCTGAACGTATCGCACGCCTATACCAACTGCCAAGTCAACGTGATGGCATAACCATCGTCCCGGTCAGTACAGTATTGCAACGCCAATCGCCACGTGATTTTCTGTTGCAACACACTTTAATGGTGAAAACTGGTGATCGAATCTCGCTAGAGAAGTTACGTGTACAACTTGAAAATTCGGGCTACCGCCACGTAGACCAAGTATTTGGGCCAGGTGAATACGCAAGCCGTGGGTCGATTCTGGATCTCTTTCCTATGGGTAGCGATGACCCGTATCGCATCGACTTCTTTGATGATGAGATAGATACCATTCGCACGTTTGATCCAGAGAACCAACGCTCTATCGACGATATTCAGCAAATCCAATTGCTGCCTGCACATGAATTCCCAACCACTAAAGAAGCGATTGAGGATTTCCGTACACGTTGGCGCACCCAATTTGAAGCACGCCGAGAGCCAGAATCGATCTACATGCAAGTGACCAAAGGCACTTGGCCCGCTGGTATTGAGTATTGGCAACCGCTGTTTTTTGACCATACCGAGACTTTATTTGAATATTTGCCAGAAGACTCTCAAGTCATCACATATGGTGATATTGAATCTGCGGTCGATACTTTCTTAACCGATGTCGAATATCGGTACGACCAGAAAAAAGTTGATCCACTACGTCCTCTTTTGACTCCTGAACAACTTTGGCTGAAAAAAGACGAACTCTTCAGCCAACTAAAACAGCTCCCTATGGCTCAATTGAGCCTAGAGAAAGTGGTTAAGCGTGCTGGTCGTCAAAACCTACCAGTACAATCGTTAGCCGAGCTTGGCGTTCAGCAACAAAATAAAGAACCGCTTTCGCGTCTTCGTCAATTCAGTGAGCAATTCAGCGGCAAAATTGTTTTCTCGGTAGAGTCAGAAGGTCGTCGTGAAGCACTAACGGAACTGTTGCAAGGCATCAAAGTTCGCCCAGTCGTACATGGTTCACTTTACCAAGCTCTAGATTCAGATGATCGCTTCAGTTTGATCTTAGGCGCTGCAGAGCATGGTTTCATTCACGAAGAGCTGAACTTCGCTCTGATCTGTGAAAGTGATCTACTTGGTGACCGCGTTATCCAGCGACGCCGCAAAGATAAAAAAGCAGTCAACAGTGACACCGTTATTCGCCACCTTGCGGAATTGAAACCCGGTCAACCCGTGGTTCATATTGATCACGGCATTGGCCGCTACATCGGTTTGCAAACACTTGAAGCTGGTGGCATGAAAACGGAATACGTCACCCTTGAGTATCAAAACGATGCCAAGCTCTACGTACCAGTTTCATCACTAAACCTTATTAGCCGTTATTCAGGCGGTGCTGAAGAAAGTGCCCCACTGCATAAATTGGGTGGCGAGGCTTGGGCAAAAGCACGTCGTAAAGCGGCAGAAAAAGTGCGTGATGTCGCGGCCGAGTTGCTGGATGTTTACGCTAAGAGAGAATTAAAACCGGGCTTCAAATTTGAGCTAGATCGTGGGCAATACGCAACGTTTAAAGCAACGTTCCCATTTGAAGAAACGGATGACCAAGCGATGGCCATCAATGCCGTCTTGTCTGACATGTGCCAAGCAAAAGCGATGGATCGCCTAGTGTGTGGTGACGTGGGCTTTGGTAAAACGGAAGTCGCTATGCGCGCAGCATTTGTCGCAACGGATAACAGTAAACAGGTCGCCGTACTCGTACCGACAACCCTGCTTGCTCAGCAGCATTTCGAAAACTTCCGTGACCGTTTTGCCAACTTACCAATCCGAGTTGAAGTACTGTCTCGTTTTAAATCTGCCAAAGAACAAAAAGTCATTTTGCAAGACGTTGCCGATGGTAAAGTCGATATTGTCGTTGGTACGCATAAGCTGCTTTCAAGCGACATTAAATTCAAAGATTTAGGTTTGTTGATCGTTGACGAGGAACACCGCTTCGGGGTTCGTCAAAAAGAAAAAGTCAAAGCAATGCGTGCGGATGTGGATATTCTTACCCTAACCGCAACACCTATTCCACGTACACTGAATATGGCAATGAGTGGCATGCGCGATCTGTCGATCATCGCGACACCTCCAGCGCGTCGTTTAGCCATCAAAACCTTTGTTCGTCAAAGAGAAGAATCTGTGGTCCGTGAGGCGGTACTACGTGAAATCATGCGTGGTGGTCAGGTTTACTTCCTGCACAATCAGGTAGAGACTATCGAGAAAACCGCGGAAGACTTGCAAAAGCTGATTCCTGAAGCACGAATTACCGTGGCACATGGTCAAATGCGTGAGCGCGAACTGGAGCGCATCATGAATGATTTCTACCACCAGCGCTTTAATGTGTTGGTGTGTACAACGATCATCGAGACTGGTATCGACGTACCAACGGCGAATACCATTATTATGGATCGTGCAGACAACCTTGGTTTAGCGCAACTGCACCAATTGCGTGGCCGTGTTGGACGCTCTCATCATCAAGCCTATGCTTACTTATTAACGCCACATCCAAAAGCCATGACCAAAGATGCTATCAAGCGTCTTGATGCGATTGCCTCACTGGAAGACTTAGGCGCAGGCTTTACTCTAGCAACTCACGACTTGGAAATCCGTGGGGCTGGTGAACTGCTTGGTGACGAGCAAAGTGGGCAAATTCAATCGGTTGGTTTTACACTGTACATGGAAATGCTGGAACAAGCAGTCCAAGCATTGAAAGAAGGTAAAGAACCTTCTTTGGACGAGCTGCTTCGTGAACAAACTGAAGTTGAAATGCGAATCCCAGCGCTCTTGCCAGACGATTACATCCCGGATGTGAATACACGACTGTCGATGTACAAACGTATTGCGAGCGTTACGAGTGGTGAAGAACTCTCAGAGCTCAAAGTGGAACTTATCGATCGATTTGGACTGCTTCCAGACGCGACGAAGAACTTACTTGCTGTCTCAGAATTGAAAATTTCGGCTGGTAGCCTAAAAGCGAAAAAGATAGAAGCCCATGATAAGGGTGGATTTATCGAGTTTTACCCTGATGCTGACATAAATCCAGCGTATTTGGTTAAACTGCTGCAATCACAGCCGCAAAAATTTGCAATGGAAGGTCCAACTAAGTTCAAGTTTAGCGTACCATTGGCGGACCGACGTAAACGCATTCAGTTTGTTCAAGACTTATTGAATGATTTTAAACAAAATTTATTACCAACGAGCTAATAGTCGAATGAGAATACTGATCCCGTTATTGCTTCTATGTGTCTCAATGCCTTCTTGGGCACAGCGTCAATTTGATATTGAAGTGATCATTTTCAAGCGAGCAGTCGACGCTGAAAGCACCACTGAATCTTGGCCGAATCAACTGCCAAAAATCGATATGGAAAATGTCGGCAGCTTAGAGAGTGAATCATACCGTCGCTCTAAAGGCGTAACACTACTGCCACGCTCATCTTTCCGCCTGAATGCGCAAGAAGCGGCATTAAACAACCATGCTGGGTTTAAAGTGCTTAAACACGTAGCATGGCGTCAAGGTGACCGAGGCAAATCTAGCGCCCCAATTTTCCGTATTGTTGGTGGACGAGATTTTTCTGATTCTTATCACGCAGATGGTAGTCCAATCAATGGCAGTACTCAGACATTTTCCACTGACGGTTACAGTGAAGAGACAGTCAACGGTCCTTTGTATGAACTAGACGGTCGATTCCAAATTTACGTGCAGCATTATCTATTCGCTGAAACGACACTAGACCTGCGCGAGCCAAGTGTTAGAGAAGTGCGTTTTGAACCAACTTCAACCGAGCAATTGGCGGATGATTTAGGTGAGGTCGATGGTAATGTTCAAGTGGGTAACTTGGCGGAAATCTCCCCTACAATAACAGAAGAAAAGTTCCTCAAGAGCTATCGAATGGATCAAAAACGCCGTATGCGTAGTAGTGAGACTCATTACCTAGACAACCCATTGATGGGCATGATCATTCAAGTTCGTCGCGTTCGATAAGCACGAGTGATTCAACAAAGCGCAGCATTTGCTGCGCTTTGTTTTTATCTGTTATGTCCTCAGTTATTCCTAACCAACGCAGAGCAAGGAAAATAACTGCGTTACAGTATGAAGTAGACAGTTTTCAAATTACTTAAACTCAACATGGAAGTCGTATCAGTTCATGAGTCCAGATTTTGAAATCATTGCGCCCCGCTTAGCGCTCAAGCTCATCCCTTCTGAAGAAGCTCACTTACTACAACGTTTGCTTGCAGAATCCCCTTCCCTACACCAGTGGCTAGATTGGTGTAATCAAAACATTACGTTGAAAGATGCACAGGACTTCCTGTTGGCAACCCGACTTAACTGGGTAAAAACAGAAGCTTTCGGTTTCGGTATCTATGAGCGACAAAGTAACACTCTAGTAGGAATGGCCGCCGTAAACGAGTTATATCACACGTTTAATATGGCAAGTATTGGCTACTGGGTTGCTGACCGCTATCAACGACAGGGCTATGCTCAAGAAGCCGTTAGAGCCTTGGCTGAATTCTGCTTTGCAAAGCTGAGTTTAACTCGACTGGAAATTGTCTGTGACCCCGACAACGAAGCAAGCCAAACCTTAATTGAGTCAGTCGGTGCACAAAAAGAAACCATCGCCAGAAACCGGTTTATTTTTCATGGTAAGCCTAAGGATGGCGTTGTGTACTCACTTTTACCGGCAGATCTAACATAAATAAAAAGCCACCGACTTGCGGTGGCTTTTTATATTTCGAAGATACAGCATCCGCGCAATCCGCGTAGATGTGAATTTGGCGTCTTAGTGAAGCTTAAGGTTTGGACGCAGTACTCGGTTGATACGACCCACGAGCATCATCAGTCCGGTTTTAAATACGCCGTGCAACGCCATCAGGTGCATTCGATATAACGAGATATAAACGACACGTGCAATACGGCCTTCTACCATCATCGACCCTTTGGTTAGGTTGCCCATCAAGCTACCAACGGTAGAGAAACGGCTTAGAGACACCAATGAGCCGTGATCTTTATACACATAGTCTTTCAGCTCGCGTCCGTTGATCTTCGCAACGATGTTGCTGAATGCTTGGCTTGCCATTTGGTGCGCAGCTTGCGCACGTGGTGGAACAAACGAACCATCAGCCTGAGTACATTGTGCTAAGTCACCAATAACGAAAATGTCATCATCACGCGTCGTTTGTAGTGTATTTTTCACTACCAGCTGGTTGATACGGTTCGTTTCTAAACCAGCGATATCTTTAATAAAATCTGGTGCTTTAATACCCGCAGCCCAAACCATGATTTGTGCCGGGATCTTCTCACCATCTTTCGTGGTGAGGCCATCTTTTTCAGCTTTAGTCACCATGGTTGCCGTGCGTACATTTACGCCCAACTTCACCAGCTCCTGATGAGCAGCAGAAGAAATACGTGGAGGTAACGCTGGTAAAATACGCTCACCTGCTTCAATCAGATTGACGTTCAACTTGCTAGAGTCAAGATCGCCAAAGCCGTAAGTGCGCAGCTCTTTAACAGCATTATGTAACTCAGCTGATAGTTCAACGCCAGTTGCACCAGCACCAACAATCGCGATATCCACCGTACCGTTACCGTTTTTCGCGTGCAGTTTTAGGAACTCATTGTTCATTTCTGTGCGGAAGCGGTGCGCTTGTTCTGGACTGTCTAGGAAAATACAATTCTCACGAACGCCAGGAGTGTTGAAGTCGTTTGATGTTGAACCAATCGCCATGACCAGAATGTCGTATTCTAGCTCGCGGCTTGGCATCAGAAGCTCACCATGCTCATCTTTAAGCTCACTTAAGATGATCACTTTACGTTCGCGGTCGATGTCTTGAAGGCTACCCATTTGGAAGTCGAAGCTGTGGTTTTTTGCATGAGCTCGATAACTCAGAGCATCCACCCCTTCGTCCAAAGAGCCAGTTGCAACTTCATGCAATAATGGCTTCCACAAGTGGCTCGCCTTACGATCTACTAGCGTAATTTGCGCACGGTTCTTGCGACCTAGAGTTCGGCCAAGCTTAGTTGCCAACTCAAGACCACCAGCACCGCCGCCTACAACGATAATGCGTGTCACAATGATTTTCCTCTACAAAAATGAATATATGGGGTTCAGCTCGACACATGGTTCACAGACATGCTGTGCCATACATCCAACCGATGAATTCTTGGTTCTTAGAGGTGTCTCAATTTATTTGGATTAAAAACTGCCGCCTAATTTTATTCTTTATTTATCAATAACTTGTTAGGAATCAGCATATTTGTCTGGTACGCATACGACGCCAGAGATTTTTGGGCAAGTTTATTACTCGCTCTCAATTTTTTTTGATATTTATCAAATTATTTTAGTCTGGTTCATTATATAGAGACGTACTTTGAAGGCAACCAAAATCCGTGTGACGAGTACGGATTGACTACTTTTCGACTACTCTACAACAAGGTATTCGTGCCACATAGGATGGAAGTAAGAAAACGGTAAGGAGAACACAATATTCTGAGCGCTAAACCAAGAAAATGAGGCCTTTAAAGAGAAAGTGACTCGGCATACTCACAAGAGGGGTTCGCAGCAAAGCAGCCGATAAAAAATGCCGCTTTACTGTTCACACTCAAACACTCTTAAGTATTTTTAAATGCCTTCATCGCTTGTAAATGGTGAGAGATCTTTTTGAACTTGTGGGACTGCGTTTCGTCCCAAATGATTTGATAGTATTTTTCTAACTCAGCTGCAGTTTTCGCATTGTCATGCACTTCATCATCTTTGGATAAAATCACCAAGCAGTGCGCCTGATTTTTCGCTCGAAACTGATCAACACATTTTGTTGCGATATCTTCGTACTCTTCTGGGCGATCGATTCGACCAGCCATCGTTTTTTCTGGGTGCAAGTTCGGGTTAAACATCACTTGCTTGATACCGCATAGAAAACCAATTCGTTCAGACCAATAACCACCTAAACCAACCCCACAGATTAACGGGTTTGGATCATCCGATTGATCGATAACTTTAGACACCTCTTTTAACAAGTGTTGCATGTCGTGCTTTGGGTGAAGGGTGCTGTAATTGATAAAACGAACGTCGTCGTCGATGAATTGCAGTTGAAGAACTTTTTCGTAGTTACCCGGGCTTGTACTGTCAAAGCCGTGTAAGTAAATAATCATGTGTACCTCTCCCTGTGTGTATCTGGTACTTTTATTAAAACTACCACTATTTCCTTACTGTTAAAGGGGAAAATATCACGAGTTCTCAAAACAGTGATCTTCCATACACAATGAGCCTTTCAACTCATGCGCACTGTTTAAGTATTGTTCATCTCCCCACAATTTATAGGCCAGTAGATACCAAAGCATCGCCATCACTAGGGTTCTTGGCTGCCACGCCTGTACACCACTTAACCAAAGAGACGTATCGTCGATACCTCGAATTTGGCAATACTGTTTCACTGCCTCTTCCACAGGCGCATCCGCGACTTGAATAGTCAAGGTCAAATCAAGCCTAGGGTCAGCAATACCAGCATACTCCCAATCAATGACTTTCACCCCACTCTCTCCCCGAACGAGGTTGTAACACCCCAGGTCAAAGTGACAAAGAGCTAGTGGAACCGGCGCTACACTCGGTTCCGTGCGCCACTTCATGTATAGAGCCTCAAATTCCGTATCCGCATACTGACCATCAAGCTCAAGCCAATAATGATCGATGCGAGAAATATAAGAAAATGGAACCAAAGGGAGCGCGCTGATCGAGTGCTGATGAATGGTCGCCGCAATGGATAATAAATCTCTTACTGGTAGCCCTACATCTGAAAGTGCTTGCCCTTCGATCCATTCCACCAGTAAACCTTGCTCGTGGATAAACACTGGCTTGGGGCCAATTTCTAATGAAGAGATAGCATTCAGAACTTGATATTCATTGTGGCGAGAAATTGAAAAAGCCTTGCAAACATTACTGGTCGGTCGCCAGATGTATACAAGGCCTTGAGAGGATTCCAACCGCCAACAGCGGTTGGTTAGCCCCCCGGTAACGGTTTGAACTTTTACCGGAGGCTCAGTAAAGAAGCCATCGAGAGCATTAAGACTCGGATCTAACTGTTTTGCTTGTTGCCAAGAAAACCATGCCATTGATGACTTCTCCATCAGTATCGATTAAAGACCGAATAAGCTCTTCGATTGCGCTTTACGAATTTCCGTTTCATCCGCCCACTCAATCAAACCTGTTTCTAGGTCCATTAGGCGCATGGTCATCTTGTAGTATACATCTTTATCGCTACCTGCATTTTTGACGATGCTAGATAGGTTACCGTAAAGCATGTATTGCGCACCCACCATTTTACCAAATTGGATCGCTGTGCTTTGGTTAACCAGCTCATCCGTGTTTTGGAAGTTAAGCTGTTCACGCACAGACTCAACACGGTCCATATCAACAAAGCGGAACTTACCAGAGTTCAGCATCTTAGTAGAAATAGTGTCGGTAATGGATTCAGTGTCAATGTGTTCACTGGTCTTGTTCTTAATTCGCTCAACAAAAACGATAGGACGTTGATCACGAGTAATTGCTGCTACAGAACCCGACATCATCATGCTATCCACCATTTCAGCCGCGATTTTTTGTAAATCTGTTGAGCCAAAATCGATAGTCGTGGTTTCTGTTGCTTGCGCATCGCCGTAAGAGACTTTGTTAGAACAGCCACCCAAAATGACGGCAAGACCTAAAAGAGCAATAATACTTTTTTTCATGAGAGTTCCTTAGTTTTTCAATACCAGCGCATCGTTAGCGCGGCAGCTTCGGCAAAGCCGTTAAGATTAATTGTCTTGTGCTTCTCTAATTTGAACACGGAATTTAGTGCCATTTGGATTCACAGTAACTTCAGATAACGTGACTTGCTCAAACCCTCGCACAATCATTTTGCGCCATGGGCCAGGCTTGGTATTCACTTCTAAACCATTATTGTCATACCAATAGAAGCGGTAAAGAATGTGCTGGTCACCTTTATAGTTACTGCTTAGTTGCACCACTCCACGTGGACGATCATCAACGTAAGTGGTGGTGATGTTGTCCACTAATAAGCGACTACCCAAAACGTTATCATTAAAAAATACTTTTTGCGTTTGACCATCAATTCGAATACCAGCCGTGTTTTCGGCGCATCCAACTAAACCAATAGCCATTGCTAAACAAATAAGCCATGCTTTCATTACAGTCTCCCTAGCTGTTTATGCCACACGGTTGAGTGTGTTCCCTGACGAGATACCCATACCAATGTAGTCTGCTGTGCAGGCACTTCAAACTGATAGGTTTGATCACCCAAGTTTAAACTTTGTGTTCCCGGTTTCACGACTTTTGATGCCGTTTTCACTTGCGCTGGTAATGTTTGCCAACTTCTCGTATCCGGCTGCTCGGTCAATGTGTTCCATACATTGAAAAGTATGTTACCCACATCATCGCCTTTTTTCGCCGCCTCTTTTCGGATTCGATCTTTTGCCCAAACGCGAAGCGCTTGACGGATCACCATTGTAGTCAGACGTTCATTAAGATCGTTTTGTGCCATCGCATTAACATCAGTCAGCGTGCTAGAAGGCAATACCTGACCATTTAAAACCACATCGCTAAAACGTTGAGCACCCCGATTCGGATAATAAGGAAGCGCCAACGAATAAATGGCCCCATTATCGCGACTGTCGTAAATCGGTAGATCAATACGCCAACCTTTCAAAGCCTCCACAACGCCTTGTTCATCAATAACGATGACTCGACCTTGAGACTGAGTTAACCCAGAAGGTGCTTTACCATACCGTTTCTCTAGCATGCGTAAGTCTTCACGCATGCCTAGTTTCTTAGCGGCGTACAACGTGCTTTCAACAACTTGTTTGTTGTCTGGCATCACAGCGAGTGCTCGTCGGTAATCAACATAAGCACTGTTTAAATCTCGTGACGCTTCATATAACAAGCCAGAAAGATAGAACAAATAGCCGTTTTGTACTGCGCTTAGTTTTTTACCAGCATCAGGGTAGTTCGCCAACACACTGCCTAAATTGGCAGACATGCCTTGCTTTTTCAGGTCTTTTTCTGCTGCTTTTAGTTCTTTTTCACGCGCCTTTCTTGCCGCTTCCTGAACTTGATTGGCTCGACGCACTTCAACAAGCGCCCCTTCCAAATCGTTTTTCTGTAAATAGTTTAGCCCGAGATAAAGGTGCAGAAAGCCAAGTTCATAATCGGCGGGATGATAATCTTGGAGATTGTCGTTCACTGCGAGAGAGCCGACGCTCGTTGCCGTTTCTGACACAGAAATAGTCGCGCGATCTTGCTGAACACGAACGGCACGATCACCATTTTCCAGCGCTTTCAAACTTGTCGGGTAATCTTCAGCAAGAAAAGAAATACGGCCCTTTTCAAAGTTGCCAAGTATCTCGCCACCCACATCGCTCGATTGAAGTTGTTTCGCTTTCGCATATTCCCCTGCAACAACGGCTTGATAAACTTCTTGATTCTGGTTGCTGTAGTGACTAAACAGATTGCCCGCAGACAAATTCGCGCAGCCAGAGGCCATTAAAGCCCAGCTCATCAGCCCTAACAGCTTTACACCTAGCTTCACATTTATCTCCACAAATGTGTCATTCGACAGGAAAAGAAGTGGGTGAACTGCGCCACCCACTTTTTAAAGCTTAGCTCAATACCATTGGACCTAGAGGACGACCGCCTAATAGGTGCATGTGAATATGGTAAACCTCTTGGCCACCGTGCGGGTTACAATTAACGATCAGGCGATAGCCGTCTTCCGCAATGCCTTCCTCTTTCGCCAGTTTTTTAGCAACAGTGAACAAACGCCCCATCATTGCTTCATCTTCAGCTTCAACATCATTCGTTGTTGGGATCAATTTATTCGGAATAATGAGAATATGGCTCGGTGTGCGCGGGTTAATATCGCGAAACGCAGTCACCAACTCATCTTGATAAAGAATATCGGCTGGGATTTCCTTACGAATAATTTTACTAAAGATCGTTTCTTCCGCCATGAGGACTCCATTTTATAAAGGTAATTAGACCCCAATTAGTATGCGCCAACCAAAAGCGGAGCTCAATAAAAACAGTGTTCACTTAACATTATTAATCAAACGCTAATTAACGAAGCTTTTTTTGTCGTGTGCGTCATAAAATGCGCGTCACAAACTCAATACAATCCAATGAATTTTGTTACTTTTTTAAGACAATTATTATTTTTATACCCAAGTAAGCTCAAAATTCTTGGGTAGCTTGTCTATTTTGGGAGAGGAAGCTCACTTATGCGAGGTTCAGTTATTAAAAGGATGTATGCGGGCTTTGCTCTGATCATCATCCTATTTGCCGTCACAATTGCCATTATGATGGGAGGAATGAGTGATATTCACGGGAAGTTTGGCACCGTGTCTAAATCATCCCTACCTCTGGTATCGTTATCTAACCAAACCAGTGTTGAACTGCTTTCTGCCGACAAATCGTTTAAAGATTTTCTGACGACAGAGAATAAACAACGCATGGATGAAATGCGTCAGGAATTTGCTAGATCTCAACAACGTTTCGAATCCACTTTGGCTCAACTGGAAACTGCAAGCCAAATCTACCCTTCTCTTGCCGAACCGTTTTCACAATTAAAAGCGTTAGAGCAGAGCTATTTTACTGAAGCTCTTGAAGCCATGGACAACTACGAAGCGATGTTCGCTGCGCAAGAAAAAGTGCAAAAATCGTCACGTCGCTTCCAAAAGCTGAATACCGAGTTGTCGGTCGGACTTAAAGAATATGTGGCAGATCAAACCAGCATTTCTGTCAAAGTCATGGCGAAGAGTTACTTCATTAAGCTAAAAGATGCCGAAGTTATAACCTCTGATGCCCTCGCCAGCTCTGATCCTGAGTTTGTTACGCAAGCCGTGACCAAAAACCGCAAAGCAGTGACTCATTTGAACTATGCTTTCCGTGGTTTAGTTACTCAATTACCTGAACTAAAAACAGCATTTGGTGAGTCGGTAGAACAATTCACACGCGACGTGGGAATGCGTGGAGGGGTCTTAGACCAGCACAATAATTACCTCAATGCTCGTGCAGCGCTATACAACAACATCGCCAACCTAGCGAATAAAGTTGATTCAACCATGGCGATTCTTGAGCAATTTACGACAACCGCAACGGATAAACTTAATGAATCGTTAGCAGACGCTGGTGACATTTATTCTGCGGGTGTGACGAAAGCCATCATCATTGGCGTTGTTGTCGTGCTACTTGCCACAGCGATTGGCTACCACATCGCGCATAGCGTTCGCGAACCATTGACTCGTATTCTAAAAGTGCTTGAAAGCCTGACTGAAGGTGACATGACAGAACGTATCGATATTCGCTATAACAACGAGTTCAGCCGAGTGAGTGGACACATTAACTCACTAGCCGACAGTCTTCACGAGATCTTAGTGAAACTCAACGAAGCGTCAGAGAACCTATCTTCGACCGCAGCAACAAACGAAAGCACGTCTTCGCAAGCGCAAAGCAAATTAAGCTCACAACGCGAGCAAACAGCAAACGTTGCGACCGCAATGACGGAAATGTCTCACTCAGTGCAAGAAGTCGCTCAAAGTGCACAAGGCTCACTAGAAATGGTGCAGCGTGTCGAATCTGCCTCTGAAGAAGGCAGAAATGTCATGAGCAGCAATATCTCGACCATAAATCAACTGGAAACGCGTTTGAACGAATCCGTTTCCGCTGTCTCTGAACTGCAAAAAATGAGTGGTCAAATTGGTTCTATCCTCGATGTGATTCGCAACATTGCTGAACAAACTAACCTACTGGCATTGAATGCAGCAATTGAAGCGGCTCGCGCTGGCGAACAAGGTCGCGGCTTTGCGGTAGTGGCCGATGAGGTGCGTGTGCTTGCATCCAGAACCACTCAGTCCACCACTGAAATTGAATCGATGATCAGTAATCTGCAATCCAGCTCTCAGTCAGCAAATCAAGTAATACAAAGCTGTATGAGCGATATGGAGATGTCTGTTGAGCAAGCATCAAAAGCGAACAGCTCAATGGAAGAGATTCAAGCGCTAATCATCGAAATCAGCCAAATGAGTACGCATATTTCGCAAGCGGCAGCAGAGCAAAGTGAAACCTCAGCAGACATTGCACGCAGTATTGAAGATATCAATAGTATCGCCGATGAAAGCTTCCAAGCTATGTCGAGCATCGCACAGACCAGTGAATCCCTGACTCACTTGGCTCATCAGCAGAATGAATTGGTTCACCGCTTTAAGTTATAAATAATTTATAAATTTGAGCATTAATTAGTGCAATCAACTGTATAAGGGCGACTTTTTGTTAAGTCGCCCTTGTTTTTTATCAGCCATGTCTACATATGATTAATATGGCCAGCTCATCCCCTTGCACATCTCTTTTCGAGCGGCCTCATAAAAAGGAAAATCTATGGCTGTTCATGTTGGTATTATCGACCAAGACCCAGTGAGATTGGTCACTCCTCTATTAGATAATCGTACGCTAAGCACACATATCGTCTTCATCGGAGACAAGAGCCAGTTAGATATATTTGACCGACTGAGTGCCGTTTTAGAGCAACGAGACATTACTTCCGAATTTTTTGAAATCCCATCCGCCGTCAATACTTCGCTGATCAAACAAGCGATTCAAAAACTGGCAAAAGATCTCCATAAGCGCGGCGAAGATGTGAAATTGAACGCCAGTTGCGGTCTTCGTCATCGCTTATTGTCTGTGTACGAGGTTTTCCGTACCTATCGCTGGCCAATTTTTGTGGTTGAGCCAAGTAGCGATAAGCTTTGCTGGTTATACCCAGATGGCAAAGAAGATACTCAAGTCGAAGACCACATTACGATTGCTGACTACCTCACTATCTTCGGCGCACGCGGCGAGTTCCACCACGTTGATTTACCTCCTCTTCTTGATAAAAAACTGTATGAACTTGGTGAACGCTGGGCCTCAAATGCGCTTGAACTTGGTCCAGGCTTAGCGACTCTTAACTACCTTGCAACCACATGCCGCAAAGAGCAAAAACTTGATGTGGAGCTTTCTGAAAAGCAACAAGGCTACCGTGAGCTCAACATGCTGCTTTCGGACTTAGTGGAAGCGCAAATCGCCACTTATGAGAATGGCGTTCTAACGTTTGCAGATGAAGATGCACGCCGCTTTTCAAACGGTGAATGGTTAGAGACTCTGGTACACAGCACGGTCAAGCAAATTCAAGATACGATGCCGACGATTCAAGATCGCTCTTTGAATGTTCAGGTTTATCGCAAACTTGGTGAAAGTGAAGTACGCAATGAGTTGGATGTTGCAACAGTGGTAAACAACAAGCTCCACATCATTGAGTGTAAAACCAAAGGCATGCGAGATGACGGCGATGACACCTTGTACAAGCTAGAATCCCTCAGAGATCTACTAGGTGGTTTACAAGCACGTGCAATGCTGGTGAGCTTCCGACCGCTTCGTCACAATGACATTACTCGTGCAGAAGATTTGGGGCTAGCTCTGATTGGCCCTGATGAGCTTAAAGATTTAAGAACGCACCTAACGGCTTGGTTTAAAGACGCAGGCGGCTCGGACGAGATCTAGTATCAGTGATAAGAACTAGAATTCAAAATGATCAAAAGCAGCGTTACAGGCTGCTTTTTTCATACCTAATTTTTAAGTGTGGGTTTAGATAGGTAGAAAAAAACCAGAGGCGTGCCTCTGGTTTTTCCGTTTGTTTAAAATGCCAATTATCGCGGCTTACAGCATTTTACGCGCTGCTTCTACTACCACCTTAATTGAACGAGCTTCCGTCTCTTTCAGAGTTGAATAATCTGGAATCTCTTTTTGTGTACGGTTGATGATTACACCCGCCACACAACCTGCTTTTAGACCAGAGCTCGCACACATTGTTAGCAATGTTGCAGACTCCATCTCAAAGTTAAGTACGCCCATGTCTTGCCATTCTTGCATAGAACCTTGGAAACGCTTAACAACGCGACCAGAGAACGTGTCGTAGCGCTCTTGACCTGGGTAGAACGTATCACTTGAAGCCGTCACACCCATGTGAACCGCAGCGCCAGACTCTTCTACTGCCGCTTTCATTGCAGTTGCTACTTCAAAGTCAGCAACTGCTGGGAATTCCATTGGCGCAAAGTGCAGGCTCGCACCGTCAAGGCGAACTGACCCCGTCGTTACGATCATGTCACCTACGTTTACATGCGGTTGAATTGCACCAGTTGTACCCACACGTAGGAAAGTACGAACACCAAGCTGCGCGAGTTCCTCAACTGCGATAGAGGTAGAAGGGCCACCAATACCTGTAGAGCAAACCACAACAGGTTTACCGTCTAATTCGGCACGGTATAGCGTGTATTCACGGTGACTTGCTAGAAATACTGGGTTTTCCATTTGTTCTGCGATTTTTTGAACGCGCGCTGGATCACCAGGAATGATGGCTAGAGTCGCACCATTAAGATCAGCTTCAGTAACACCTAAATGAAATACAGCTTGAGACATAAGTCGCTCCTTATTGTGGCTTATTTTATGAACAATAAGCTCATTAATCAGTTATTGGGTACAAATGCACTGTAGCGAACCTTCCACCAACATAGAGTGATCACAATCACAATGAGAAAATGTAATGAAACTATAATTTCACCCAAAACAAGCAATGATCACACTTTTGGGGAGTTTGGCTCATTTTGTTGCATAGCGATGCGTGATTTCAAAAACAAACTAAAACATCTTATTAGATTTCGTCGATACGGTTAAAAAAGCCCGAGACACGAATGCCTCGGGCTTTTTATTAGCTAGTTAGGTAGGTCACTTGGCCTGCTTGGACTCAAAACGGAGCAATCTCAACGCATTTAACGTAACCAGTGCAGTTGCGCCGCTGTCGGCTAATACTGCCACCCATAGACCCGTAATGCCCAGTAAACTTGTCACCAAGAAAACGCCTTTCAAACCAAGCGCTAACGCAACATTCTGACGAATATTGCTTAACGTCGCACGCGATAGTTCTATCATGGCAGGTAACTCAATCAGACGATTGTGCGTTAATGCCGCGTCGGCCGTTTCCAGCGCAACATCCGTACCGCCTCCCATCGCAATACCGATACTCGAAGCTTTCATCGCTGGCGCATCATTAATACCATCTCCCACCATTGCAACGGTGTGTTGCTGTGATAGTTTCTCGACGTAATGCACTTTATCTGCTGGTAATAAGCTTGCTTTATAATCCAAGCCTATTCTGGTCGCCATTGCTTCAGCACTTCTCGGGTTGTCACCGGTTAGCATCACCGACGTTATCCCAAGATCCTTCAACGTAGCGATAGCTTCTTGGGCATCTGGGCGCAATGTATCTTGCCATGCAATCACGCCAATGACCTCGTAATCATAACGCACAATGACAACCGTTTTACCTTGTTGTTCCAACGTCACCACTCGCTCTTCGGTTTCTTGAGAAAATGGGAAATCGGCCTTAGAAGGCGTGACTACTTGGACTATTTTCCCATCGACGTAACCAGTGACACCAGAGCCCACTTGCGCGGTTTTATCTAGCGCTTCAGGAATAGGAAGCCCCTGCTGTTGCACTTTATTAACTAAAGAAACCGCGAGAGGATGGCTTGAGCCAACTTCGATTGAGGCTGTCAGGCTAAGTAACTTGTCTTCATCTACATCAAAAGCAAAGACGTCGGTCACCTGCGGCTTACCTTGCGTCAATGTACCGGTTTTATCAAATGCGACGGACTCCACATTACCAAGCAACTCAAGCGCCGCACCACCTTTGATTAATGCCCCCCGCTTCGCCGCAGCCGCCAAGCCAGAAGTAATCGCTGCAGGCGTTGAAATAACCAACGCACACGGACAGGCGATCAGTAACAGGGCAAGTCCTCGATAAATCCACGTTTCCCATGGTTGAGCAAACAACAGTGGTGGCGTGACGATAACCATCAAGGACACCAACATCATCAGCGGCGTATACCAACGGCTGAATTTATCCAGAAAACGTTCTAATGGTGCCTTACGAGATTCTGCTTCTTCAATCAAATGGAGAATTCGGTCAATCGCATTCTCGCCTTGACGAGAAGTCACCTGTAAACGAACGACTTTATCGACAACTACAGCCCCGGCCATCACTTTGCTACCCGTTTGGTGCTCAACGGGAACGGATTCTCCCGTTAACGCGCTTTCGTCAAAACTTGCAAGCGCATCTTGCAACACACCATCCGCTGGCAAACGACCACCGGGTGCAACTTCTATAATATCCCCCGGCTTAAGCTGAGCTGCAGGCACCTCTTTACGCTCACCATCAACAATTAAAATTGAATTTTCTGGGACTAAGTCCATTAGCGCTTGGACACCACTTCGAGCGCGGGATGATGCATATGCTTCTAACTTTTCACCAATAAGGAAAAGCAATAACACCATTGCCGCTTCAGCGGTTTCACCTAAATATAAAGCGCCGATCGCTGCCACACTCATTAACGTTTCAATCGCAAAAGGCGTACCGCTACGCGCCAACTTGAACGCTTTAAGCGCAATTGGGTATAAACCCAGTAAACAGGTCAACGTGAATAACCAAGTGCTTATTTGAGGATCGATCTTAGAAATTATTGCCGCGACAACCATCGCACTAGCAATAGAGAGAATTTGAATGTTGTCTTTTACTACCCCACGCCAGCCCTTCGTTGCGGTATTTGGTTTTGGAGCATCGAGTAAAGAAAGCGGAAAACCTGTTTGTTGGGCTGTATGCTCTATCGTAGAGGTCAGCTCGCGATCGTCAAAATCGACAACCAGTTTTTCTGTTGCAAATAAGACTTTTGCTTGGTTAACACCTTCCAAAGACGTAATAGCCTTCTCAAGCTTTTGCGCACATGAAGGGCAATCCATACCTGACACAAGCCACGAGTTTCGAATTGAGGAATCATTCTCCCTTGAGGGCTCTTCTTCCTCACCAGGGTCGGCGCTACAGCTCCCTCCGCTGCAACATGAACTTTCGGACACTTCTACGCCAGCTTGAGAAATATTGAGTGAAGATTTCACTGGTGCGCAGCACGACTCGCTCGCGCCAAGCGGCACCGCAGTTTTGATTTTGCTAGATTGGCAACCTTGATGTTTCGTACACATAATTTATTTTCCTTATTGGTGTAGGCTCTTTGCCTATGACTAAGGATAAACCTTAGAGCTAGCTCCAAGGTCAAGGTGATTTTTTAAAAACTCGTCGATTGAAAATAAAAAAGACGCCGAAGCGTCTTTCCAAATGACTTATTTAAAATCAAGCACCTATGATATTTGATCAAAAAGGTTAAACTGGATGCTTAAAACACTCATTTAAAGTCATCCCGATGGCGCGCAGCACATCTCGCCTAGTGATAACGCCAACCAATTTACCTTTACCGTCAACCACTGGATACATTTTTGGCTTACCAATCTTCATCATGTCAGCCAACTCAATCACTGACATGTCTGGAGAAACAGATAAAACATCGTCATGCATACACTCTTGAACGGTATGCGTGTCTTGGCAGTGATAACTCGCTTTCACCAATTTATCTAACAAGTCTTGTTCTGATAAGAATCCAACTACCTTTTCATTCTCATCAATGACGGGGCCACCTAATGTGACGCTTTGCATGACTTTATTCAAAGCAGCCGAAAGTGACATATCTTTAGTGAAGGTCACCGCTTGCAACGTCATGTAATCTTTTACTTTTAATGAATGCATTCTTATCTCCTTAAGGGCATTTTATTGCGGCCTTTAGATAAGTGTCGCCTAATTTCCTGAATTTACTAAATGGAAATGAGTAATTTTATTTATAGGTGCAGCCTATTGATCTGAATCAAAATTAAGTCATCATCGGCATTCACTGTTGTTTAATTGAGTACAACTTGCAAATGGGCTCATTTTTAACAGGTGGTAAATACAACAAAGCCAGTCAAATTGACTGGCTTCAATATTGGCGCATAGTTACATTAACAATGATGTCGACGCATATTGTCTAAAATAATACCGGTTGCCATTGCGACATTCAGCGACTCAGCACCACCAAATGCCGGAATCGTGATCTTATTTGTCACGAGCTTCGCAGCTTCTTCACGTACGCCGTGGGACTCGCTGCCCATCAACAAAATACCTTCAGCAGCGAATTCCGTTTTATGAACGCTCTCCCCTTCCAGAAACGCGCCATAAACTGGCAAATTGGCTTCTTCTAAGTAACTTGGCAAATCAACCAGACTCACTTGTACGCGGCCAAAACTGCCCATGGTCGCGCTGATCGTCTTAGGGTTATACGGATCAGCACAATCTGTACTCGCAATAATGTGCTTGATGCCATACCAGTCTGCGACACGAATAATCGTTCCTAGATTACCTGGGTCAGATACACCATCTAGCGCAATCATCAAGCCTTTTGCTTGAGGCACTTTTACACTCGGGATTTCAACCACTGCAATGGCCGCGTTATTGCTCACGAGAGTGCTCGCTTTGGTCAGGTCGTCAAGCGATGCTTCAATGCAATCAAAACCACTTAGCGCACTAGCGTTTTGTTCGAGAAATGCCTCGGTTGCGAAGACATGCTTCACCTTTAATGAACTGCTTGCCAGCTCTAAAACGTTCTTTTCACCCTGAACTAGGAATAAGCCATGCGCTTTACGCTGTTTCTTTTGACCTAAAGCACGAAGCAGTTTTAATTGGTTTTTTGAAATCATTAAAGTATCCCAGGTGAAAATGGTTATTCGGCGAATGTACTCGAAACAATCTTCACGACAGTTCGGTATCAAGCGCGTGAGATTATAAATTATACCTAAATAACCTCAAGAAACTTGATTCATCAGAAGACTTTGAAGAGCAAACGCAGTAAAAGAGGGTTCAAAAACGAAAAAAGCCCTGCGATATACGCAGGGCTTTTAAAGGGTGGGACCCCAGCCACATCCCGGCACACAAGTCACCCGCTGCGGCTGCTTCCTTCCGGACCTGACCGAGTTCACGAGCTATTGTTGCGAGAGGACCAGAGCCCCATAATTCTTTTCGAGAGGACTTGCCTCAATCGATGGGGCGATTATTCAGTATCAGCCCTCATAATGCAAGAGCAAAAGCCTTGAATTTCGTCATTTCATTACCGTTTGGACAAAACTCGATCAATTCATTCCTCTATGATTGAGCCACGTAACGATGCGAAGAAGGATAACGGCGTGTTGACTGCTTACTTGAATACATATCTTCATCAGCTAAATGCATGGCTTGCTCTAAGCTCATGTGCTGTTCTCTTTTTGCAGAGACACCGATAGAGATACCCACAGACTCTAACTCACTACACAGTTTGCCTTTTACATCAATTCTGCTGAGCTCTTTCATTGCCCTATTTAATTCTGCTTGAGTCGGATAGCCCAACAGTATGAACTCATCTCCCCCTATCCGGTAACTTTTTCCTGACCATACATAATGAATTTTTAGCGCCAATAATTGCAACACCTCATCACCAGCACGGTGACCGTACGTATCATTGATTCGTTTGAAGTGGTTAATATCCAAGTAAAGTATGGATAGCTCTTTGTTTACGCCTTTTCGGTGTTTTACTTGCAACGCGCGGCGATTTCTTAACCCCGTTAAATTGTCGGTATTCGATTGACGGTAAAGATAAAGCGAAACGCAAATCGCAAACAACAATACAAAGACAAACACAGCCTGTGTTTGCGTCGCCAGCCGAACCTCATATTCAAGCGCGGTACGCCAATCTGGGCGCAGGTCGTACTGGGCAATGATCTTATCAACTTCCAACATCGCTATCGCTCGACTGAAAAAAGGAGCAAGCATGGCACCTTTCTCGTTCGCCACCAATCCAACAGAAAGTTGTGACTGGTAAAACTCACCAATCGCCGTGTCCTGCTCTATCGGAACCAACTCGCTCAGACGTAAAAAGTGGTTGAGCATCGCGGTATCCATCGGAATGTAATCGACCTCTTCATTCAATAAACCCTGAATGAGTTCTTGTTGGGTACGATAACGTTTCAGCTCTTTTAGCGGTAAAAGTTGCGTCATCATTTGGTCGAAAAAGTCGTCCGCAACCACGCCAATCCGCTCAGAGATCAACTGTGACACATGAGAGTAAGTGTTCGGCTTGTAACCTAAACGCTTGACCATAACGGATGCTGGTGAGTAATGGGGCTTGGGAAAGTAACTAAATTCATGTCGCTCGCGACTGACCGTTAACGGCGCTAAAATTTCAAAATTCCCCTGCATAAACTCATGATACATGGAACCCCAACTTTCATTTGGCTCACTAATGATCACGCAGTTTAATGCCAAGATCTCACAGCTTCTCAGGACGACATCTGCCGTCATCCCTTCGATACTGCCGTCTTCGTTGTAAACAACATATGGAAAGATAGATTCGAGCTTGATCCGTATAGGCTCACTGAAATCAAGAGGTAATAAGCGAATAGATTCTCGCAATGCCGCTCGCCTTAATTCAAATTGATACTGGGAGATTTCTTCACGAAGTTGCTTTTGCACTCCTTCCCCATGAATAAACGTAGCGAACGTATCCAACTCTTCGAGATGATGATCTTTTTTACTGATGATCGATACTGGCTTTATCGAAATCTGATCATTCAACATCTTAGCGTCAAAGCCCTCCAGCAGCATCGGCTTAAGCTGATTGATGGCATCGACTACGCCTTCAACAACGCCTGATCTCAGTAACGTTACCGCTTGGTCATGACCTTGATAAGAGACCTGTTTTAGCTCCGGGTAGTATTGTTTAAGTAATTCGGCATAAACCGTATCTTTAGGGACGCCAACTCGTGAAATGTCACTCAACGTCGAGTCTTTTAAACCAAAAAGGTAGGTATATTCGATATTAGTTGGGCGGGAGTAACTAAAGCGTTGAGCACGCTCTTCTGTGTAAGTGATATTCGCAGCAAAATCCGCTTCCCCATTCGCGACGGAATTTAGAATGGCATCAAAGCTGGAATAGTTCACATATTGAACGGTAAAGCCGAACTCTTTCGATGCAGCATTAAAAAGAACACGGGTGACGACATCATCCGCTTCTGTCGCAACTTTATAATGAGCAATTAAAGGTGATTCAGCTTTTACATTCAAACTCAGTAGGCAACAAGTAAAAAGCAACAGTGTTCGAGCAAAGGTAGTCATGACAAACTTATCTTAAATCAACCACTTATATTGTGGTTATTATTATTGGAAGTTTAGTAAATATGAAATGAAGAACATATACTAATCTTCATTTTGTTCCACAACCAATTCGATAGTCTGCCGCACGTGTCACTTTTTACCTGACGAAATACTCATAATTCTGCCTGTTCATCGCTGCTACGTAAGATATAGTCCGTCATCCAAGCCGTTCCTAACAAACAGATCCAAACAACAAAAACAGGGTTTGGTACATCTGTAGTCGGACTTACCACTAAGGCAGCAAAGCCAACAGTCGGTAATGTCCAGCACAATAGTTTACTCCAACGAATGGAGTGTTTAAGCTTCGCGAGGGTTTCCATTGAAGCCAGCATTCCTGTCACGCTCAGTGCCACAAGAACGGCATATGGCAAGCCAGCAATCCATAATGGGAACAACAACAGCATCGGCCACCAGCTGTGCTTATTGGATGGGGTCCAATGTACAGCAGACCACCACATCGCCATGACAGCGACAGTTTGAACCACTGTAACCCAAGCGGAGCCATCTAGCTTCCCACCTTGTTGCGTGACCATAATACCGACTTGTAGAGTAAGTACGATTAGGCCTGCGGTGAGCAGAACGCCCAACGAACTTCTACGAGAGAACACTACCATTAAAAGTGGGAAAAGGATCAAAATACCAATCGATAGCGCGATTGGTTGCATTGAGAGCGTAGCGCCAAAAGCCATCATTGCGCCCAGCAACACCAAGCCTGCAAACCCGCCTTGTGGCAAGATCCACAACGCCGGGATCATGAGTGCAAGAACAGGAATATCTCCCTCGCTCAAACTCATCGCTCGAACGCACACCACTGCGAGTAAAGTCGTAATGAAAAATTGAAGTGTCGATAAAATCATAGCGCCTCCTGGCTTCCCCACCTACTTGGTAACTCAACGGCAAAAACTGGGATTAAAAGTCGTTGAGAGGGTCTAGATTCAAGCTTAGCTTGTGTTTGTTTTATGCTTTTTAACGCTCATTAACATACGGCACGACTGAAGAGAAAATGTGATCAACAAAAGTCAATCGCGGGCAATATAAACGTTAAGAACCGTTAGCAATATACAAGTCCGATGGTTTACCATTCCTTAGTAATCCACAATAGACACTTTTGAGTATGGACCAATTTTTAGCGCAAATCTTTGCTGTAATTCACCAAATTCCAAAAGGAAAAGTCTCCACCTACGGGGAAATCGCAAAAATGGCAGGTTACCCGGGCTACGCAAGACATGTTGGTAAGGCGCTTGGTAATTTGCCAGAGGACAGCAAACTCCCGTGGTTTAGAGTGATAAATAGTCAAGGAAAAATATCCTTAAAAGGCAGTAATTTAGAACGACAAACAAAGAAATTAGAAGCCGAAGGAATTGAAGTATCTGAGATTGGAAAAATTTCGCTAAGAAAATACAAATGGCAGCCTTAGGCTGCCATTTTTTGTTCGCTGAGTTTGATATTAACGCGTACCAACTAGACGAATATCCAACTGGTGAGTTTGTGCTTCATCTGTGATTACACCGTTATGTGTATCGCTGATAAAACGCAATTTACCATCCACTTCAATACGCGCACGAACGCTGTAACGATGGTTTGGTTTGATTTCATTGTTATCGTAGTTCAGCTCAAAAGAAAGAGGAACTTGTTTACCTTCCGTTTCGAATGTCTGCTTTGCTAGTACTTTTGCTGGCGCGTCAGCCAAAGACACATCTTCTAACGCGACGGTAACCACTGCGTTTGGCGGCAGAGCAATACGCTCACGGTAAGCCACTGTACCTGTAATCGTCTTCATTGACGCCTCTGCAGATTCCATTTCTGTATTTTGAGAAGTTTGGCAACCCACTAACGCAGCCCCAAAGAGTAAAGAAGTAACAAGCAGTAGTGTTTTTTTCATATCTTCCTCGAAAAGAGTATTAAACCGGAGCAATTATAGGCGTGGAATATAAAACTGTCTGCTTCCTGTCAGTTTATTTGACAATAGTTTGACTGAGTTAGAATTTATCAAACAATTGATTTTGTTTCATAATCGGAACAATACTATTTCTAAGTTACTCAATAGTTCTTAACTATGGCACTTCACAAGAGTGAGACTGTTGAGGTAAGTTGGAGTGAAAGACAACGGTGAGGAGACACAATGAGTAAACCATTACGAGAATTGCTCAGCCTACTACAACTCGAAAAATTAGAAGAAGGCTTGTTTCGTGGCCAAAGTGAAAACCTAGGTTTGCCTCAAGTGTATGGTGGCCAAGTGATTGGGCAAGCGCTTTCTGCTGCGCGCTACACCGTTGAAGAAACACGCGCGGTACACTCCTTCCATAGCTATTTTTTGTACCCTGGAGATCCAGAAAAGCCCATCATTTATGATGTAGAAAACCTAAGGGATGGCCGTAGCTTCAGCACCAGACGCGTTAAGGCGATTCAAAATGGACGCCCTATTTTCTACCTAACGGCGTCTTACCATGGCGATCAACCTGGGTTTGATCATCAAAAGGAAATGCCAGACATTCCTGGCCCAGAAAACTTCGCCTCTGAGAGTGAGCTTGCTAGCCATATAGCCGAATTTCTGCCAGAGCGACTACGCAAAACATTTTGTGGTGAAAAGCCAATTGAAACTCGTCCTGTTACGGTCATCAACCCCCTAAAACCCAAAAAAGCAGAGCCTAAACAGTATCTTTGGATTCGTGCCAATGGTGAAATGCCAGAGAACCTGCTTATTCATCAGTACCTGTTGGCCTACGCATCAGATTGGGGATTCCTCGTGACAGCAATGCACCCACATGAAGTGTCATTAATGACGCCAAACTTCCAAGTTGCCACCATTGACCATTCAATCTGGTTCCACCGTCCGTTCAAAATGGATGAATGGCTGTTGTACGCGATAGAAAGCCCAACAGCGAGTAATACTCGTGGGTTAGTGCGTGGCGAAATCTATAACCAGCAAGGTCATTTAGTGGCAACCGCAGTGCAAGAAGGAGTCATGCGCTACACGAAGTAACCCGTGCGCATAAGACGCAAAAAGGAGTGCTCAGCACTCCTTTTTAGTGGGTATCAAACGATGATTAATTCGGTTGATACTTCATAGTAATGACCGACCATTCGTAAAGTGATTTCGGGTAACCGTATTCGCTTTTCCCGTAAACGACATTTGGGTCAGCATAGAATCCACCTTTATCCGTTGCTAAAAATTCACGCACCCCTCGACGGTAAGTAATGATTGGTGCAGCCAACTCATACTCTATGTCTTCCAAATTAGAATCATCAATCACTAAGAACCGAGTCATACGGATAGTGCTACCGCTGGTGCAATACCCTGGATCATCATAACCAATTGCATTAAAAGGCTTAAGGTCATCAGCAAATAGCTCTGATGTACATCCATCGAATCGAGCAACATGCACCCACGCTGCCTTTTCTTGTCTTCGGTCATCGCTACCAACTGGCTTAAACATAAATAGCACAACCTTACCTTTACCGTATTTTTGCAACTCGTCATCCGTCGGTTCACGTACCGAACGCGAACCCAAGATACCAAATTCACTCTCTTCTAAATTGGCAAACTGTGGGGCACTAAGCGTGCTCACAATAACGGTTTGTTCGCTATTAAGTTGTGTGTATTTATCTGCAACACCCGACTCTGCCAAATCGACACTAACCGTGACTTTTGTTCTTGGTAACGCTTTGTAATCTCGCGATTCACTCTCAGAGATATCTAGCGCAATAGAATGGTATTGAGAGTAATTGGTTAGCGTCAACTCAGCATTCGCATTGTCTAACGTAGCAAGATCTTTGCTCACAGTATCGCCAAATGAGTAAGTGCGAGTACCAACCGTTCTACCGAAATCTAAGTCAATTGCCTTGAAAGGCGTAAACTCAACGGTTTGAAGTTTCGTGGTAAGACCGGGATGATCCGCTTTATTAATGGTGCCGTTAACCAATACGGTTTTAGTTGTATAGTTACGTGCAGTTAGCGTCACTTCTAATTGGTACTCGCCTGCGTGCAAAATCTTCAAACGCCCCGTTTCAGAAGAGACTAACTCAACCACAGGATCTTTTTGGTTAATAAGACGATAGCTGGCTTTCGCCTCTCCTCCACTCATCACTGGTGAGATAATAGTACCCGCTGAAAAGTCTACCGTTGGATAAGCAATCGATACAGGGTTTGTGCCCTGTTTGATCGTTACAGAGAAACTGCTTTCACCCGGAGTAAATTTATCGTCCCCTGCATCCGACACAACAACTCTTGTGCTGCCAGCATTGAGGATGCGCATCTCGCCCGTTTTGCTGTCTAGGGAAACCACATCCGTTGCTGCATTTTCTGCAAATCGATACGAAACTTCGCCAACCGTACCAGAGATGGTCGGTTTTTGAACATAAGGCTGGCTGGTTTTCCAAGTATCTTCCACATCGGATTGCACATCAATCCGACTCGGCGCACTCAGAATATTAACGTACACTTTCTGATCTGGACCCGCAGTATAATTCGCGCTCTCCTGTCTGCGAACTGTTAACGTCGCTTTACCCGCTTTGTAAACATAGGCACGTCCATCCGCAGTAACCTCTATAACATCTGTAGCAGTGTTATCAACGAGTTCTACATGATCGTTACTTGTACTTAAACCAAAGTCACGACGAAGATCAAAGCTATAGTCTTTGCTATACACCATTTCATAATCTTGTGTCACCATGGCTTGTCCCGCAGCTTTCGCTACTTTGATGACTACATTAAACTGAATTGGTTGATATAAATCCCCACCATCATCTTCAAACTTAAGACTATATTCACCAGCCGTCTCTACTTCTAATTTGCCATCGGTCATTCTTAAACCGTCCGGTAAACTGCCGACTAGGCTTACGTTGCCTTTTTGTCCTGAAAATGCCAAAGGAATTGAGAGGCTAGGCTGATAAATAAGCGACATTTCAATGTCGTTCATCACTGGATGAGGCGCGCGATTAACTTCAACATTGAAGCGAGCTTTGCTTGCAGGATAATTACGCATTTCATGCTCGTAGATTTCAACTTCAGCCGTACCTACACCTTTGATCAGCAGTGCTTCACTGCTCATAGATTTAGCGATAACATCTGTGCCGCTAATAATTCGCAGTGAATAGTCGCCGCGAGCGTTCGTCACCTTAGGGAAAATTCGGCCACCTTCCTCATAAGTTTTCACAACATCCGCTACGCTGATTGCTTCGCGTTGACCTTGTTTTACATCCACAACAAATTGCGCCGTTTGCTGCTTATCTAAAAAGGCATCGCTGTAAGTTGCTGTCGCTTCAACGGTTAACTGCCCAACATTATGAACAAGGAGCACACCTGACTCAGGGTTGAGTAACTCGGCAACTTTGTTGTCTGGTTCGCTGCGAATGATTTTGTATGTGATGCTTTGCGTTTGAGCTTTATCTAAACGTGCAGGTTCTAACGTCAGCCCTTTTCTATATTCGTCTTCCAGCAAGGCGAATTGAAGTTGCCCGGATGCTACTCCATGAAGCTTCACCGTTGCGCGAACTTGCTTCGGCAGATAAAGCTCGTTACCTGAGTCAGTAATCAGTACCGACGCCTGACCAATTGAGCCTAATGAATATACCGAACCGTTCTCATCAACCCGAATCAAGTTATGACCACTTTCTACTTCATAACTCAATTCACCTTTTTGGCCACGAACGGTCAGCGCTTTCCCTTCAGATTCGATTGCATTAAAGTTTAGATCACTAACCGAAAGGTCTGTGTTAATACCTCGTTCCACAGTGATAGAAAATCGTGCTTCAGAGGATTCATAAGCAGAACTGCTATCCGTAGCCAGAATTGTTGCCGTTCCTGGACGCAAAATTTGTAGCATTCCAGAGTCATTAATTTTCACAACATTTAGCGGATTAGAGTCAATGACTTGATAAGACACCGAGCCATGTACATTGCTCAATTTTGCCTCTGTAACGGTTCCCACGCCCTCAAACTTCAATACCGTGTCTTCAGCTTTTAACTGTGGACGGCTCTGCTTTGTTATAGTAGTTGGTGTCTTTGTATTGTTCGTTTTAGAGTCACCTCCACCACCACAACCAGCGAGTAAAGCCGCGAGAAAAAGCAAATAATATTTTCTGTTCATTTTTAGAAACACTTTGTCACAAATAAGTGCTAGCGATAATAATACGATGTTTTATTAATCACTATATCCATTTTTGAGTACTTTATTACTTAAGTATTTGCTACTGTATTACGCATAAAAAGAAATGTTCAGAAGCGGTGACTAAAATACACAAAACAACACTAAGCAAACGTTTAAATTAAACCAATTAATTAATTTAGTAAAAATGAATATTCAATAAAAATAAAACACGAAAAATAAAGAGAAAAAATTGCGTTATTTTTTCATGCGTTTTGCTGTATGGGCGCTTAATAAAGGATAAAAAACAAACATTTAATGCGAAAATAGAAGAGAGAATAAATATCGTTTATATTTATTCCAACCCAGTAAAAAGTAACCTAGTTAGAATAACCCTGCTACCTGTTAACATTTAAAATGCTAACAGATAGAGTAACCATTAAATAAAATTCGTATAAAGCTATTTAGTTGAGAAGTGGTAACTCAGTCGTATATTTAATGGATTCCATAGCAAATGTTGAAGTCACATTAGACAGTCCCTTTACACTATTAACTAAGCGCTTATAAAACTCGTCAAAACACTTCATATCTTTGACTAGCACTTTCATCATGTAGTCATACTCGCCGGCCATACGATAAAACTCCATCACCTCAGGGAAATCACTCACTGTTGTGACAAAGTGGTGATACCAATCTTCGGAGTGATCGATGGTTTTTAGCTGAACAAAAGCGATAAAAGACAGGTCGAGTTTTTCTGCACTCAGTAACGCCACGCGCTTTTCGATGTAGCCTTCTTCTTCCAACCTTTTCAAACGCTTCCAACATGGCGTCGTTGTCAGATTTACCTGCTCTGCTAACTCATTTAATGACAAGGTGCTGTCGGTTTGTAACAACGCAAGCAGCTGCTTATCGACCCGATCCAAAATCATCCTATAAAACCCACGAAGTGTAGAAAACTTTTCTATCAAAATAGTCATTACCGGCAACTATAGCAAAGTTTTTCTCTCGTATTATAGGTAAATTATTCCCATCTAATGCTTATCTATCGATTTCCAAGGAGAGACGCCATGTGTACTGACCACAACTGGATCAACAATGCAGTGCGTAAAATTGAAGCAGACTTTCAACGTTCTGCTGATACTCATTTATTTAAACTCGAACTGCCTTCTCTTGATGGTATCGATATCTACCTAAAAGATGAGAGCACGCACCCAACAGGCTCTCTGAAACACCGATTGGCACGCTCGTTGTTTCTTTATGCGATTTGTAACGGATGGATTGGTCCTGAAACCACAGTGATTGAAGCGTCCTCAGGCAGCACTGCCGTTTCAGAAGCGTATTTTGCTCGCTTGCTTGGCTTACCGTTCATTGCTGTTATGCCGAAAACCACCGCACGTAAAAAGATTGAACAAATTGAGTTTTACGGTGGTAAAGCGCATCTTGTAGAGCGCTCAGATCAGATTTATGACGAGTCTCGACGTTTGGCCCAAGAGTTAAATGGTCACTACATGGATCAGTTTACTTATGCTGAACGTGCGACTGACTGGCGCGGCAACAACAACATTGCGAACTCTATCTTTAGCCAAATGGAACTAGAAGATCACCCAATTCCTAATTGGGTAGTAATGAGCCCAGGAACTGGTGGCACGTCTGCAACCATTGGCCGTTTTATTCGTTACCAAAAATACGACACCAAACTTTGTGTCGTAGACCCTGAAAACTCGGTGTTTTACGACGCTTTCCAGTCAGGTAATCACTCATTAAAAGGTGAGACCGGCAGCAAAATTGAAGGCATCGGTCGACCACGTGTCGAGCCAAGCTTTATTGCAGGTGTTATTGACGAGATGCGCAAAATTCCAGACGCTGCCAGTGTGGCAACTGCACATTGGGTTTCTCAACTGATTGGGCGTAAAGTAGGCGCATCAACGGGGACGAACCTCTACGGTGTGCTTCAACTGGCCTGCGAAATGAAACAACGCGGTGAAACAGGCTCTATCGTGACACTTTTATGTGACTCTGGTGAGCGTTACTTAGATACGTATTACGACTTAGCATGGGTAAAAGAGAACATCGGTGATATTCAACCTTACCTCGCGCAACTTGAAGTCATTCAAGCGAAAGGCTGTGTCGAACCTGCATGTTGCGGTCCAATTACCGCTTAATATGTAAATTCGAATGTAAAAAAACAGCCCGCTGATGTGCGGGCTGTTTTTTTGGAAATGAGTATTACTTTTTCTGACGCGCTTCAAACGCCGCCAATTGTTCTGGCGTTGCCGCTGGCTGATGATTTTGTTTCCATTCATCGTAAGTCATGCCGTAAACACGTTCGCGAGCGTCATCAATGTCTAAATCCACACCGAGATTTTCCGCTTCAGCTTTGTACCATTTGCTAAAGCAGTTGCGACAGAAGCCCGCAAGAATCATGAGGTCGATGTTCTGCACGTCTTTATTCGCGTCTAAATGCGCCAATAAACGACGAAATGTAGCCGCGTCTAACTTATCTTGTTCTTCTTGAGTCAGATTTTTATATTTGAATTCAGACACTTTCCTTTCCTTCTCTCTTATTTGATTGACGTTAGTCACCATACCGAATAGTAAGTTCTCCAGCCTAGGAAGTCTGCTTTAGCGCAACAATTCCCAGTCTAAATGACTACCTTTGCGTAAAAACTGATATGATAAACGCCATCTATCTTATTGATTAAATTAATATTAACACAACTCATTACAACGGTCTTTTACAAAGGTTATCGTCAAGTTATGAAAAACGCCATTCTATTATTGTCTGCCTTGACCATCAGTGTGCCGACTTTTGCTGCTCAAGAACAAACTCATCAATCTTATTTTTATCTGGGTACTGGTAACGTCGGTTTTGATACACCCTATTTTGGCTCAGACAGAGACAATGAGTGGTCCACACCACATATCACTGTTGGTTGGGGCTATCATGTCAATCAATACCTTGCGTTTGAAGGTGTGCTTCGCTATTCCCAAAACGAACTGAAGAACGACAAACTGAAAACAGATTTGGATTTGCACTATTACCAAGCGGGTATATCAGCTGTATTGACCAGTGATAACCTTGGCGATACGCCACTTTCTTTGTTTGGCCGCGTGACCGCGTTAGGGACTCAGGCAGAAATGTACGTTCCAAACCAACAAAAAGTCACCGATGATTCAGGAGCACTATTCAATATCGGTGCTGGTGTCCATTGGGATATGAGCAAAGACATCTGGTTGCGCGCAGAGTACATCTATAATGTCGCAGATATGGGCTTTGAAGATTTTTACGACAGCTACGAAGGTGTGCAAGTTAGCTTAGGGAAACGCTTCTAACATTAGATAGCACCAAGTTACCAGAATTGAAATACAAACAAGCCGAGGTTTTTACCTCGGCTTGTTTTATAATCTACGGAGTGTCATCAGTTACTGAGCGGAGAACTTTTCTGTTGTCTCTTGATTCACATGGCTACTTGGTTGCCCGGCATCGAGAGAGTGTAAAATGCCATCTTGACGATCTTTTAGTGCATTCGTTAACGTCGGAAGTGCAGTGGTCGCTAACAACGCCATAACACCCGCAACTAAAACCATTTCTACCATGTAACTACCACGTACTTTTTTCAAGAGAACACCTCAAATAATAGGTATATGCTGCTTTCCCGGCATGACACCTAACAAGACCCGACATTCAGTCAATACGATGAGCGAGTCCTGTGCCCCTCGAAGAAGTGGCGAAATAATAAACAAAAATAATCATTAGATCTATAAGTAATCACTCTCAATATAAAAAAACACCGAACAACTTTTGTTCGGTGTTTTCAATCAAAGCTTTACGTACAGCGGCTAAGGATGAGCAATACGGCCTTTTGTATCGTGGCTGAGTGCTTTGTTCAATTCTGCTTCTACATGGCCTGGCGCCTGTGTTTTCGCCGAAATCAATCGGTACATAGCCGGGATGACAAATAAGGTCACCAATGTCGCAAATCCCATCCCGAAAAAGATCACGGTACCCACGGCAATACGGCTCTCATAACCAGCCCCTGTCGATACAATCAACGGGATGGCACCAGCAAGCGTGGTAAATGCTGTCATCAAGATCGGGCGTAGACGTCGCGCAGCTGCATCAATAACCGCTTTTTCGAATTCAACACCGCGGTCTCGCAACTGGTTGGCAAACTCAACAATCAAAATGCCGTTTTTCGTCACCATGCCGATCAACATGATCATGCCAATCTGGCTGTAAATGTTCATGCCTTGCCCCATCACAACCAAGCCAAGGAAGCCACCAAATACGCCCATCGGCACCGTAAACATCACCACTAACGGGTTCACGAAGCTTTCAAACTGAGCCGCCAACACGAGATACGCCACAAGCAATGCCAACGCAAACACGACAGCAACACTCGCTTGGTTCTCTTTAAAGTCTTTTGACTCGCCAGAATAACTCACCGAGATGTCACCTGGTAAGTTGTCTATCGCTTGTTGATCAAGGTAATTCAGCGCGTCTCCTAATGTGTAGCCTTCTGACAGATTAGCCGTAATAGTGATGGATTTCTGTTTGTTGTAGTGAGATAGACGAATAGAAGCTGCCACTTCTTCAATTTTAGTGACCGCGTCTAACGTCACTAACTGCCCACTATTGGTTCGCAGATAAATCTGGCTTAAATCCGCAGCATTATTAAAGCTGTTTTCATCACCACGAAGATACACATCATACTCTTCGCCACGCTCAACATAAGTCGTCTCACTTTTACCACCAAGCATGATTTCTAGCGTATCAGAGATGTCTTTGACACTGACCCCTAGTTCTGCGGCACGCTGTCTGTCGACCGTAACCAATAGCTCTGGCGTTTTCTCTGAGTAATCGATCTCAGCACCTTCCATCATTGGCGATTCTTCTGCTTTGTTTTTCAACATTTCAGCCCAGACGAGAAGTTCATCGTAATCAGAGCCACCTAATACAAACTGAACAGGCTCACTCGAACCACCTTGGAAGCCAGGCATGAATGGGAACACTCGAACATCAGGTATGCCAGCCAGTACGCCACGCACTTTGTTAAGCGCTTCCTGAGCTGTTACATCTCGCTCGTTCCAGTCTTCTAGAATCATGATAACAAAGCCGGTTTGATCGCCTGCCTGTCCACCAAATGCAGGCGTTTGGATACTAAACGACTTCAGATACCCTTGCCCGAGTAATGGCATCAATCGGTCTTCAACAATGTCCATATTGGCTGACATACGATTGTATGACGTGGCATCAGCCCCGCGTACAAACGCAAACATCACGCCGCGATCTTCTTGAGGGGTCAACTGGGCTGGCACTTGGTTCATCAAGAAGTAACTGCCGCCCAAACACACCAAAATCACCAGCGGTGCAGCCCAACGCATTTTCAATGCGCCTTTCAATAATGAGCGGTAACCACTCTCAAGTTTACTAAATAGGCGATCGACCACTTGATTAAATCGATTTGGTTTTACATTCGCCTTCAAAATCTGACTACCCAATACAGGAGTTAATGTTAGGGCGATCAAAGACGAGAAAATCACAGACATCGCCAACAAGACAGAAAACTCAGTAAATAGCAGACCTACCATGCCATCCATAAAAGAAATCGGCAGGAATACCATCACCAGCACTAACGTTGTCGCGATAACGGCAAAGCCTACTTCCCGCGTACCTTTATAGGCCGCAAGCAAAGGCGATTCACCACGTTCGATATGGTGGAAGATGTTTTCAACAACCACAATCGCGTCATCCACTACCAAGCCGATAGACAGGATCAATGCCATCAAGGTAATTAAGTTGATAGAAAAGCCAAAGTAATAAGCGGCAATGAATGAGGAAATCAGCGATACCGGAACCGTAACCGCAGGAATCAAGGTTGCACGAGCTTGACCAATGAAGATGTACAACACCAAAATAACCAAACCGCCCGTAATAAATAGCGTGCTATACACCTCTTCTATCGAGCGCTCGATAAACACCGTCGCATCGTAGTCGATAGCAAGCCGCGTTCCTTCCGGCAAGAACTTCTGGATGTTATCAACTTCAGCTCGAACTAATTTTGCTACTTCTAACGGGTTCGCATCAGACTGAGGAACTACCCCCAAACTAACATTGACGACGCCATCGCTTTTAAAGGTCGAGTTTTCGTTTTCTGCACCGATAAAAACATCAGCGACATCTTTCAAATAGATAGGCGTGTTGTCGCTTGCCCTTTTAATCACGAGGTACTGAAAATCTTCCGGCTTGTTATAGCTACGCGCTGTCCGTACCGACATGACTGTCGAGTCATTACGAACTTCACCACCCGGACTTTCTAAGTTTTCACTTCGCAGTGCCGATGTAATGTCCGAAGCCGTGACTGAGCGCCCCGCCATCAGCTCTGGCTTAAGCTTCACGTACATCACCTTGTACAAACCACCAGAGAGATCAATGGAGCTCACCCCAGAGATCAAGCTAAAGCGATCCATCAGTACACGTTCTGCATAATCCGTCAATTGAGTGCGGTCCATCTCTGCAGAACTGAGATTTATATAGAGGGAGGCCTGACCTGAACCGTTATTCTTGTAGACAATTGGATCGTCCGCTTCATCAGGTAGCGAACGTTGAGCGCGAGCCACCGCGTCGCGAACATCACTAACACCCGTATTGAGATCGTAACCTAGCTCAAAAGTGATCGTGATACGCGAACTGCTGTTTCGCGTCGTCGAACTGATCTCATCGATTCCGCTGATGCCTGAAAGCTGATCTTCTAATACAGAAGTAATTTGACTCTCGATGATCGTCGCGGAAGCGCCCTCGTAACGCGTACTAATGGAAACGACCGGACTTTCAATGTCCGGCATTTCTCGCACCGCTAGTTTCGTAAAGGATACAAAACCAAATACACACAGCAGCATACTCAATACCAACGCTGCGACTGGGCGTTTTACAGAAACGTCAGAAAGTAACATTAGTTTGCTTCCTTAGCCGCTTCGTCTTGCGTGCTTTGAACACCTTGATTACCCGTTGCGTTAGCTGTTTCTGACTTTCCTGGTGCGACAATTTCCTTAACTTCAACACCATCTCGCATATTAACGATGCCCTGTACAACAATTTTGTCGCCAACTTCAACGCCTGATTCAATAACGACTTCGTTATCGACACGAGCACCGAGAATGACTTCTTGTCGAGTCGCTTTATTGTTGTCATCGATGACGTATACGTAACGCTTGGTGCCAGAGTATTCTAGTGCTTGAACCGGGATAATTGGCGCTTCAATCGCAGGGAAGGCCAATGATGCATTCATTAACATGCCCGGCTTTAAGCGGTTTTCAGGGTTCTCAAACTCAATACGCACACGCAGGTTCAGAGTTTCTGAGCTGATCCGCGTATCAATGCCTGTAACCTGACCAGTAAACGTCTGTTCACCCCATGCACTGGTTTTGGCAATGACTTCCATACCAATAGAAAGCATCGATAAATAGCGCTCCGGTACTTGTAAGTCCAGCTCCATGACGGAAAGGTCATCCAAGGTCAACAGCTCTGTACCCGCGCTAACCATTTTACCGCGACTAAAATCGATGAAACCAACAGTGCCAGAGAATGGAGCCGTAATATGAAGATCGGCCAAATTTGCTTGAGCGGCGTCCAGCCTTGCTTGTGCAATTTCAACGCTTGCTTTTTGTGCGTCGATCTCAGTTTGGGTGATAGCATTTCGCTTAACCAAACGTTGAAACTCTTTTAGCTTACGTTGTTCATCTTTAAGGTACGCCTCTGCCTCAATCAAAGCGGCTTGAGCCTTATCATCATCCAACTTGATTAACAGCTGACCTTGTTGGACATTTTGATTCGCTTTAACAGCGATTTGATTCACTTTGCCGGCGACTTCCGATGCAACAACCACAGACTCCGCCGCTTCTAATTTACCGATAAGCGATAAGGATTGATTGATCTCGTGCGTTTCTACTTGTTCAGTTACGACGGTAACTGCTGAGCCTCGCATAGCTGCGAAAGCTGATGGAGAACTCATTAATATAGAAAGCGTTAAAACAGATAACGATAACGTGGCTTTCATGCTCATGATATTGACTTCTAAACGAATAAACTTATGTCATTAAACTGCTTACATTTTATCAGTAGATACGTGGTTTAACGTCAAGTAGTGTAAATTCAAGTAAAAAGAGCGTTTCTCTTCTGTTCAAAGGACACACAAAACGCTGACTTTCTACCATCTTTGCCCAAAAAGACAGCATTCAACGTAAAAACGCAAGAAAAACGCTTTACAGCCTGAGCGAGTTTGCTATGATTCGCTCCGCACTTGGGAGATGAGTTGGGAAAACATCTTGCTAAGTATAAAAATCCTCTGGAGGGGTTCCCGAGTGGCCAAAGGGAGCAGACTGTAAATCTGCCGGCACTGCCTTCGATGGTTCGAATCCGTCC